>JAQBVG010000058.1 GCA_027623655.1 Chloroflexota bacterium
GCGCAGATTCCGCAACGATCATCTCGTATGCGGACGAAAACCAGCGCATATCAGATCTTGCATGGTCACAGAAGTTCATCGGCAACAACAACGGCGACAGCCTGCTGGAAGACGGTGAAAAGGCCGAGATCACGGTATGGCTGATGGACCGGATCACCGGAACACTGATCGATTCCCCGGATTCGATCGCCTTCACCGACGGCAGTTCGGCCAACGGTGGCAGCGCACAGGGTCTGACTTCGACAGACATCCTGATAGAGAAAAGTACCCGGTTCGTGATGGAGTTGACGCCGCAGCTTGGCGGTCCACTCACAATCCAGCGGGCCATTCCGCCCGGTCTTCGAAACGTGATGAACCTGAACTGACAAACGGGTACTGACGGAAAAGCTTATGTAGCGCATCTGGTTGGAATCCTGGCCGGATTCCAACCAGAACGCAGGCCATCTTCGGGTCAGACCGTTCAGCACATCAGGAATTCCCCTCTGAATAATCGCTGATCGGATGACTCGGAGCAGCAGACGCCCTTCCTACATCGTAGGGAGGGCGTCTGCGCGTTGTACGTGCCGGGCGACGATTGTCGTTTCGAGGCGGCGAAAGGTTACCGCCGACCTAACTCAGATCTGCCAGCGTAGCGCCATTACCGCCCTGGTTTCGGGTTGCTGCACTGAAAGACGATACCAGAGGGTGCTCGGCAAGAATTTCCCGAATTGCCTCTCGCAGTGCCCCGGTTCCTTCACCGTGGATAATCCGAACGCTCGCCAGGCCCTGCAAGGAAGCGTCGTCTACGAACTGCTTCACCAAATCTTCTGCCTCATGCACGCGTGTCCCGCGCACATCGATTTCGTTGCTGCTCCCGGCTGATTTCTCTCTGTCAACGATGAGCCGAGGTGGCAGCTCTGGGTTGTGTGTATTTTCCGCGGTTTTTATCCGACGTAGCTGCCGCTCATTCAGTTCGATTCGGGCGTTCCCCATCTGCAACTCGATCATCCCGTCGGTTCCGACACCAATAACCGAGGCGCTGACATTCAGTCCTTTGATTTCGACCACGTCACCCGTTTCCAGAGGCCCGCTGAGATCGGGATCCGCGCCTGTCTCGGCAACTGTCGGCGGTGCTACCGGCAACCAGGTTGGATCGGAAAACTGGTTCTTGATACGCCCGAGCGCTTTCTGGGCCATGGCAGGATCCCTGTCCCCCTCGGCCCTGGTGACGATCCTGCGAAGGTTCCGTCGCACATCGTCGGCCTCCCGCCGGAGTTCCATTCGCGCCTTTTCGATCATGTCTTCCTGTGCACGCGTTACGTTGCTGAGCCTGGTCTGCAGTTCCTTCCGAGACGCCTCCGCTTCGATCTTTGCCTTTTCGGCGTCTTCGCGGAACAGCCTCAGCTCCTCGCGATCGCGTTGCAGTTGCTGGAGAATGTTCTCGGCCTCGGCACGGCTCGGGTCCATCATCGACTGGGCATCTTCAAGGACCTCGCTCGGCATTCCCAGGTGGCGCGCGACATGAATGGCGTAGCTGCGGCCAGGAATTCCCATGATTACCTGGTAGGTCGGCATCATGGTGTCTGGGTCCAGTTCGACCGATGCGTTTGCAAGGTCCTCCGACTCCGCTGCGTATTCGGCGACCGCCCGGTAGTGAGAGGTGATAGCGATCGGCATATCGTTGGCCGTCGCATGACCGAGTACAGCTCTCGCCAGTGCAGACCCTTCTTCGGGGTCGGTGCCTGTTCCAAGTTCATCGAGCAGGATCAATGAATTCGGGGTAGCTTCGAGCAAGATTTCGATCACTCGGCCCATGTGCGATGAGAACGTCGAAACTGATCTTTCGATGGATTGGGCATCCCCGATATCTGCGTACACCGAGTCGAATATGGCTATAGAGCCATCGATAATCGGAAGTTGCAACCCCGACTGGTGCATCAACGCGAACAACCCGATCGTTTTGATTGCGACCGTCTTGCCGCCAGTATTCGGCCCTGTGATTACAAGGCCACGGAATCCGGGACCAATGTTGATGTTGATCGGGACGGCGTTGTTTCCCAGCAGCGGATGACGTGCTCCGACAAGGTTCACTACGTTGTCGGAACCGGCCGGCATAGTCTCGATCCGACGGGCCTTCATGGAGGCACCAAGTCGTGCTCGGGCGGTTATGTAATCCAGCGCTGCTGCCGCTTCAATCGCAATTAGTGCCTCTTGCTCGCGATCGCCGATGAGCCTGGACATTCGCCGAAGTATGCGTTCTTCTTCCCTTTTTGCCTCCGCGGCGGTCTCTCGCCAGGTGTTGCACGGTTCGACGGCCTGGAACGGCTCGACGAACAGTGTGGCGCCGCTTCCGGAAACGTCGTGAACGATACCAGGAACTGAACCCCGGGCATCGGCCCTCACTTCCAGAACCAGGCGTTCGCCTCGTGTCGCAATCACACCGGATTGCAAACAGGGTTTCACCGTTCGATTGTTAGCGATGCGCTCCATCGCCCGCATCACCCGCTGGAACGTTTTGCTCACGTCGGCCCTCAACCGCGCCAGCTTCGGTGTCGCCGAACTCAACACTTCGCCTCTGTCCGACAACGATTTGAAGATTTCTTTGCCCAGCCCCCGAAGGTCGGGTATGTCTTCGGCGATGCGTTCAAGCAGTGGGGCTCGACCCCTCATCGAAATAACGGTGTTTCTTGCGGTCCAGACAGAGTCGAGGAGGAAAAGCACGGAAACGATCTCCTCCCCGGTGAGCATCCCATCGATTGCAGCTCGTCTCAGCAGCCCCCGGGGATCACGCGCACCCACAAGACCGATGTCGCCCACGGTTGCCAGCATGTGGGCAGCCTGAGCAGTCTCGTCCTGTAGCCGTTTTATGTCTTCGGCGTCAACAACCGGTGCGGCAGCCAGCGCCATCTCTCGGGACATGAAGAAGCGCGTCCGGCCAGCCAACAACTCGCGCACGTTCGTGAATTCCAGCAATTCCCATGCCAGACGCTGGAGGCCAGATTCGGGAAAATAGTCGGCGGTATCGAATGCGCCGTCAGGCGTTTCGTCGCTTTGCGTGGCTGTCTCAGTTGAGGTTGCGTATGGTTGGTAATTCATTTCTGTAGTCGATTGTAGGTCGAATAGTGAGTAAATTCTTGAGGTTTATACTCCCCACAAGATTGAAATCTCGTTTCGCTACTAACTACTCTTGGTGACGTGGATTGCCATAAACGTTACGAATCTGGCTCGCGATTGGCAGGCGAATGAACCAACATCCCGAACTCGGCTCAGCGGAGCAGGAAATATTCAAGAGTATGTCGGCTCTGCTCAACCGGGCCGGGCTCGAGTATCGCGGTGGAATTCTTGATATCGACGGACGGCGTGTCCACTACCTCGACTACGGGGAAGGTGAGCCGGTGCTCCTGGTTCATGGTGGGGGCGCGGGGTCTGCAATCTGGTTCCGGCAGATTGAAGTTCTGGCGAAGACCCGGCGAGTGATCGCACCCGATCATCCGGTATTTGGACTATCGGGGCAGGCTGCATACAGGGCACCCCTCGAAGAATCACTCGTCCGATACCTGACCGAATTCATGGGCGTGCTCGAGTTGGGGCGAGTAGACGCCGTTGGTTTGTCGATGGGTGCACAGGCGATTCTGGCGACGGCGCTGGCAGACCCGGATCGTTTCAACCGGATAGTCGTTTTAGATTCCGCGGGGCTCGGCAGGGAATTTCCTCTCGTTTACAAGCTTGCTGTCACGCCCTTGATCGGTCGACTCGTAATCCGCTCGAACAGGTGGGGGCGAGACAGCTACTTCAAAACCTACGAGGTGGTGAACGACAAATTCGACGACGCAGCCCGCTACAAACAGTACGCGTACGATGTCACGCTGCCCGATGGTCACATCGCCGCCGTACGATCAAGCCTGAAATTGATCACAGGTTGGGGCGGGCAGAGATCGTTTTTTACGGACGATCAGTTGAGATCGCTAACAAACCCGATACTGGCAATCTGGGGCGCTCATGACAAAATCTTCCCGCTCGCACACGGGTATCGATTGGCTGATTTCGCGCCAAACGCAAGTCTCCACGTAATTGAGGACGCCGCGCATGTACCTCTGCTTGACAATCCGGAACGAGTCAACGAACTGATCAGCGGATTTTTCGCGTAGTAATCGATGACAGCTGGCTAATTGCCAAGGAGATCGCCGACCTTCAGGGCGACCGATTCGGCCCACTCACTGGCGTTTATTTTCTTACCGGCCGCCGCCCGGACACGAGCGACAGTGACCGATCCGCCGGTTGCCACAACCTCCATGCCAGATTCCCCGATGGCCGACACGCTTCCCGGCTTGCCTGATCCACCGGAATTCGTTTTGAGAGATGAGTCGTAGAGCGAAACCCTGGTTCCGTTGTGGGTGGTGTTTGCACCCGGTTGCGGATCGGCCCCGCGGATCATGTTGAATACGGTTCCAGCAGGGGCTGCCCAATCGACTGTGACGTCGTCAGCCTTGCACCAGCCTTCGTATGTGGCCCTCGATTCGTCCTGGACCATTTTCGGGGCGTTTCCTGAACGAACGAGGTCGACAGATTCGACCATCGCCTCGACACCCAGTGGAAACAACTTGTCGAAGTACACACTACCGAGAGTCGCCGTTGGCTCGATATCGACCCGCTTTTGCATCAGTAGAGGCCCGGTATCCAGTCCCTCGTCTGGCCAGAATATCGATAGACCAGTCTCCGTTTCGCCAGCGATAATCGGCCAGTTGATGGAACTGGGTCCCCGGTGAAGCGGAAGCAGCGAAGGGTGGTACTGAATTGTGCCAACTGACGGGAAGTTAATCATCTCCATGGGCACGATGTCAGTCACGAATGCCATCACGCAGAGTTCCGGTTCTAGCGACTTAAACAGGTCCACAGATTCCTGGTCGCGAAGTCGTTTCGTTTCGTGAACCGAAATGCCCAGCCGGGTGGCGGCGTCGGTGATCGGATCGGGCGGGCCTGCTTCGCCCGTAGCCCGATCGAGGCGTCGCGGCGGTGCAAATACGCCGACAATTTCGTTGGCATTGTTTTCCACGAGGGCTTCCAGGACCGATTTGCCGAACGCAGACTGACCAATAATCGCGATTTTCATTTACTTCCTCGAACAGACTTCCAGGGCTGCGCCAGATCAGGCTAATTCGGTGACCGGCAGGGCATCGGTGCTATTTTTAGCACATGTTGGGACGGCTGTCGGGTTAACATTGTTTGCTGCCTCAGGTCCGACCGCCTCATCGCCCATCGCGGAGCATCGAATATTGAGCGAACAAGATAATTCATCCGGAGAGTCTTCAAGAAACGGTGGTGAGTCACCGATCGATTTCCCTCCGAAGACAGCTGCAGAATTCTTCCAACGAGGTCTCAAATCGGCCCAGCTCGGAATACCGGACAAGGCTGCGGCCGATTTCGAAGAAGCCGCTTGGTTGGACCCGGAAAATTCAGAAATCCAGTTCAATCTTGGAACAGCGTACCTGTCGATGGGCGATTTCGAGCAGGCGATCAACAATTTCACCCGGGCGATCGAACTTCGACCCGGTGTTGCCGATGCTCACGGAAACCGTGCGGTTGCGCACGCAGCGATCGGTGAGGACGAGAAGTCAGACCTGGATGTCACTGAGGCGGTCCGTCTCGGCGCACCCCCAGACGGACTTGCCGTCGTAATCGACTATGTCAAAGCTAAGCGTAAGTAATCCGGGCGAGGGCTTTCCCGATTTATTTTGAGTCAGCTTGCACTTCTAACCTTCGGGGATTGGATCCGTGTTCACCGGGTCGCCAGTTACCTCCTGTCAGGCGAAAAGCAACACCACTAACCCGGATTTCGCCAGTCAGGATACGCATCGTCAAGTTGCAGTATCCGCAGGTATCGGCGGATGGAGTCGAATGCGGCAACGAGATTTGCCGGTTCGCTCTCAGCCGAATTGCTCGAGGCTGCGGTCAGATGCTCCGCAAGAAAGAGCGCCTCTGCCCGGGACAGTGGTTCGTATTCACGGTGTCGCTGTAGCAACAGGTATTGAATGCCAGCTGCCGTCAATCTGGCGAACGCGCGGGCCGCTGTTAGATCACGCCGATCGTGTGCAGGTGCACCGTCCGGTCCCGTTCGTGGACGCCTGATCAGGCCTGCCGCGACCAGCCTGTCGTATAGCTTCTCGTCCAGTTCACTTTGCTCCAGGAACTCGGCGATGGAAATTGGACCGGCGGGTGTCGATGTCGCCTGTGAATCTGCGGTTTGTTGCACCGGTAGCGCTGCGGCGAGGGGGGATTTTGGATCGGCGTTGATTAATTGCGCTATCCCCCTGAGGTTGAGCCCGGCGGCCTGAAGTTCCTTGACTTTGAAAATCAGGTTCACGAAATTAGCCGGATACAACGCCCGTGTCTGGCTTATCTTTTTTGGAGACGGCAAAACTCCGATCCGCACGTAGTAGTTAATAGTCGCCGTAGTGATACCTGTGCGACGAGATAACTCCCCTACCAGTAGCGGGGATTCACCGTTGTTTGAGCTTTTTGAATTGGTAAAACTGGTCATCAAAATTGGCCAGATCTATGAAATCCGACCTCTACACCCGGTCGTAGCAATTGCTAGGGAGCGAGTCCACCAAACTGGAACCGTGCACCGGAATGGTGGCTCGCTTTCTTTTTTTCGTGATCTCCATGTGGTCGGCTCGTGCTGACGACTCGAGCCCGCGTTCCGGGCAGAGGTCGCGTGAAGGTTATCTGACCGGTGGGCAATTCTGCACCCGCCTACTCCCAGCGAAACATCTTAGTAGCGACTGCAAACGCAACTACTATCCAGGCGCCCAGTCCGAGTAGTTCGCTACCAAGCGTCGTCAACGCCGCACCCTCGACCGTTATCGCCCGCATTCCATCTGCCAGAAAGGTCAGTGGCAGATACTGCGACCACCTTGTGAGCCAATCGGGCATGATTGAGAGTGGGAAAAAGATGCCTGATAGGAACATCATTGGCATGGAAATGATGTTCGCCACCGGCGCGGCTGTTTCCTCGTTTTTGGCCCAACCCGATATGGCCAGGCCCATTGCGATAAACAACGCACCACCGAGTAATGCCATAACTGTCAAATCGAACCATGCACCGGCTCTCCCGCCCCCGATACCTACGCCCAGGACAACGGCGCCCACAATTACCAGGACATAAGTCTGAAGCACAACGACTATAGCCTTGGTCGTCAGTTGACCGGCAAGAAAGTGCGAGGCGCCAATGGGAGTCGCCTTCAGGCGACGCAAAACCCCCTGGGATTTGAACCGTACGAGGGTGAACACCACCGTAAACAATCCTGTCTGCATGATCGCCATCGCGGCGATTCCGGGAATCAACCAGCCTTTGAAGCCCTGCCCCTGCCCTTCGATTAGCGATTCACTAATACCGATCGTGTTTTCGACCCTGTACTCATCAGGAACGCCGGCAAGTTCCTTGAACAGGGCGTCGGTTACCTGGCCAAGTACGGTCGAGATAACCATTCTTTCCTGGGGATAACGTTCGTCGTACGTGACCTTCAGCTCTGCGAACTCACCTTGAACTCCGAAGTTTTCCGGGATCATGATTGCCGCTCGCGAACCTCCGAATTCGAGGTCGTGCAAAATCTCCTCCGGCGTGCCAACCGATACCGAGAGCACCTCCTCGCCGCTTTCGCCTCGCAGAATCTCTATTAGTGCGCGAGAGGCATCGTTATTCGCTGCGTCATGGACTCCGACGTCTGGAGAATTGAATCCCTCGAAGTTCATTAGGCCGAAAATCACCATCACGAGTAGAGGGAAGAAAAGTGCCCAGAACAACGCTTGTTTGTTCCGGAAATACATTTTGAGAGAAGCGATTGTTAGAGCTATATACAGCTTCATTGATTAGTCCCGGAGATCACGGCCGGTCAGGTTTAGAAACACATCATCCAGAGTTGCTTCGCGGATTCGTTTTTCCGGCCGAAATCCCGTCGCAAGGAGCTGATCGATCAAGTTGCCGGGGGTGTCGAGTGCGATGATCTTGCCGTCCTCGACCACGGCTATTCGATCGCAAAGTTCTTCGGCTTCTTCCATGTAGTGGGTCGTCAACATGATCGTCGACCCGTTGGACCTGATGTCCCGGACGAGGGCCCATAGTTGTCTGCGGGCCTGCGGGTCGAGTCCGGTAGTCGGTTCGTCGAGGAACAGGATTACGGGGTCGTTGACCAGCGCCACCGCTATCGAGAGACGCTGTTTCTGTCCCCCCGAAAGCTGGGCGTATTTGCCATTCTTGCGAGCTTCCAGTCCAACTCTGGACAGCAGCTCAATCGGATCGACCTTTGCTTCATACAGCTTGGCATAGAGATCGATGATCTCGGCGAGCCTCAAATTGTCGAAAAATGCATTCTGTTGCAGCTGAACACCGATGATCGATTTCACTCCCCGGGGATCGTCTTTTACGTTGATGCCGTTGATGATCGCATCTCCAGAATCGGCGTCACGCATTCCTTCGAGTATCTCGACGGTGGTGGTCTTGCCGGCGCCATTTGGGCCGAGCATGCCGAACACTTCGCCGCGTTTGACCTCAAACGAGATTCCGTCAACAGCCTTGATGTCGCCGTACGTTTTCCGGAGGTCTCTCGCAACGATTACCGGGTCGATAGTGGATGTCATTGTTTTGATCGTGCCGTGAATTGCTTTACGAAGGTTACAGGTATCGGTCACACGGAGATTTTTAGGCCCGCGCGGAACACTGAGCAGGTTAGAATCTGCATCTGCGTAGCCTCGATGCGAATTCCGACCGACAACCGCGGACCGCGAACGAGTCTATTTGATTCATAGTCGAAGTAGGTTTGCATTGTCAATCGAATACGTGAATTTCGGCACAGCGGGTGTGAAAGTTTCTCGTATGGCTCTTGGACTGGGATTCAGGGGGCAGTTCGATCGCGGCGAAGCGGAGAAAGTGATACGCAGTGCATTCGACGCCGGGATCAACCTGATCGACTGCGCTAACGTTTACGGCTTCATGGACGACCGGAGGAACATCGGCAGTTCAGAACAGGTACTCGGAAAAGCGATAAAAGGCCGCCGTGATGACGTGGTGATCACGTCAAAGGTCTACAGCCCGATCGGCGATGGTCCCAACGACCGCGGTGCGTCTCGCTACCACATCATGCGTGAGGTCGAACGCTCTCTGGAGAGGTTGAACACGGACCGGATCGATGTCTACATCTTCCACGGTGTCGACGACATGTCGCTGTTCGAGGAGCAGTTTCGCACGATGGAGACGCTGGTCCAGCACGGAAAGATCCGATACGTCGGGGTCAGCAACTTCCAGGCGTGGCAGGTGATGCAGGCGCTACGAGTGCAGGAGCGGATCAATGCCCAGCCGTTGATCGCAGTGCAAAACCCGTACTCGCTCATGAACCGCACGCAGGAAGACGAACTGTTCCCGATGGTGAGAGAAACTGGCATCGGCATCATGGCCTACAGTCCATTGGGCGTCGGATTGCTGAGCGGTACGTATCGACAGGGCGAGGTGCCTGACGATTCGACTCTGTGGGGGTCGCGCCGACAGGGTCAGATAAACAGGTACATGCAGGGTCGGGCGGCCAGGGTTATTTCAGCGGTCGACGAAGTTGCAGGCGACCTGGGTGTAACGATGGGCCAGGTCGCGATGGCATGGGTTCTCTCGCACAGGGAGGTTACTGTGGCCATTTCTGGAGCGGACACAGTCGATCAGATTTCTGATGTCGCAGGTGCGCTTGAACTCACACTCCCCGCTGAGGCTATCGAAAAACTCACCAATGTTTCGTACGGAATGCGTGCTGTACTCGATGGCGGACCAGAGGATGTAGCCGACGACGAGTAACTCTGGCTCTCCCTCATTTCGCAGGAAGGTGTTAGAGGGCGGGTAGATCCGCCAGTGGGCTCATGTCCAACCGCAATAAAGGATTTTGAAGTGAAAGTATTGCTCGCCGGTGGATCAGGCATGGTCGGCACGTTCATTACGCCCTACCTGAAGGAACACCACGAATTGAGAGTGCTCGATCTTGCCGAGCCGAAGCACGATGGCGTCGAGTTCGTAAATGGCTCGGTCACCGATCCGGTGGCGATCGCACAGGCAGTCGACGGGGTTGATGCGTTCATATGGCTGGTGATGTTGAGTCCGCAGGGCGGCACTGTCACCGACCAGGACCTGAAAATCATTCGAGAGAACTACGAGGTCAACTGTCTCGGCCTCCACACATTCCTGTGGCTGGCGCAGGGTGCAGGTGTCGCCCGGGGCGTCTACACAAGCTCGATGAGCGTTCACTATCGAGGCCGCGACTACTACAGGGCCGAGGAGGACATTCCGCTCGACACACCAAGCGCCTACGGCCTTAGCAAGGGGTTTGGCGAGGGGATTTGTCGCTATTTCGCTTCCTGGTTCGACATGAACTTGATTGCGCTGCGGATTACCGGACCACGTAAGCGTGAGGACTACATCAAAGAACGAGAAAACCCGATCAACAATCGGATAGACGGCTCGAAGCCGCTGTTTGTAACCGACGAGGCCGATCTAGCCCGGGCGTACCTGGCCGCCCTGGAAAACGTTCAGATCGGCCACGGCCGGTTTGATTCTGTGTTCATAGCTGGCGACGAAAACGAGAAGGAACACAACCTGTCAAAAGCTAAACGGCTACTTGGCTGGACGCCGCTGGCGCATCTCGAGCTGGAAGTTTGATGCGAATCGCGGCGATCGGTAGTGGCAGCGTGGGAACGGGCCTGGCGAAGGCGTGGTCGGCACTTGGTCACACCGTCGTTATCGGCTCTCGGTCGCCTGAATCAGAGCGCGTTGCAGCGCTCGTTTCGGGAATCGGTAACGGCGTAACTGCGGCCGGACTTGCGAGTTCGGTCGCCGATGCCGATGTGATCGTCTTAGCGGTACCTTGGGGTGCGGCCGAGGCTTCGATTACCGCAATCGGCGATTTGTCTAATCGAGTGATCATCGACGCCACGAACCCGTTCGCACGTGGCCTGAAACTCGACATTGGTCACACTACATCGGGCGGCGAGCAGGTCGCCGAGTGGGCGGCCGGTGCCAGGGTCGTGAAAGCGCTCAACATCGTCGACGCACGACTGCTGGATGGCAGGAAGCTCGATGGCCGACAAATTTCGATCCCGATCTGCGGTGATGACGTTGAAGCGAAGAAAATCGCAACCGAACTGATCGCCGAACTCGGCTTCGACGTGGTCGACTCGGGAGTGCTCGAAAACTCCCGCCTCCTCGAACCGCTGGCCTTGCTAATGATCAGGCTCTCAATGAAAAAGAGCCTCGGGGCAGAAATCGGCTTCAGGGTGTCGCGGGATTAGGGGACTTGTCTATTGCGCAACGTCGTCATCCACTTCCGCGATAGTCGCACCATCGACTGCCTGCACAGACAATGAATCGACACTATTGAGAATATCTCGCTCGGCTATTCTTTCAAGCTTGAGCAGACCAGCTTCTGAAATACCGGATATTCGATCCCTAACTTCTTGTAATATTTCGATCAACACCTCGGATTTTTTTTGCTCATAATTTGCCTTTGCGCGTGCGATGTCCGCGTTGGCGGACTGTTCGTTTGCTGAGTATTTTTGCTCGCGCACCATGTGATATTTGTGCGCGACACCAAGCAACATCGTCGCCGGTTTTGTGATCGCGGCCACGATCACCGTGGTCACAAACGCGATCATGAGCCGGCTGTCACGCCTGATGCGGGCGACCTTGACAACCGGAGAATAATCGACAGAAGAACCTAGCCGTCTGGCTTCGTTTGAAAATGCACGCGCCGATTCCATCAGTTCAAATACGTAGTAGAGCTGCCTGCCAACAACGTCGACCGAGTCTGACATCGACCCAGACTCTGATAGCTGAATTCCAAGTTCAATAGTTGGCAACTCTTTTGCGCCGACGTACTCAGAAACAGATTGAAGCCGCCCAAACTCTATTTCGACACGGACCGCGAGTTCTGAGGTCTCGAAATCAATGATTCTTCCATTGACGTGATGACGTGGCTCGAAAAAATCCAGTCCTGCGTCTTCTCCGATCCTCGGCCGATTCCTTGTGAGAGCTGCCACCGTCTCTGGCGCGTCAAATCTGACCACTACGCCTGTATCCCCGACATCTGTGAGTTTTCCAACAGCTTCGATCAATTTTCTACCACGAGGAAATGTGATCTGAACCCCTGCGCTCGCGGCAAGAAACGAATACCTGCTGCTGGCACCAACGCCTTCGTACGGCCGAGCCGCCCTCGCTACATCAAATCGATTTATCGAGACATATCTGGTGTACCCAGCTGTAGCGAGGTTTCGATAATGGGAGTAGGTGCGCTGGCTTACGGCGCGATGCCCAGCGCTAACAAGATTTCTGTTGATGTGCTCAAGTTCCGCCGTAAATCCGCTCGTGCGGAACATCTCCCAACCCGCGCGAGCATCTGAAGTAGTGGCATTCGGCATAGTTATGGAATCTGCTTGATATAGCGCGACTGGAACTACACCAATCATACCGAAAAGGTATTCAGTAAATCAGGTCGGCCCTTTGACGGTGTGTTTCGGTCAACACCTACAAACGTATGCGCCAGGCGATCAGGGCTGAGAGCAGTCTGGCGCCCGCCATGCCGAGGAACACGATCTGCCATGGCGCTCCGGCGGTGTCGAGGACGATTGCGAAGATGATCGCCTGGGCCCCCGCGTAGACGTATCCATGACCGTCGAGCACGCCCGAGGCTGTGGCCGCGTATCTTGGCCCGGCAATATCGACGACGAGCGTCGACGTCATCGACAGACTCATCGCAAACGCGCCGATAAAAAGAAGCACCGCGCCCGCGTAGACGTTTTCAGCCGGCACCACCGCAAGACCGATCAGTGCAGCGGCCGAAATGAGAGCAGACACAGCGATCATTGGACTGCGACGTCCGCCCAGGAGAACGTCCGATATCCAGCCCGATACAAGGGGCGCTGTGAGGTACCCGACAGGCAGTGCGACCGTTACCAGCGCGGTCGTTTCGATCGACAGGCCGGCTTCTTCGAAGTAATAGAGCGGCGCCCACGTTGTGAGCCCGTATCGGACAACGTTTTCAAGTCCCTTCACCTGGGACGTGGCGACGAAACGCCAGTTCGAAAACAGCACTCGATACGCGGTGAACGGGCCGTCGTGCGTTATTCGCGCTCGTGACGCTGTCACTCGGCTCGGAGGCTCTCCCACCCCCGGCCCCTCCCGGTCCGGGAGGGGGGCGTTAGCTGCGCTGGTGACTCGGTCACGCGGCCCGGAGTTTCTCTCACCCCCGGCCCATCCCAATCCGGGAGGGGGGGTGTTTGTGGCAGATCGGTCCTGGGGAGAGGAGGTTGTTCGGCGCACGCCCGTTTGGTCGAGGTCCTCAAGACCAACATCGGAAGGCCGGTCTCGAACGAGAAAAAACAGGGCGAACCCGGCCGGGATCATGAGTAATGGAGGGTACCGAAACGCCGCACGCCAACCGAACTCTGCGACAGTCCAACCGGTTATCAGCCACATGATCAACATTGCCGATCCAGCCGCCACACCGACAAGACCCATGACTCGCCCGCGCTGACCCCGCTCCCACCACTGGGCGAGCATCCCAATGCCCGGCGACCAGACCGTGGCGTTGGCAAAACCGTTCAATCCCCATGGAATAGCGATTGCCCACAAACTCGATCCAAAGCTGGTGACCCAGTTGAGCGCCACCGATGCGATTGTTCCGGCCAGGAGCCAGAACCGGTATCCGTAGACTTCGGCGATACGGCCGTGCGTGAAGTCTCCCAGCGCGAAACCCCAGAGCAGTACGGCGTTGATTATTCCTATGTCGACGTGTGTGAAGTTGAGCTCATCGAGAATCAGTGGGCCGCTCGGCCAGTGGTTGAACCTGCCCATATATACAAACAGGTAGAACGCCGCGTAGCTGAACAGCACCCGTCGTTGCCAGTACTGGAAATGTTCATGTGCTTGCCGGGTTTCCGTTTGGGTTTGTGGTATTGAATTCACCCGAGAACTGTATAGGCGCGGTCCGGCGATTGCGATGGAGAGTGCGCTCGGTGACAGGGCTGTTTCTCATTGAGCCTACCCGTTCCTCGGGGCAGACAGTCCCGGTCGCTCGGCGTACCATTCGCCACCAACCAGAAATTCACAAAATCTCAATTTTCCGGAGCTTGAGAAAAATGATCGTAGACGTTCATACCCACCTGCCCAGCCACGTCGATGTCGTGCCGCCGGACGAAATGCGCACTGAGTCGACGATGCGATCAGGTGAAACGGTCCAACTCACCAACACGATCGACGACTATTTGCGAGATATGGGGCCGGTCGACAAGGCGTTCATATTCGGCATAGCGCAGCGACCATGGCGTCCAAACGAGCAGGTCCTGAGCACGCCGGGTTGGCCCAGCGATAAGAACCACAACGATGTGGCTGCCGAAACCGCGAAACGTGCTCCTGACAAGATCATCCCGTTTATGTCACTTCATCCGCTGGACCCAAACTGGGAAGACGAGTACGACCGCTGTGTAGGGGATCTGGGTTGCAAGGGGATCAAGTTAGGGCCGAACTATCAGGATTTCGACCCGACAAGCAACGAAGCCTTTCGCTTGTTCGCACGACTTGAGGCTGACAATATCCCGATAGTCTTTCATCAGGGCACGTCACCGATGACCCAGGCGCCGCTCACCTATGCACACCCGCTAACGACCGAGCGTGTAGCTCTGGCCTTCCCGAAGTTGAAGATGGTCCTCGCACACCTGGGGCACCCCTGGCAGAACGACTGTCTAGCGGTCGTGCGAAAGCATCCAAACGTGTGGGCCGATGTATCAGCGCAGTTCTATCGACCTTATTCGTTCTGGCAGGGCATGCGACTGTTTTACGAGTGGGGTGTGACCGACAAGATCCTTTTTGCATCTGACTGGCCGGTGACGAAACCCCAGGACAACATTGACCATCTTCGCGGCCTAACGAAGTTCGCCAAAGATCACCACTTGCCCGCTATACCTGAAGAAGCCATCGAAGGCATCATTAACCGAGACGGCGCCGAAATCCTGGGCGTGGGTTGAACTTGTTGCCCCACGTCCGCACGCACGGTGTCCGAATGAGAAGGATTCGATGCCTTACCTGATCGGTGTTTTGGTTGCGGCCCTGGCGATCTTTCTGATCTATCACTCGGGTCGCCGCTCGGGTTACTCGGCAGGTCGGCTAGATGTAGTTCCCACGTAGGTTGTTGACATGTAAGAGG
>JAQBVG010000059.1 GCA_027623655.1 Chloroflexota bacterium
CCTACCCCTTCAGCTTCCTTGTGGAAACTCCCGTACTGAATGATCGGATCGGCACTGACGACATCGTCGCTTTCTTCGACAACGGAACGCTTTCAGCGTTCAAAGATCTGTTTAGCGAAGAACAGACCTCAGGGTCAGTAACAGTATTTTCCAGGGTTGTTGGAAATCGTTCACTCACGTTCGAACTGTCCGAATCGAGGATCAAAGACTCTGAGACGGGATCAACATGGAACAAAGTTGGCGTCGCGGTGGATGGAGAACTGAAGGGAACGCAACTGGCGTCGATCGTTCATGCCAATCACTTCTGGTTTGCGTGGGCGGTTTTCAAGCCGGAAACACAGATTCGAGATTCGGCGGACGATTTGTCGGCGTAAAGCCCGTTACTGAACCGCGGTTTCTCGTTCGTCGAGAATCGCCAGCAGGTCTTCAGCGCGTTCGATAATCGATGGTAGCTTCGGATCCTGCGCCAGCGATATCGCTTCCTCGATATCTTTTCTCGCCAGGTCGGAGAAGACCTGGGCCTGGATGTAGAGCAGGGCACGGTCTATGTACAGGGCCGCCTGTGCGGGTTCCAGTTCGATCGCCCGGTTGAAATCGTCGAGGGCAAGGTTGCCCTGAGCCAGCACGTCCCTGTAGAACCGCCCCCGCCACCACCAGGTCGATCCGTCCTCTGGCTCAGTAGCGACCGCGAGATTGAACCATTCGAGCGCTCTATCGGTATCGGCTTGCTGTGCGTAAATACGTCCCAGGACAATCTGTGCGCCAACCGATTCCTCGTCGAGTTCGATTGCCCGTTTGGCGTCTCGGCCAGCTCCCGCAGTGTCATTGAGCGCCATACGAGTGAGCGAGCGGTTTGCATAGGCATCGGCGAGATTGGGCTTGAGTTCAATCGCCCGATCGAAATCGAGCATCGCCTCCTCGTATTTACCCTGCAACATCAGCGCCTGACCTCGACCATCCCAACCGCGGGCGAAACCCGGTTCAAGCTGGATAACGGTCGTAAACGTTCGTTCGGCGTCTACGTACTCTCCCCGTCCGATCGAGTTGAAAGCGCGGATATAAAAACTAACACTCTCGGTTTCGGAAATCGGTGTTTCGTCTGGCTCAGGAGTTGGAGTTCGGGTCGCTGTTGGGCTTATCTGAGGGCTAGAAGTGATTTCGTCCTGCGGAGCCGATTCGGTGGTCGATGTCGGTTCTGCCGTCGCCACGTCGAGGTCCGCCGCGCTGGAGTCGATCGTGGGGATTGCCGTAGTGCCCGAGCATGCCACAGTGAACAACACTATGATGATGCCGACCAGAATCGGGTATGTACGGCGACGGCGCAACATACGGACAATTGTCTCCATAATCTGGAATTGATGCGCAGGACGACTGCTCACATCTTCAATAGAAATCCCGGGCGTGGTAGTAGTTACTACGGATTTTCTGTTGCCATGGTTTGGGTGCTGCACGTTCACGCAGCCGACAGTTCGCCGACCAGTATCTCCACCGCAAGCCGTTCGTCCATAGCACCCCGTTTTATGGCAAGGTCTGCCGCCAGCAATCGCCGGTGGATGCTGGCGAGTTGCCCGATTCCGAATGACCCCGACTGTCGCAGCATCTTATCGAGGGCGAACCGATTTGTCAGTCCGATCCGCTTTCCAATCTCCTCCTGTGCTACACCCTGTTGTCGGAGTTCGACAGTCAATATCAGCAATCGCACCTGTCTGGCGAGCATCGAAAGAATGTTCTGTACGCTCGAGCCGCTCGAGAGCAGCGAATAGAGCAACTTCATCGCCACAGCAGGTCGATGTTCCAGTACCGCATCCACCGCCGCGAAAATAGAGGTTTCTCGGGCATCGGTGACCATCAGGTCGACATCTCGCTGTACAACCTCGCGATCTCCGGCGTAAAGTGCCAGCTTCTTGATCTCCTGGTCCATCAACCGGGCATCAGCGCCAGCCAACCACGCGACCCGTGCGACGGCGTCACGAGTCGCTGATGCACCGTGAAACACAAACCTGTCACGTATCCAGATTTCGAGCTCACCACGTTGTTTGCGGCGGTATTCCTGAACGCTGGCGCTGGGGCCCACCGATTTAAGGGCAAGACCGTTGTCGCGAAGAGTTGTGTCCTCGACGAATACCAGTTCGGTGGTTGCCGGCAAAACGCTCAGTGCCTCGTTGAGATTTCGCCACTCAGCGCCGAGCGACTTGTCTCGTTGTTGCATCCTGCTCAGGATGCCGTAAACGATAACCACGCGCCGATCTGCCATGAACGGAACAACCTGTGCGGCACCGATCACCTCGGCAAGCTTGATCGAACGGCCTTCGAAAACGGTCGTGTTGGGATCTCGAACCTCTGCCGGTCCGGCAGATGCCCGAATCTTGGCCAATGCTTCCGACCTTGCATACTCGTCTTCGCCGTGCAGGACCCTGATCATGTGCGCTTTCTTTGCGAGGGCTGTTCGTTTACGTCCGATCCAATGTTTGATTTGATCGATCTATCGGTACACTTTCTAACATGTTCAGACGGTTGCCGATACTGTTCATTGTCGTTCCATTCCTCAAATTGGTCTGGCGGTTGATTCGCGATCGGCGCGTTCCCCTGTTCACCAAGACGATCCCCGTAATCGCCCTGGCCTATCTGGTATCGCCGTACGATTTCATTGGCGATCGCATTCCCCTGCTTGGCCAATTCGACGGCCTGATTGTCGTCGGCTTACTTTTGTTCCTTTTCGTTGCCGCATCTCCATCTGACGTAGTCGCCGACCTCACGATTGGTAAAAAACTCAGGGATTTACAGGACCAGACTGCCAGAAACCAACGTGATCCAGACGAAAAGATTGTCGATGCCAAAATCAGGTATATCGAAGACGATGCAGAAGACGAACCGGGCGGTGGCGGAGATGTTTCAGGTACGAATCCCAGAAACGGCCGAAATTAGCAGACAGGATCGAACGGTGCGGCGGTACGCTTAGTAGCTGTGAAATTTCTAGACAACCAGCAAGCACCCGTTCCAACAGGTATCGACCAGCAGAATTTATGAAGATTGGCATAATCGGCCTGCCATCCAGTGGCAAAACCACGATTTTCAACGCCCTGACTCGCGGAAAGGCCAATACCGGCGGTTTCGGCACAAGCCGCTCGACCAACGTTGGTGTTGCCCACGTTCCCGACGAACGCGTCAACATTCTCAGCGGAATGTTCAAGTCGAGGAAAACGACCTTCGCAGAGGTTATCTACGTCGATCTACCCGTCAGCGCTTCAGGTGAACTATTCGACGGCGAGGCCATGGGGCAGCTTCAGCAGGTCGATGCAATCCTTCTTGTAGCGAGAGCATTCGAAGATGGTTCTGTTCCGCACCTGTCGGGAACGGTCGACTACAGGCGCGATATTGAGAAAGTCACGTTCGACATCCTGTTTGCCGATATTGCCCTGCTAGAGCGCCGAATCGAACGCATAAACGATAGTCTGAAAACTCTGAAGGTGGCAGATCGCGAAAATGCGATCAAGAGTGTCGAAACACTGAAACGGATCCAGGCGGATCTCGAAAACGGAACCGCTATGCGAGACAAAGCTCTCGACGCCTCTGAGAAGAAAGCTATTTCAAACACTTTTACTCTCAGCCGCCTGCCTTTGCTTGTGGCGTTGAACATCGGCGAAGACGATCTCGCCAACACCAAAGAGTTGGAGCAAGTGCTTTCCGGTCTGCTCGCTGGCAAGTCGATCGGTGGTGCAGCTATTTGTGGGAAACTGGAGGCGGAGCTTGTCGGTCTATCACCCGAGGAAGAAGCTGAAATGCGATCGGGCCTTGCCGCTGGCGAGTCAGGATTGTCCAGGATGATCAAGCTTTCCTATGGCGTGCTCGGTCTGAGTTCGTTCCTTACAGTTGGTGAAGACGAAACGCGCGCATGGACGGTAAACACGGGAACCGCGGCGCCGAAAGCTGCGGGTGTGATTCACTCTGATATCGAACGCGGGTTCATACGTGCCGAAACGGTTGCGTATGATGACTTCGTCCAGTGTGGATCGATGGCCGAGGCTCGCAACCGGGGTCAGTTCCGACAGGAAGGGCGCGACTACGTCGTGAAAGATGGCGACATAATCAACTTCCTGTTCTCGGTGTAAATCCAACTGACTACGTTTAAACGAGAATGGCATAGAGGGACCAATGGCTGCTGAAGAACTGGGATCCGTAGGCAAGGCTTTAGCCGGCGACATACTGACGGCCAGGAAGGTGTATATCGTGACGATGGTCCAGCCATCTCCCGAGGCACCCGAAGGATTCGAAAAACTCTACAACGCATACTGGGCCGCCGTAGACAGGCAGTTGACGCAACTCGAAGCAAAGGCAGGCGCGGTCGTACGGATCTTTGCGGAGGGTGTGATCGGCCGTGGCGACGATGCCACATTGATGGTCCAGCAGACAAATCCGGGTGCGTACACGACGGTTCGGCAGCGGCTTTCGTCGGGCGCCGTTTTCGAGGACTATGAAGACACAGACCTTTTTGGCCAGGTAATCGACTGGGGCCGCTGCTTACAGGGCGGGTTGATCAGCCAGACCGTGGCAAACGAGATTCAGGCGAAGTATACCGAGGCGGTCGACAAGCGGTCAGCACACCTCAAGAGTCGCCTCCAGGAGGGGATTCTTGAATCTGAAGCTGCGATGCTACTGGGCGGAGACCCATCAGTGCAGATACCAGATGGCATCGAGAAATTCCTGATATCGCCGCCCGAACTCGACCAGCTGGAACGATGGGTCCGACAGGCAAATGAAGCGATTCGTCAGCAAATGGCCGAACAACAAGCACGGGCGACGTCAGATGATACTGACACCCCACCGGATGCGACTGACGACGGGGGCCGTGGGACCAGTTCTGGCCTCTGGATACCGGGAAGATAGTTCCTGGATTACACGCACCCCGTCCGGGAGACTGGATGTCCAACCTCGCACAGATCGTTCACAACCCCCCTGTTTATGAAGACGGGATTGGCCTGTACGTACACGTTCCGTTTTGCGAGACCAAGTGCCCGTACTGCGATTTCAATACATACGCCGGTATTGAAGCCCAGATGCCCGACTACTTACGTGCGTTGACCGACGAAATAAACGGTTGGGGCCGTGTTCTGTCACATCCGCCGGTGAGAACGATTTTTCTGGGCGGCGGCACGCCTTCGTATCTACCTGCTCACGACATCGATCGCATCCATGCAACCATTGGGCAGTCGTTCGACATTGAGCACCCAGCTGAAATCACCATGGAGTGCAATCCCGGCGATGTAACCGCAGAACGGGCGAACACCTGGCTCGAATCAGGGGTTAACCGGGTGTCGATGGGCGCTCAATCTTTTGACGACGAACTGCTTTCTATGTTGGGTCGGCGGCACACGGCGGCGGAAGCCGCCCGGGCTTTCCAAACACTACGCTCGGCAGGATTCGTAAATTTGTCGCTCGACCTAATGTACGGATTGATCAATCAATCTTTCGCTCAGTGGTCGAACACTCTTGATGCCGTCATGTCGCTTGCTCCCGATCACATCTCGTTGTACTCGCTACAGGTCGAGCCCGGAACGCCGCTTGCTGCGGATGTGTCGGTCGGACGATACTCAATGCCTGACGATGATCTGGCGGCCGACATGTACGAAGAAGCCCAACGAGAGTTGTCGGCCAATGGTTTTTCACAGTATGAAATCTCGAACTGGTCTCAACCCGGAATGGAGTCGAGACACAACCTGATCTACTGGCACAATGAGCCGTACCTCGGAGTTGGACCCGGCGCTCATTCGTGGATTGATGGACGCCGTTTTTGGAACCTGAAATCTCCTAGAAGATATACAACCGTAATTAGCAATTCTTACAGCGAGGGAGCACTCGATCCTGTGGGATCAATGCAGCTTCCAGATGGCCCGGTTGAGCATATCGAGATAACGACTCCTGAGATCGACATTGCCGAAACAATGATGATGGGGATGCGGCTCAACGAAGGCGTTAGCTTGGAAAGGTTCAAAAAGCGATTTGGTGTGAGTATGGACGAGGTTTTTCCACAGGAGATCAGCCGACTCCAAAGCATAGGGTTGGTCGTTCTCACGGACAAAGTCCTGGGGCTCAGCGAACGAGGACGACTGCTCGGGAACGAGGTGTTCGCCGAGTTTGTCGGAGAAGGTAAGGTGTGATCGACCAGATCAATCACCTGCAGTCCTCATCCGAGCAACTTTGACGGATTTTCGCGTTTGTTGACGGCAGATTAAAGTCTGGGCCAGATAAATTTTCAAGTTCGACAGGGAATCAGAGAGAAATTTAGCATTGTTTGTTGTTGGTACAGCCGGTCACGTAGACCACGGAAAATCAACATTGATTCGAGCGCTTACCGGAATCGATCCCGACCGTCTGTGCGAGGAAAAAACTCGGGGCATGACGATCGAGCTGGGCTTCGCATGGCTTGACTTGCCTTCGGGCGCTGAAATAAGCATAGTCGACGTGCCCGGTCACGAACGTTTTATCAAAAACATGCTCATGGGCGTTGGGGGCATAGACGTTGCACTTTTGATCGTGGCCGCCGATGAGGGTGTGATGCCGCAGACACGCGAGCACCTTGCCATTCTCGACCTACTTGGCGTTTCAAATGGTCTCGTAGTAATGACGAAGAAGGACCTCGTTGATCAGGATTGGCTCGACCTGGTAACCCTGGATGTTCAGGAAACGCTGGAAGGCACATCGCTCGAAAATGCAAACGTAGTTGCCGTTTCCGCAGAGACCGGTGACGGCCTAGACCATCTGATCGCGGCAATCGACAAAATTATTTCTGACCTTCCGCCGCATCAGATCCTGGGTAACCCACGACTTCCCGTAGATCGGTCCTTTACTATCAGCGGATTCGGAGCGGTCGTAACTGGAACGCTCGCCGACGGCCCACTAAAAACCGGTCAGGAAGTTGAAATATTGCCCTCCGGCCGCAGAGCCAGGATCCGGAGTTTGCAGGTTCACGAGTCGGCCCACGGAGAGGTCATGCCCGGTACCCGGTTAGCTGTAAATTTGAACGGGATAGACCACTCAGAAATCGATCGTGGCGATCTACTGACCGTACCGGGCTGGCTGATCCCGTCAAAGGCATTCGATGCGACACTCCGAGTAATCGATGATGCTCCAAGACCAGTGAGGCACAACCACAAGATCACTATCTTTGTTGGGACTCGGGAAATACCCGCGACAGTCAGGGTCCTCGAAGGCGATCAGGTGGCGCCGGGTAGTTCTGGTTGGATCCAGGTCCGAACGACAGAGTCGGTGCCGGTGGTACGGGGCGATTCCTTCGTGATTCGGGACACCACAAACACGCTCGGTGGAGGCGTAGTTCTGGAGCCGAACGCGCGTCGACGTAAACGCAATGACATAGAGACGATCGCCCGACTGCAAACGCTTTCCACCGGATCCAGCGAAGACGTAATTTTCAACGCAATCAGGGACATCGAACCCGCTACCGTGGCACAAATAACGGGAGCCACGGGTTCCAGTGTCGAAGATGTCGATGCCAGTCTTTTTACGCTTGAATCACAGGGAAGGATCGCGAGGATCGGCACAGCTCAGGCATATGTTTCTTCGACTGATTACTGGGCGAAACTCGTCGATACGGCTTCGAACACGCTGTCGAGATTTCATGCCGCCTACCCGCTCCGACAGGGTATGCCACTTCAGGATTTTCGCGGTCAAATCAGGGTTAAATCAGCACAGCTTGGCGCCGTGGTGGAATCTCTGCTGGAGCAGGAGATCGTGGCAACTGAAGGTGCGACTATTCGTCAGCCAACACATCAGCCAACGCTAACACCGGCACAAGAAGTCGAATCGGCCGACTACCTCAGGTTAATTGCCACAGATAGGTTCAGCCCATCGACAGAGCAGCCGATTAATATCGAACTCCTCCAATACCTTGTCGAACAAAACAACGTGGTTAGAGTCAATGAAGATATCGTGTACCCGACCAGTGCTTACACAGAAATGGAGTCGAAAATACTCGGCTCTGGGGCCGGTGGTCAAGAAATAACAATCACGACGGTCCGCGACATTTTTGGCACTAGCAGAAAGTACACTCTGGCCGTACTGGAATACATGGACTCGAAGGGTTTGACCAGGCGGGTTGGAGATAGCCGGTACGTCCGATAGCTCAGGCGGTACTCGGTGCTCTTTGCAGCAGGGTAAACCGCATTCAAGCGAAGCCCTGAACGATTAGCCCGGTGCTAGAGGCAGTGTAAAAGTGAACGTGCTACCTGCGCCCTCTGTGCTAGCGGCCCATATCTTGCCGCCATGGGCCTCCACCAGTCCCCTGGCGATTGAAAGACCCAATCCCGAGCCTGGAACCCGTGACATTCGAGCACTTTTACTTCTATAGAAACTTTCGAATACTGCGGTGAGGTCCTCGCTCGAAATGCCCGGGCCGCTGTCGGTGACTTCGACTTTAACCTGGCCGTTTTCCACGGATATGGCAACCACGGTCTCCGAACCCGATTCAGCGTATTTCGCCGCGTTATTAAGCAGATTGGCCACAACCTGCAACATTCGTTCGCGGTCTGCGTTCACGAAAACGGGCTCGTCGGCGTGAACAATCCGGATCCTTATCTCACGTTCTGCGAACGTTGGCTCGGAAATATCGACCGCAGAAACGACCACCTCGTCCATATCCAACGATGCAGATTGCAGGTTGAACCGGCCTGCCTCGATCAGCGAGACCACGTTCAAATCGTCAACCATCCTCGTCAATCGATCAACGGTTGTTCTCAGGTTGTCGACAAGTCGTACTTGTTGATCGGTGAGCTCGCCAGCGTCTCCTTCTCCAAGCATGTCGGCATACATTTTCACGCTGGTCAGGGGGGTCCTGAGTTCGTGCGATACGGTCGCAACGAATTCTCGACGTTCGATGCGCTGAGCATCTCGCTCACGAAGATCCCGCATGAACACGTTAGCGGCGGTCACACCGCCTTCCTAGTTTCTCACCGGCACCAGAAGCAATTCGACAGGAATCGGTTCGGATGCATTCCTGGGAGTCAGAGATATTTCTGTCTGCCATCCTCCGGTGTCGGTGGCTTTAGCGAATCCCGCCTGTCGGACTGCATTCGCCACCTCTGGTGCCACGAACTCCTCGAGTGAAATTCCGACTCCAGTGTCGCCTTCAGCCAACCCAAGCATCCTGATGCCCGCTGGATTCAGGTAACTCGTCACGCCGCGTAGATCGGTTATCGCGACGAGATCCAGAGTTGTCTCGACAGCAGTTGCCAGAGCCTGAACCCGTTCAAGAAGATTTAGCGATTCGATAACCGGCGCAATCTGATCAGCAACCCGCTCAAGGAACTGGAGGTTGCCGGGGACATAACCGCGTTCATGGACAGCACTCACCGTGATCAAGCCGATCACCGAATCTCTTGCGCGCAGCGGAGTGCGTATGCTGGATGGGAAGCCTGCCTCGGCGACCTTGCCCGCCGTCGGATCAAATGGCATTTGCTCTTCAGCGTTGTCGATGGTGACGAGATGCGATCTGGATAGCACGGAAATGGACGAATCGGTGAGTTCAACCGAGTCCCCGACCCCCAGACCATCGATCTCCTGTCCATCCACATGCTCTATGACAAGAGATCGACCATCTTTGCCCGTAAGTGCAACGACTCCCCGATCGATCGGCAGCAGCTTTCGGATATTGGCAAACACGCTAACGTAAAGGCTGTGTAAATCGCGAGCTCCTCCTGCTTCTCTCCCGAGTTGAACAAGTATCTCTCTGACCGTCGCAACCCTGGTAATACTGGCATGAAGCCTGGTGTTTGCCAGTGCACCGGAGATTTGTAGCGATATTTTTTCGGCTATCTCAACGTGCTCAGGTCCGTACGCATCTGGACTGGCCGTCGCGGTTGCCAGGAATCCAACAACCTCGTTACGGTGGATTAGCGGCACAGCCAGGACAGATCTGACACCGACTTCGAGTAGATTTGCGATCCCGGGGAATTCGGGTCGCAAATCCTCCAGTGTGTCGGAGTCGAGAACGAGCACGAATCGTGCCAGTTGACTTGCCACCGTGAATCCCGACATGGGCATGACCTGGCCCTTTTCGAAGCCCGGCAGAGCCCTGCCAGCGACATACTCGATCGTGATTGAATCATTCTCGATGTCAGCGACCGCGATCGCAGCGGTGTCGAGCGGAATCACTATCTTGAGTTGCTCGACCAGTTCGTCATAAACCTGACCGATGTCGAGCGACGACAGAACCAGTTGACCGATCGCGGCCAGGACAGTCCGTTCGTCACCTGCCGACTTAATCTGATCCTTGAGGAGGCGCGCTTCCAGCGCCATCCTGCGCACGTCCCGGAGCTCAAGCTCATGAGTGACCACACCTGGCAATCGCTGAAAGTCGTCGGGTGAAAACAGATCGGCGATGCCCAGTTCCAGTAAACTTGGGCGGTTTTGTTGATGAGGGTCTACCACTGCGAATGTCGGGACATCAACCGCGAGCCGCCTGATCAAATCCAACGCCCGCGTTACCGAATCGAACGGTCGTCGCGCGTCAACGAAAATTACGTCCCATTCGTCATCGCGAACGCGACGCTCGAAGCGGTCAAAGTTGGCAGCCGACTCATTGCTTACCAGATACTTGGCCTCGGTGAGCCGTCGAGCGATTTCTATGCGTTCGTCCACGCCGAAAGAAAGCATGCGCAGCCCGTTACGGGTAGTACCGTTTCCATTCGCTTCGTCGAGGCGTTGTGAACTGGTCATTTTCGATCACCGGCAGGTCAGTAGTCCCACGTTCTCACACTGAGTTCACCTGTGATCGTCCATAAAGTGCTGATTCAGTGAGAGGTGTTCTGGTCAGTGCCAATTTTAGAGCTAGTAGCCGAACTCACAAAGGTACTCAGTGGCAGCGACCGTTGTTATCGTGATGCCCGGAGTCGGACTGGTCGTCGTTTGTTGAGACATTTTTTCATCGAGCGAATCTCCACCACCGTCACGCAACGCCTCGTACAGTACGCGGCCCTCAAATTGATCCGATACGGGCAAGTTAAGCAAGTTGATAACGGTGGGCGCAATATCGATATTACCCGAAGCGAGGTTCGACTCAACGCCAGCTCGGAAAGACGGTCCACTCACGATAAGCGTGTTGTGGAGTTCTGCCGGGCTGCCACCGCCGTGCGAGCCAGCACCGACCCTTCCACCGGTAGACGCGCCGATCCTGCTGAGAGGTGGCGCCTGCGCCGTCAGTGCCGACCGCATGGTTACGACAATGTCGGGCGCACGCGGACCCTCAAGTCCAACATCCCTGATCGATGGCAGATCAGAAAATCTCGTGCCTTTGAGATCTGTCGCGATCCCGCCGACCCACTGTTGATCTGAAAGCCACTCCAGCAGACGAGAGCCATACCCGGGGTCGGATGGCGGGAGATACAGCAGAACCGAACCTCCGTTTTCGGCGACGACCACGCCGTCGCGGCGGTCGTCCTGCGCGAATCCACCTGCCGCCAGCTCAGTGTGAACATCTATTACGGCATCTATCGTCGAATAGCCGTGATCCGACACCACGAACACATCGGTCGGAGCGCCGTCGTGCGTGATGGCCTGCAATATCCGACCCAACTGAGCATCTGCGAGCGAATACATATCCTGCGCCTCCGGGCTGTCAATTCCGAAAGCATGCTGAGCAGTGTCCGGTTCAGGGAACCAGACCATAAGAACATCCGGATCTAACACCGCGAGTGCGTAGTCGATCGCGACATCTGCTGTTCGAACTACGAGGTCAGCCGCCGGGGCCTCTTTGGCGGTCCAATCGCCAAATTGCTCTTTGATCAGGAGATGGTGAGTTTCAGGGTTCGTGAATTCGGGATGTATCACAACACCCTCGAACTCGTGCGCGTTCGGGTTCTGCACATAGGCGTTCCCGCTGGTCCCACCGACAACCGAGACCCACTTCAGTCCCGATTCGTGGATGTACTCGCCTATCGTCGGAACGAAGAGCAGATTGCCGCCGGTAAGCCGATTTATTTCGGCGAGCTTCGGAACCAGGGCATCAACAACCTCGGAGTTTGAATACTCAGGAAACACCGATTTGTTTGCCGTCAGGCCGTGTTTGCCCGGACGCACCCCCGAAACTATCGTTGCCGAATTCGCTCGGGTCACTGTCGGAAAGGCACAATGATTGTGTAAGAAACGGACGCCGCTGGCGGCCAGTCCGCTTACCACTGGCATGCGTTCTGCACTAATTTGCGACGGCTGCAGTCCATCAAACGCAACAAAAAATACGCGTGGCATTATCCGATTCCCAGCTCGTCCAACTGTTGGTCAGAAAATCCGAAATAGTGAGCGACCTCGTGCGCCACCGTGGTGCGCACCTGTCGGGTAAGGTCATCTTCAGATGTTGAACTGGCTTCAATGGGTTCCTGGAATATCGTTATCACGTCCGGCAATGGAGGAACATACCCGCCGCGCTCGGTGAGTGGGACGCCCTCATACAGTCCGTACAGGGTATCGTCGGGATCCAGGTCATTTTCGGCACGCTGGGTTGGAGTAGGCTTGCTCGCTACAATCACGCTGACGTTTCCCATTTTCAGTAGAAACCGATCAGGCAGTGACGCAATTGAATCTCGCACTATTTCCTCGAATCGATCCCTGCTGACTCGCAACTGCGTTTTACCCGACCCCGACCTGTTTTCTAATCTTCTTCAGGGCGTCCACGTTAGGTCGGTCTGGACCGCTTTTGTTAGTGCCGGGAACTTCGAGGTAGAACGGTACATTCTTGAATGCGGGATGAGCCATCAAGGTGGCGAACCCCCTGGCACCGATATGCCCGTCACCGATATTGTCGTGGCGGTCGACCGATGAACCGAGCTCTCTCAGCGAATCGTTGGCATGCACAGATCGAAGTAGGTCGATTCCAATCTCACGGTCGAATTCATCGAGTACGGCATTGAGCTTGTCAGAGCTCGTAATATCGTATCCGGCTGCCCACACGTGCTGTGTATCAAGGCAAACAGCCACGCGCTCGTTCCCGATGGCTTTTACTAGGGTCCCAAGTTCCGCAAACGACGACCCAATGTGATCGCCAGCACCGGCACTGGTCTCCAGCATCAACAACGATTCACCTGGCTCACCGTCGAGAATTTTCCGCACTGAACTGGCAAACTGATCTATCACGGCGTCAAACCCCTGCCCGCGATGGCTCGCGGGATGAAAGATCACACCCAGAGCGCCGAGGACGTTTGCAGCAGCTACATCCGCCTGCAGCGCAATTTCCGATTTGGCAACAAGCTCGGAATCGGCCGATCCCAACGCGACAAGATACTTTCCATGTAGCACCGTGGGGCCCATTCCCGCGCGCTTCATCTCAGCTCTGTACTTCTTAGCAACCGGTTCGGGGATTGGCTTGGCCGACCACATGCGCGGCGAAGACGCGAAGATCTGGAAGCACTCGGCTCCTATTTCCTCGGCGCGGGCGATCGCCTTGTCGGGCCCGCCCGCTGCAGAAACATGCGCTCCAATCAACATCTTGTCCGCTCCATATTATTTGGTCGCAGCCACGATCAAATTCCTGCACCCTTGCCAAATGGCGCATGGTAGTCGAATAAGTTCCGGGTTGCGAGTTTTGTTGGGTGTCGTCAGGACGAAGCAGCAACCCGGCGCCATGGCAAAAACGCACGACGCTCCCAGAGAACGAGGACCTGGGCAGCAATGAAGATTGAGCTGTAGGTTCCGACAATCACACCGGCGAGCAGCACGATCAGGAAGTCCCTGAGTGATGCTCCTCCGAACAGCAACATCGCCAGAATCACTGTCATAGTCGTGATGCTAGTTCCGAGCGATCGGGTTATTGATTCGTTGATTGAGAGGTTCACAGTGCTGCGGAAATCGCGTCCCGGTGCCAACGTCACATTTTCACGTATACGATCAAAGATCACGATGGTGTCGTTCACCGAATAACCGATAACCGTGAGAATACCAACAATAAATATTGCGTTGACCTCAGCGTTGATCGCCACACCGAGAACGGTGAATACGCCAAGCACGATTAGAACGTCATGTCCAAGGGCGATAACAGCTGCGACGGCGTACTTGTATGACGCAGGCACTGAACGGAACGCGTACATGATGTATAGCATCACGAAACCGGCCGCAACGATCACTGCGGTGACGGCGTTTCGGACCGTATCTTCTGCAACTGAAGAGCCCACGGTCGAGTTGTCCAGCACCAGCGCCGGACCCTCATCCAATTTTGTTATTTCGTCGTTGATGGCAGTGAGTCCTGGCACACCGAGGTCTTCAGTACGAACGAAGTACTGGTCACTGCCCATAGCCTGAACAATGGCTTTAGGGTGGCCGGCACGAAGCAGGGCGTCGGTGACAGCTACCGTACCCGGGTCGCCGTTTTCAAACTGGTAGGTCACGGTCGATCCCGACGTAAAATCGATTCCGAGCTGCAGTCCGGGCGAAACCAGGACAACTGCAGAAATGGCGACCAACACAATCGAGATGCTAAGGAATATTCGACGTGTTCCGACGATGTCCATCAGGCGTTTTCTCCTGCCACAGGCTCGATCTGCTGTCCTCGATCACGAACCGGTACGAACAGGCCAGGGCTTTTTCCGACTTTCGACGCTGCCGCCAGGCGGAGCAATAGCCTGCTGGCAAAGAATGCAGTGAACATGCTCAGCATCACGCCGATGGCCAGTGTCAGGGCAAAACCCTGCATTACGCTGGTGCTGAACCGGTCGCCAAACCAGAACAGTACAAGAGCGACGATGATCGTCGAAACGTTCCCATCTCTGATCGACGGCCACGCTCTGTCGAACCCCGCCGTAATAGCTGCGAGGAGGCTCCTTCCCGATCGAAGTTCTTCTTTGGTTCGCTCCGCGATCAGCACGTTTGCATCGACGGCGAAACCAAGTGAAAGGATCACGGCAGCCGCACCGGACAGCGTTAATGTGACCGGAATCATCTTGAAAATGGCCAGCAACATCACCGTGTAGCCAACGAGGGCAATCGAGGCCACGAGTCCGGGGACCTTGTAATAGCTGATCATAAATGCGAGCAACATCAAAAGGCCGACTCCCCCGGCGATCAGACTGCGTTTCAACGAGTCTTTACCAAGTACGGCGTCGACGTTGCGCTCCTGTATCAGTTCCAGGCTCACCGGCAATGCGCCAGACCGGAGTTGGATCGCGATAGTGCGA
>JAQBVG010000060.1 GCA_027623655.1 Chloroflexota bacterium
AATCCAATGCTCAATATCGCACCGAAAATCGCTTGATTTTCAAGACGGCATCTGAGTTCTGACAGAACCCGTCGATGTTACTTGCCCTGGGCTTTCTTCCACGCTTCATATTCGGGTCGCGCCTCGTCGCTCAGCGGGTAGTACCGTCGTAGATCACCACCCTTTTCGAGCTTTTCTCGGCTGAACTCTTCCCATTCGGCGTGAACCTGGCCCCGTTCGGCCAACTCTTCGGCAAGGTGGATAGGTACAACAACTGCCCCATCGTCGTCGGCAATGATGATGTCGCCGGGTGCGACGTATGTACCGGAACATGCGATCGGAACGTTCACTGCATACGGAAAAATCTCCGTCTGAGTGTGGAAGTTTGGCGTGACGCCTTTTAACCACAATCCCATTTCGGGCGCTTCCGGAAAATCGCGTATGCAACCGTCGATTACCGCACCAATCCCGCCCGCACCGACGAAATAAGTCAGCATCATATTTCCGAAGACGCCGCTCTTCATGCTCCCCCGTGCGTCGACCACGATCACGTCGCCTGCTTTTGTACCGTACAGCGCGTGTCGGTGGAGTTGGGTTTCGGGTCCAACGTACTCGCCGTCGCCATAGATGTCGTCACGCTTCGGCATGAATTGCAAAGTAAGGGCAGGGCCGACAATTTTCTTACCCGGAGTGAAAGCTGTCGGTCCCTGGATGAAGGCGTTTGAAACACCCAGCTTGTTCAGGTCCCCGGCGGCCGTCGCTGCACTAACGTGGTTGTACAGTTTGTCGATCAGTTCTTTGGATGGCCGGGAGATGTCTTTTATGTCTTTTGGATCTTGCATCGAAATATCGAGTTCCTTGCTAACGGGGTTGGGCCAAGTGACTACTGCAGTGTCGACAGTTTCAGGCTGGATTGGCGAGATACCCGCAGGCATTGAGAGAACTGGATCGCTCTGGGACAGCGTCGGAAACGCGACGTGTGAACACTAAACACCGAATGGCCGCGCCGCAAGCGGTCGCGAACATTCGATTTTTCTGGCCCAGGCCATCATGCACATTCAACATCTTGAACCATGCTCAAGATTGAAATGACTCCCTATCCCGGAAGTTTAGACACTGGTCTCACTGTAAATTCACCAATGTTCCTAAATGTTTGTAATGAATAATCCCCCCAAAGGTACCGTCAAACGTTTATCCTTACAGGGTATCTGTCTGAGCGGCGTACAGCAAAATCACCGAGATGCCGCTTTGCGACGCAAATTTCAGCTGGGTGCGGAAATGGAACGTGGGACGATAACCGTACGTACGGACTAGGATATGTTCAACTGTGAACATTCGATGGGATTCCCACGAACGAGGCTTGTTTTATGGGTAAGAAGTTATTTGTTGGTAGCCTGGCCTGGGCAACGGATTCGTCTGGTCTCCGATCAGCTTTCGAGCGATTCGGTGAAATTGAAGAGGCTCAGGTGATCAGCGACCGCGAGACCGGACGGTCACGCGGTTTCGGTTTTGTAACCTTCACAGATGAAGGCCCGGCACAGCAGGCCGTTTCAGAAATGAACGGTACCGATCTTGATGGACGGCCAATCGTTGTAAACGAGGCCCGAGATCAGGCTCCTCGGTCTGGCGGCGGCGGCGGTGGCGGCGGTGGTTACCGCGGCGACCGTGGAGACCGTGGAGACCGTGGGGATCGCGGTGATCGTGGCGGCGGCGGCGGTCGACGAGAACGCTGGTAAGCCAATCCGCTGGTCTGACCTCCCCGCCCCGAGGGATTCGCCCGGGGTCTGGCGACTCTATGCGGGATACGAAGCGAAGCAACGAACCGCTCACGCAGGAAAAGTGTGAGATCGGAATTCGCAAGATCTGAGACGTGCTCATCCGTCGTCAACTGCGCCACCAGACACCCAGCGCTATGGCCCAATCACCAGCCAGGTTCGATCTCACAGCCCAGTTGAAGCGCGCGAAGGGCCCGTTGGTATTGTTCAGCCTGTTCACGACCGCAGACGGTAACGACACCCTTGCCGGTATTGTGAGCCTCGAGCATGATCAGCGAAGCGTCGATCTCGATGAGATCTGGGACCGTCTTCAGGAGCGCCCAGACTACGTAATCGACCGAATGATGGTCGTCGTTTAACAGGACGACTGCCCAGCGATCCGATCTTCCTGCCGAAGTTTCATGGACCTCGGCAGGCTCTGTAATTCGGCCGGTTTCTATGTCGGCCTGTGCGATGCACAGATTCATTGTCGTTCGGCTCTTGACACCAATCGTCGGTGGAGACAGGCTAGCTCGGCGATCAACATTTACACCTGCCGGTATCGGCACGCCCACCACTATCGGCGGGTTCCAGGGTTCATCATCAATGCGAATAACCGACATTAAACCTTTTCCGGTCTGGGTAGGCACCCGTAACCAGATGCTCGTAAAAGTGGAAACTGACGAGGGCATTTACGGTTGGGGCGAATCGGGTGTGTCGAGTCGAGAAATCGCGGTCAAGGGTATTGTCGAACACTATCGAGAGTTTCTGTTAGGACGCGATCCCATGCAACGGGGCGCGCTGTGGCAAGAAATGTATCGCAGCCAGTACTTCGAGGGCGGGCGGGTAATGACCGGGGCGATCTCTGCTATCGACATCGCCCTCTACGACATCGTCGGTAAAAAGCTCGGCGTTCCCGTCTACGAACTGCTCGGCGGAAAGCAGCGCGACTGGGTCCCTACCTTTGCTACGGGCGGCGGAAACTCGCCTGAAGAAATGATCGACGTGGCACAGCGGATTCTCGCAGCTGGATTCGATTGCTTCCGGCTACATCGAGATTACGAGCCTGAAGCAAAGCATGGTCTGTATGAACCTCGCGAAGCGATTGCTCTGTCGGCCGAGGGTCTGATCAAAGCCCGTGAGGTGCTCGGCATGCGTCCGGTAATCGGCTACGACTTCCATCATCGTTTGTCGGTCGCAGAGGCAGCGTCGTTCTGCCAGATGATGCCATCTCACACCCTCGATTTTCTTGAGGAACCGATCCGAGACGAGACTCCAGAAGCCTATGAAGCGCTGCGCGGTATGACGCCAATGCCCTTCGCCATCGGTGAGGAGTTCGCATCGAAATGGCAGTTCCTGCCCTATATCGAAAAAGGTCTGGCCAACTACGCCCGCATCGATATTTGCAATGTTGGCGGCATCACAGAAGCGATGAAGGTCGTCGGCTGGGCGGAAGCCCACTACATCGATCTGATGCCGCACAACCCACTTGGTCCAATATGCGTTGCCGCAACGTCGCATATGGCAATGGCAGCAGCCAATTTCTCGTGGCTTGAGATCAGGGAATCCCCGGGTGAAGACAACGGCTTCTATTCGAAGGAAGTATTCCCGGTACAGCCGGAAGTGACCGCTGGCCGAGTTACGGTGTTGGATCAGCCGGGACTTGGCGTTGAGGTTGATGAAGCCTCTCTTACCGAACCGTTCCGATACTCCGAGATGCCCCACCTGAAGCGAAACGACGGCTCGCACACAAACTGGTAGTCATCGCCACTAAACGCGATGGCCCGGAGCAAACGACAGTCAGATGAAAATTACAGATATCAAACCGTATCCGGTGTGGGTCGGCAGTCGAAACCAGATGCTTGTGAAGGTCGAAACGGACGAAGGCATTTACGGATGGGGCGAATCCGGGCTTTCGAGCCGTGAGTTAGCGGTAAAAGGCGTAGTTGAACACTACCGAGAGTTTCTTGTCGGCCGCGATCCGATGCAGCGAGGAGCGTTGTGGCAGGAGATGTACCGCAGCCAGTATTTTGAGGGTGGGCGTGTGCTGACCGCCGCGATTTCGGCGATCGACATTGCGTTTTATGACATTGCCGGAAAAAAACTGGGTGTGCCCGTCTACGAGCTACTGGGCGGGAAGCAGCGCAACTGGGTCCCCACCTTCGCTACAGGCGGCGGAGACTCACCTGAAGAAATGATCGATGTCGCGCAGCGAATAATTGCAGCCGGGTTCGACTGTTTCCGCCTGCATCGCAGATACCAGGCCGAAAAAGACCATGAATACGAGCCGCGAGAGGCGATTGCGCTTTCAGCCGAGGGGCTGATAAAGGCGCGCGAGGTGTTGGGCCTTCGCCCGGTGATCGGCTACGATTTTCACCATCGTTTATCGGTCGCTGAAACTGCGTCGTTCTGCCAGATGATGCCGTCGCACACCCTGGACTTCCTTGAAGAACCGATACGCGACGAATCACCGGAAGCCTACGAATCTCTGCGAAAAATGACACCGATGCCCTTCGCTATCGGTGAAGAATTTGCGTCGAAGTGGCAATTCTTGCCTTACATCGAACGTGGCCTGACCAACTACGCCCGGATCGACGTTTGTAACATTGGCGGGCTCACCGAGGCGATGAAGGTCGTCGGCTGGGCAGAGGCGCACTACATCGACCTCATGCCTCACAATCCGCTAGGCCCAATCTGTGTCGCTGCCACTTCGCACATGGCGATGGCGGCGGCCAACTTCTCGTGGTTGGAAATCAGGGAATCGCCCGGTGAAGAGCTCGGTTTTTATTCCAAAGAAATCTTTCCTGTCCAGCCCGAGATTGTTCCGGGCCGAGTAACCGTGCTCGACCGGCCCGGCCTCGGCGTCGAAGTCGATGAAGCGTCGCTCACCGAGCCGTTCAGGTTCTCGGGCAACGCTCCGCTCCGACGAAAAGACGGATCAAAAACGAACGCCTAGTTTTCCAGCACGAATAAACAATATCGACATTAGTGAAGAGCGATCAGCGAGGAACCTATGAAAATCACCGACATCAAGCCATACGCAGTCTGGGTTGGCCGACGCAACCAGATGCTCGTAAAAATTGAAACCGACGAGGGCATCTACGGTTGGGGTGAATCCGGGTTTTCGGGACGTGAGCTTGGCGTCAAGGGAATCATTGAACACTACCGCGAGTTCCTGATTGGGCGGGATCCGATGAAGCGTGGCGCGTTGTGGCAGGAGATGTATCGCAGCCAGTACTTCGAGGGCGGGCGGACCATGACGGCAGCCATCTCGGCTATCGACATAGCGCTACACGATATCGTTGGCAAGAAGCTGGGCGTTCCCGTATACGAACTGCTCGGCGGCAAGCACCGCCATTCGGTCCCGGTTTTCGCCACGACCGCTGGTCCCTACGGACCGGCCATGATCGAACAGGCCAAAGAGTTCATGGCCAGGGGCATCAATGCGTTCCGACTTTCGTACGACAACATGGACATCCAGAGTGGTGGCTTGTTTGAGCCGCGCGAATCGATCGCCAACTCGGCTGAGTGGCTGATCAAGGCTCGAGAGCAGTTGGGTAACCAGGCAATCATGGGAGTCGACTACCACCACAGGCTGTCCGTCGCCGAAACGGCGTCGTTCTGCCAGATGATGCCATCGCACACTCTCGACTTCCTTGAAGAACCGATACGGGACGAAACGCCCGAGGCTTACGAGGTCCTGCGTGGTATGACTGACGTTCCGTTCGCCATTGGCGAGGAGTTCGCATCGAAGTGGCAGTTCCTGCCGTACATCGAGCGCGGAATCACGAACTTCGTCCGCGTGGATATCTGCAACGTCGGAGGGTTCACCGAGGCCATGAAAGTTGCCGGATGGGCAGAAGCACACTACATAGACCTTATGCCGCACAACCCGCTGGGACCAATCTGTACAGCAGCATCGGTGCACCTTGGTGCCTCAGTCGGAAACTTTGCGTGGCTGGAGGTCAACATGGACCGGGCTAACAATCCCGATTTCGAGATCTTCCCGGAACAGGTGTTGCTTGAAGGTAACGGCTACAAAGTGCCTGACCGACCCGGACTTGGTGTCGAAGTCGACGAGAGTAAGTTGACCGAGCCGTTCAAGTTCTGGGAAGCTCCTCACCCGCACCGTGGGGACGGTTCGCACACGAACTGGTAGGCAATTGTCGCGTACCCTGTTGAATTCAACGGGGTGCGCGACTCGAACCTGAATCTGCTCGCACACACACCTGCTATGCAGCTATTTTTTAGTGAACTGCCGCCTGGCCTACAACCTGCGTAGGGCGGGAGAAAATATCAGCACCAGGGCGTGGGCCAGCATGAACGCCAGACCCACAAACAGCAACATCCAGTCGTTTCCTATTTGTTGGCCCAGCCATGCCCAGATCATTGTTCCTAAAAATAAGGTCTGCACCGACAGGGCGAACAACGCCATTACCCTGCCAAGCATTTTTGAATCCGATTCGGTTTGGAGGAGGGTCACAACACTCGAAATCCAGAGAGGGGGTGCGGTTGCGTTCAGGAACAAGAACACAAGTGACAGCCCAAAATGAGTCGAAAATCCGAATCCTGCCGATGCCCCTGCGTAAATGACAACGGCAACCATCATGGAGACAGATTTTTTCCTGAACCCACCCGTGGAGGCCACGATCAGCGCCCCGGTAGCGTGACCGAGTGCGGCTGCGGCCAGCATGAACCCCAGGCCCGTCTCGCCGACATCAAATCGATCCCTGGCGTAAACAGGGATTACCGATACCAGTCCACCCACAAAGATCACAGTGAACGCCAGTACCATCACCCGGCTGACGATCAGGCTGGATTTTACATAGCCAAGCCCATTCTTGATTGCCACGTACGCCGACTCGCCACCGGTCCCAACGGGTGCTTCCCGGGGCAGCTTCCACGTTGCGACCACCGCCAGGACGTATAGACCTATAAGTGCGAGCCACGGCGATCCAAGCCCGAATGCGGCGATCAACAAGCCGCCACCCAGCGGACCAAGTGCACGAGCCGAACTGAACGTCAGTTGGTTGATCGAATTGGCCGCTTGAAGCGACGATCTCGGCACGAACCTGGTGACCATCGAGTTCATTGCTGGCCCGCCGATTACCATCAACGTACTTGAAACGACGGAGAGCAATACTATGTGCCATATGACGACGGTGTCAGTCAGTACCAGCAAGGCGGTGATGACAGCCAGGACGAGGAGCGACATCCGCTCCCATAACAGCACGTACCGACCACCGAGTTTATCGATCTAGACCCCCGCCATTAGGCCCACGAAAATCGCCGGTAAGAACCTTAACCCTACCGCCGCCCCGACCATCAACTGAGAACCGCCGAGTTCGAGTATCAGCCAGGACTACGCCATAACCCGCAGCTCCACGCCGGTAGCATTGGTGAGATTGCCCAGAAAAAATGCACGAAAGGGGACATTCGCAAAAAGTTGAACGGACTGATTTCGTCGAATACGTCCATCCGCCGCGAATATCGAAGTTATTCCGGTCAGAGTATTTCCTTCAATCGACCAGTAGTGCCGTAAGTATGAATCGGCGCGGTGCAGCATAGCACCGGGGCAACTACCCCGATCAAAATGATCCCCGTGCACGTGGCCGGCTATCCGGGAGCACCGATATCGCTGACAGCTTTCGGTTTCAGGCTGTTACATTTGGTGCCACGAGCGTACGGTGTCTCGGATCGGACGAGACCACAGGTTTCACAAAATACCGGTGACTGTTCACAATGAGCGAAAGGCGTGGCGACGGCGATGGCTGTTTCGATCGATCTCAGTGGAAAACGTGGCGTGGTGTTCGGTGTTGCGAATCAGCGCAGCATTGCCTGGGCCATTTCCGAACGGCTGGCAGAGGCCGGGGCCGAACTCGCATTTACCTACCTCAACGAACGCCTCAAGGAGCCGGTCGAAAAAACGACATCGGTGCTCGGTAATCCGATTCTGCTCGAATGTGACGCCACTGACGAAGACCAGGTCCAGGCCGTGTATGACCGAATCAAGAGTGAGTGGGGAAATATCGACCTTGTTGTCCACTGCATCGCGTACGCCGAACGGGAAGACCTCGGCGGTGATTTTTCGGCCACGAGCCGACAGGGATTTCGAACCGCATTAGAAACGAGTGCCTACACGCTGATGCCGATAGTTGGCAGAGCGGCTCCGCTATTTGGCGAATCTGGCGGGTCTGTTGTGACCCTTACGTTTGACGCATCTCAGCGGGTGTATCCCGGATACAACATCATGGGCACGGCGAAGGCTGCGCTCGAGAACGAGGCACGCCAGCTTGCCGCCGAGTTTGGCAGCCGAAATATCCGTGTAAACGCGATTTCCGCAGGACCGTTGCCGACTCTTGCTGCCCGGAGCATACCCGGATTCCGTGACATGACACGCGCCCATCGTGAACGTTCACCGCTTCGGCGAAACATCAACCACGGTGAGGTCGCTGACACAGCTCTGTTCTTGCTGAGCGATATGTCCAGCGGAATCACCGGTGCCATCATCCCCGTCGACGCTGGTTACGGAATCATCGCTCTTTAGCCATGTCGGAGGCCATGTCAGAAATCACGTCCGAAGTACCCTCGTCTATCACGGTCGGTCTTTCGGCCAGCCGAGTCCTGATCGTTGAAGGGTCTTCGATCTACAGCCCAACGGGCAAACAAGAGCACTCGGTGCTATCGAGTCCGGCGATGATCATGGAGATGGAGCTTGCCTGCGTCGACGCTGTAGGAGGTCATCTGTCGCCCGGTGAAGCGAGCGTCGGATTCCATGTCGACGTAAAGCACCTCGCCCCCGCAGCTGCGGGAAAGCAGGTAGACACCACGGCAACGCTGATCGAGATCGCTGGGAAGAAGTTAAAGTTCCAGGTTGAAACGTACTGCGGAGACGTTCACGTGGGTACTGGAATACACCGGCGAGCTATCGTTCGGCTCTAGAAGCTCCATCACTTAGTTCAAACTCGCTCAAAAACATCTCGCAAGCCTGCTACCGGTTCCGTGTACGGTGATCAAATCGCGTACGTGCCCACACTGCGCGCAAGACGGATTTGGCCGGGGAAGAATTTTCTACTAGAACTGTGAGCAACAACCAGGACCGCACCGACAGTGCACTGTCGGACACATTGCCATCTCCCGGTACGCCCGAAATACCGGGTGGTGGAAGCTCATCCCTCAAAAACGATTTTGTTCGCCGAACGTCGCTTCCAATTTCACAACTCGCAACCCTGGGCGCGTCGAACCAATCGACCCCGGTGTTGCAACAGAACGCGGTCCGCACACTTCGGACTGAGTTGAACGTCGATGCCGCGTTGATCATCGATTACGCCAACGCGTTCGGCACGAAAACGGTCCGCGCAACCTCCGGTATCGACTCGGTCCTGGTCGGATCGGAAATCTGGCTTCCCGACTGGCTTACCCCGGTCCACGTGGACTCGCCGGTCATGATCGTCAACGACGAACCGGGAAAGCTCGCAGCGATGACTGCCCTAACTCCAGATAGCGAATTCCGGTCGGCCCTCGCAGTAGCAGTGCCGGGCATTACTGGCGCCTCGGGAATGATCATTGCCCTGACCGAGCAGGTTGTCGAATTTAGCGAATCACAGATCGAATCGGCGAAGATCATCGCGGGCCTGCTGAGCATGTCGGCTTCAAGGACAAAGCTGCAAACGACTTTCCGCCGGGACGAAGCACTGCTGGTAGCCGCTCATCACATTAGCCGCATATCGGCTAATGGTCCGGACGCCTATTCTTCGATACTTCGCAAGATCGGCGTTCATCTGAGTCAGTTCTTCGAGATCGACGTGGTTGCGCTCCGCACTCAGATCGATGGCAACTTTGTCACGCACGGGTCGGTATCACTCGGCCACGAGAGGCAGTATGAAATCTCCGATGCCGGTTTTGATGCGGTCGAATCTCGGGCGACAACGCTGAGGGTAGCCGTATCGAACACAACCTTCGATTCTGAGCATTCGGGCTTTTCAGGCAGGTACGTGAGACGTGAAAACTCCGAGATCGAGTCGACCATGGCGCTTCCCGTGAACGCGGCTGCGACCCGAGTACTTGTGCTCGGGTCGGCGCGAGTCAGAGCGTATCCGGCAGATTCTGTTGCGATTGCCGATCGGTTCGTGCCCGCACTCACCGCTGCCTTCGCGGGTAGCGATTCAGTATTTTCAGAGCCGCGCTTCACCGGGGGTCGACCCCACCCCAAATCTGATTACCTGGCTTCGATCGCTTCAGCAACCGGGTTGGTTCCGGCATGTGGGGTGATTGCTGCACAAATCACAAAACGAACTGGCGCGGCCAGGGTTCAAATCGGGTTCATCGATGAACAATCGGGACGCGTTCAACCGGGATTCGACACTCAGAAGCCGGGTGATGTCCTGGAGCAAGCATGGATTAGCACCGACGAGATTGAACAACTTACCAGGGTCGATCAGGCTGATCTATCCGGTCCGATTAGCCGCTTCAGCAGGGTGAGAATTGCGCTGAAGGCCGTGGACCGGCTGATTGGTTTTGTCGAGGCGATGCATGGCGACGAGGGTTTCGATGAGGCAGATGTCGCCGAGATCAGGGAGATAACGACTGCCTGTGCGCCGGTTGTGACCAATCTCAAGCAACTTGAGCAAGCCAGGAACACACTGGAGAGGCTTGAGCTGCTCAATCGAGTCTGCGACCAAATCAGGCTTGATGAAACCGGAGTTCCCCTGGTGAACCCGCGTATCGCTTCACTTGTTCGAAACCTTTTTGACGCGGATTGGCTTTACTTCGGGACTATCGACCACAAAAAAGACCACGTCACAGCAGAAATTGTCGATGGACTGGACGTACCGGAACTTGGAGTAGGAGCGAGTGTCTCCCGACGATCACTACTTGTTTCGTCCAGTTCTAAATCCGCACCAACGGGACCGGTCGTGATCGATATCGAATCCGCCGCTCCGGGGCAACGAGCAGCCGGCCGGTGGATATACCGGGCCGGGTTGCGCTCAGCAATTGCTGTTCCTCTGCGAGTGGATCGGAGCGTGGCGGCGATACTGATGTGTGCCTCGAGAAAACCTGCCCGGTTTGGTGTCCTTGAGAAGAAGATGGCCGAGCGAGTCGTGAACGAACTCACTTCGTCAGCAAAAAATGCGAGCCAACACGGCGAAGCTGGAGAAGCCAACAGTGCAGCATCGTACGAACTGGCCAGACTGGAACCTCAACTGGCCGCGATATTGACGAATACTTCGGTGCTCGTGCTGACGATCGGCAGGAACGGGATCGTAGAGACCGCCGAAGGACGCGGGATCGAGGGATTAAAGCTCGTACCAGAGCGACTGCTGGGTCGCGATTTCATCAAGTATTCGCGTAAGATCAGCGGTTTCGACGAACCGTTCAGACAGGCGCTGCGTGGTCAATCAGGCCGCAGTGAGGTCGAGATTTTTAGCACTGTCCTCGATGTGGGGATGGTGCCGATTACCTCGGAGAAGGGTGTGATCACAGCCGTTTCAGTGGTTGTCAACGAAATTACGGACAGGGTTAGCGCAGCGCGCGCCGAATCGGAACTAAGAAACCTGCGGGAAGAAAAACGAAGGGCCAGTGAGTTCGTCATGAAGCTCACTCACGAAATGAATAACACCCTTCAGGTAGTGTCGATTATCTCTGAAACTCTAGGTTCGGACGTACGCGGCAACCTTCATCCCGATCAAGCTCAGAAACTCGGGATCGTGGAGGAAAATATCGACAGGTTGACCGCCCGCGTCGACGACTTCTCAAACATTTCTGCGATGGAGGCAGGGACCTTTGACCTGGAACCGTCGTCGTTTCAGGTATCCGAGTTCGCACAGGAGCTAGAAACTTCGTTCGGACCGGTTGCGAGGGGGAACGATCAGACGCTTGCCGTTACCGCACCCGATGAGCATTACCAGGCACTGGCGGATCGGGAACAGTTACGGATTGCCGTGGGCAATTTGCTATCGAATTCAAGCAAATACTCCCCACCAGGCACGACCATTGCGCTCGACATCTGGATCGACGATGGCGATCTGAGGATCAACGTCACCGATGAAGGCCCGGGCGTGCCCCGGGAAGAGCGTGAGCGCATTTTTGATCCGTTCAAGCGGCTCAAGAACAAAGATGTCCCCGGCAGCGGCCTGGGTCTAACGATCGTCAAGCAGATCGTAAAGTTGCACAACGGTACTGTGTGGATCGAGGACGGAATCGGTGGTGGCACAACCTTCTCGATTTGCCTGCCGGGCGCAATAAGCTAGCGCCGGGGCTCCGACAAAATACCGGTCAAACGTCGGTCGGATCCGCTCGGTTCGCCGATGATCCCAGATCCATCATCTTGTCGAGAATATCGCGCCGGGTCACGATACCCATCACGAAACCGGTGTCCATCACGACAAGTTGACTGACTCGGTAACTGTCCATAACGCGCAGGGCTTCTCTGGCAGCCTCATAAGCTGAGATTATTCGCAGGCTATCCGGGTTGACGACCTGTCCAACGACTACGTCGGCCCGATGCTCGGGAAGAACGTCGTCGAGCTCCTGCGGGGTGACAAAGCCGATGAGCACGCTTTTTCTAGGAACTGGAATTGACTCCGGTTGGTCGACAAGCACCCCGGAGGTATGGACCTGAGATATGGTTGTGCTTTCCTCGATCATTTGAGGCATCGGGCGCGCCGCAAGACCGACACTGAATCCAAGGTGATCCTGAACGGGTGGTGCGGACGATTCCTGCGCGGCACGCTCGCTTCGGGCGCCGTTCAACAGGAACCATCCAATTAGCGCGATCCAGACCCCACCGACCACGTCTCCATCGACGATCTGCCATCCACCCCAGGCGATCAGCAGATAAAACACTACCCTGCCAACGCCGAATGCCACCTTCGTCGCAAGATTGGTGTCTCCTGTTAAGCCCCAGACAATTGACCGCAGGACTCGGCCACCGTCAAGCGGGTAACCGGGCAACAGGTTGAAGACACCAACTACCAGGTTCATCCAGCCGGTAAAAAAAATCACTCCGTGAAGCGGGGGTACTTCGAACTGGTTGACCGGATGGAACAAAGTCCACCAGGTCAGCAGGATTACCCCGATGAGCAGCGAAACCGTCGGCCCTGCGGCAGCAATGAAGAATTCGTTCCGAGGGCGTGTTGCGTTACCTTCAATTCGGGAGACTCCCCCGAACAGAAGCAGCGTTATGCCTCGAACTCGTAGCCCCTGCGACAGGGCCACAAATGAGTGCCCCAGTTCGTGTGCGAGCACCGAGGTGAACAGCAGCACAGTGGCCACGGTCCCGGCAAGCCAGTACTGCTGAGTTGACCAGAACTCAAAGAACGATGGGAAGGCGCTGGTCGAGAATGTCCAGGTGATGATGGCGAACGCAATCAGCCAGGTCACATTGATATCGACCGGAATTCCTCGAATCGTGAAAAGTTTCAGTGATGATGGCAATTGATGGTTTTTACTCTCGGATGTTTCTCGCTACAACCGTATACGCAACGCCGGGGATATCGCGGACTGGATCAGGGCGATTCGCAATAATTCGCCAACTTTCTGCACGTTATCCCCGGAAGCGACCCTGCAACGGTCTATCATTCTCTCGATTGGGCCTTCGATTGGGCGCTCGATTCGCCTTGAAGGGCGTCACCACAACACATACTGACCCTCCCGCGATCATAGTCCGCTAAATGCACAACCACCCACTCCCACCGAAAACTCAATGAAACACATCAGACAGCCATTTTATGGATGGTGGATTGTCGGGGCGGGCGGGGTAGTCCAGTGGTACACATCTGCGGTCTTCTGGCGTGGATTCCAGGCCTTCGTTCCTCCGATCCTCAGTACGTTCGGGTGGAGCCACGGAGCGACCGCGGCGGCAATATCGCTTCAACGCAGTGAGAGCGGCATGATTTCGCCGTTTGTGGGCGCGCTGCTGGACAAGTACGGCCCCCGAAAGGCAATGGCTTTCGGGGTGGCAGTCACGGGTGCAGGGTTCATTTTCATGAGCCAGATGCAAACGCTGTGGCACTTCTACGTAGCGATCTCGCTATTAACGATCGGAATGTCTTTCGGCACATTCATCGTATTCGTTGTGACAGTCGCGAACTGGTTTGTTCGAAAACGCGCACGGGCACTGGCCGTACTCATGTCGTTTTCGGCGATCGGAGGTCTAACTCTTCCGTTACTGGTGGCGGGGATTGATCACTTTGGCTGGCGTGACATGCTCTTTTACATAGGCATAGGGTTCTGGGTGATCGGCTTTCCGGCGACGCTTGTCATGCGCAAGCGCCCCGAAGATCACGGATTGCTGCCAGACGGCGGACTCGACGAAGAAGAAATCGGCGTTTCGGCAGATGGGACCACGCATCGCAGATCACGTGTTAGAGAGCACGCAATTACGATGCGCCAGGCAGTGAAATTGCGCTTCTTCTGGCAGCTCGCCATTGTCACGAGTCTTGGACAGCTGGTCAGTTCTACGAACCTTTTCCACCTTTCGGCTCTCATCGAATACGGGATGACGCCGGTCCTGGCAGGTACGGCCGCTGGGGCTGTTGCAATCGGGGATTTGAGTGGCAGGGCGGGCATGGCGTTTCTGGGTGACAGGTACGACAAGAGGATGATGTTGACCATCGCGATGGTAATGCAAACGGTCGGGGTGGCAGGTCTCGCAGCCATCAACGCCACGATATTCGGCGTGAACCTCGGCCTGTGGCCGTTGCCGTTTTTTGTTGTCTTTTTTGGGCTCGGGTTTGGTTCGTCTATCCCATTGCGGCTTTCGATACTCGGCGACTACTTCGGGAGGTCAAGCTACGGGTCGATCGTTGGTCTAACCAGCTCCGTAAACGCTATCTTTGGAGCGGCCGGACCTGCACTCGTGGGACTGATTCACGATATCGAAGGCACGTACCGGTTAGGCTTTACCGCACTGACCTTCGCACTTGTGATCGCAATTCCAGCGACCCTTGCCCTCGAGCCCGCGGGACGTGTTGCCGCCAAGGCTCGCACGCTCAGTCGCCAGCCGACCAACCGCCAGAGTCGAGACGCGTTACCCCGTTAGGCGCCATTCGAGCAAATACTAGCTGAGGACGATCAAATACAGCGGGTGAGTGGCATCGTCGGTGTAACTGCCGAGAATACGGTTCCCGGTGAGCTGTTCTGCGAGGCGATCGCCTGCCACTTTTATGATCTCTTCGCGTTTTAGCAGAACGATCCGGAACCGAGATTCCAGATTAGCGGTACCACCGAGCAAAATCGCCGTGACGACGTTACCGGGAACAATAACGATGTTGTCGCCGACGCGTGCAACGGGGCCATCCGATTCCTCAAGCCCGCCCGCAAACCGCTTTATGACATCGCCTAGTTGTACTTCCCACGAACGTTGTTTACAGCCTTGAGGCCGGGGTGGCTCCGTCTATACCACCGTG
>JAQBVG010000061.1 GCA_027623655.1 Chloroflexota bacterium
GGGGGGGGGGGGATGAGCGGAGAGGCGGCGGTTGGTGCGTGGCGCGGGTTGGGTTGTTGGAACAAACTGGATGGCTGTTTCGTCATGGGTGTGCAGGGCGGTGTTTGGCGTGGTTCGGTTTTCAGGTGAGGTGCATGGTGTTTCGACTGGTAATTTCGATGTTATTTCTGGCATTTGTGGCAACTGCGTGCGCTATTACGAGCACGTCGGGTGAGGCTACCGAACCGGTGGTTTCGGGCGTGAATCCAACGAGCGAGGCCGGGATCCCGGCATTTTCGGGGGCTGTTATCGACCCGGAGACCTGTGAGGGTGTCCTTGGCGAGCCGCCGGTCCAGTACAGGCTGGATACAACATCGTTGACGGATGTCGCCGATCAGTCTGTGCGGCAGGTTGAGTCGATGTGCTCTGCTCTATTCGACTCCGGTGTGCCGGGCGGGGTGTTTCTTGCCGTAACGCTGATGAAGTTCAAGTCGGATCAACAGGCGGTCGAGCAGTATGAGCAGATCAAGTACGGGTTCATTGTCGAGGACGTAGCGATTTCCGAGGTGAACAACGCGGATGAGGGTTTGATTGACCAGGTTTCAGCTTTGATCGACAGGGACGGGATCGATCGGATCGTGGCCATGCGCCAGGGGAGCTGGTTGACGACGGTATCGACCGGTCCGGCGGCGGAATTTACGCCCCTGGGTGGGGGGCGATCTCGAGATGATCGGCCGGGGCGTGCTGGCGCGGGTGGGGGGTTAGCGGGGGCGTTAGTCGCGCTGTGAATTCTGACAAAACGGTGTGACATGCTGGCGAATCGAAGGGTCCGAATCAAAAGGACCTCAGTACCGTGACGAATGATGGCGACCAGGGGATGTCGGATTAAGGGTTAACTAGCCAACATGCCCAGAATTCAGTATGTTGTCCGGCGTATATCCCGACGATATTACGAATACCGAAATAGTGCTTTCTGCTGGTAGCCCGACACGATCAAGAAAGGCACCTATGAATTTTCAAAAGGCGGTGGCCGCATACTACGCAAACTATGCGAATTTCTCAGGTAGAACTTCAAGACCAGGTTACTGGTGGGTCGTCCTCTGGGGAATCATCACAGGTGGTCTGGCAGCAGCCGTGGGGACTCTCGGCGCGTTGGGTATAACGCTGTACGTCATATACCTGGTGGCCCACATCATTCCCGGTCTGGCAATTGCCGTGAGGCGACTCCACGACTCTGGTAAATCTGGCTGGTTTCTGCTGATCACGTTTATTCCATTAATCGGTGGAATCATCATTCTGATTTTCATGCTCCAGGGTTCGGAACGGGGGACTAACAACTGGGGCGTCCCCCAGCTGTCAGAAAAGGCAGCTTCCTAGATTTTTCCCGTCTGCGCCTGAGTACAACCGCCCGGCCAAATAACTATTGCCATCGTTAGCCGGCCGACGCCGGGTGGCGCGTTTGGTCGAGTGCACCGGTGGTGTACTTGCTGAGAACGAGAAGTTGTTGGCTGTTGCCCCGAGCAGGGAACGTCTCGTTCACCGACTGCGCGTAGAACCGGTTGTGGCAGAGACGTTCGCTCTTGTCACTGCGGAGACGTTATCTCATCTCACGGCAGGGCCGTCAGCTCATGAGATCATCGATGAGGACTTCTTTTCCGGTACGGTGTGACTCCTCGGTGGCTTCAAGAACTTTCAGGACTTTTCGCCCGTGAGTCATCGGGGTAGGGGAATCGGAATCCCCTCGAATCACTGCCTGGACGAAATCGTTGAACTGCACAACTTGGGAGTCGATGGCATCGAAGGGTTGCTCGACCCATTCGTTGTTTCGTTCAACCCAAACACCGGTCTTACCGATGCCGCCGTAGGTCCGGCGATGCTTGGCCTGGCCGTTCGTGAAAAAGTAGTCGGCCCCGTACTCCGTGATGCCGTGTTTCCATCCCATACGAGTAATCGACGCCGTTATTCCGGATTCCCAGCGGATGAAATGATGGCCCGAGTCGTCGGCACTGAGATCGGGGTGTGTGAAGTTGCTGCTCGTGCCGCTGACCGAATAAATATCGTCGCCCAACAGCCAGATCAGACGGTCGATGAGATGTGTGCCGTCCATCTGGCCCATCCCTCCGCCTTTGTCCTGTTGCAGCATCCAGGGGGGGCGAAGATGTGGGTCCAGCGGCTTTACCCACATTGCGTTGACCATGACTACCTTCCCGAGGTCCCCGGAATCGATGATTTCCTTCATCTTGACGTTTTCGCCCATGTAGCGCTGGGTGTGGGCTGTCATTAGCAATCGGTTGTTGGACCTGGCAGCGGCGAGCATTTCGTCGCATTCGACGGTGCTCAGAGCCATGGGTTTCTCAAGAAAGACATGCTTTCCGGCAGCGAGACAATCGAGTGAGGCCTGGTAGTGCAACCAGTGCGGAAGGGTACCGACGACTATGTCGATGTCGTCTCGATTGAGTATGTCGCGGTAGTCGCCCACGAAGTCGATGTGTGGGTAACTGGTCCTGAGATCGGATACCTGCTCTTCCCTCGGTTCCGCGACTGCTCGAGTTTCGGCACCTGAGCTTGCATTGACTGAGTCGATGTATCTACCACCAAGTCGACCGGTACCGAGAATTGCGACTCCAAGTGTCATTGATTGCTCCTAGTTTTCAACGGGTAAATATTTGAATGAGATTTGTGAGTCTCATTCGCAGTTCTGTGTGGTCGTTTCACGACGATGGCTCACGGAGTCGACTCACACCGACGGTTCACGGCGATGGCTCGTTCTAATGGCTGGCAAGTGCCCAAGATTGTATTGATTCGTGGTCCCGAACGTTTGCACAGGGACCCAGGTTGAACTCGTTTCCGCTCGAACTTGAGGGTTGGGATCCGAGTCCGCCCGCCACATTAGCTGCTACTCCGTGGTTGTGGCAAACCGGATCGGGGCCTTTATACCAGTGAACGGAGTGTGGGGGTAGCGTCCCAATTTGGATTCAATCGCTGGACTGAGTTGCTTCGGGCGCAGGTCCCTGATCGTCGTCGTCAATTGGTGACCAGACGTAAAGTGCGACTCCGGCGACGAGAACGAACAAGAACGCAACGATGATGATCTTGCCTACGTTGCGGCTGACAAACCCCGGCTCTTGACCGTACTTTCGATCTTTGCTGAACGGTTGTTGTGGCCCCGGTGGTATGTACCCCACGTGATTCTCCTAATTGGTTCGGGCAGATCAAATCGAAGATTCGCAGTACTCCGACGCCAGAAGGGAGCAAACGGCGGTGTCGTAGAACTTGCCGTGCACCAAGGTGCAATCCCGCAAGTAGCCTTCAAGAGTGAATCCAAGCCGCTCGGGGATCGCTCTGCTCCTAACGTTCGGGCGAGCGGCGCTACTCTCAATTCGGTTTACACTACGCTCCACGAATAACCATTGAATTAGGGACCGGCAACTGCGAGTCATGATTCCCCGCCCCATCATGTCGCTCGCCAACCAGTAGCCTAGTTCGGCGAGATTCTCACGTTCATTCAACCGGTCAGATTTAACAACTCCAACCAATTCGCCCTGATACTCGATTATGAAATGGAACGAGCTTTCGGCCAATTCTTGACTCGTCCAGCTATCGAACTTGGCGACAATGTCGTCTGCCGATAGCGTCATTTCTACCCAGGTAAGCCACTCATTCAAATGATCTCGGTTCTTGTCTATGACGCCGAATAAACGCGTTGCATCTACAAAGCCTGGTGGTCGTAACACGATTTCATGGTCAACAACAATCACTGGCATGGCACGGCTAGCGTACTACAAGGTTGAACATGTACATACTGTTTGGAATTGTGAACGACTCTCTGATGTTGTGCGACGATAAGACTCTGGCAAGAAATGATTGATCATCGATGAAAATTACCGATCTACGTATATACCTCACGCGGCCTGAGGGCAGCCTCAGTTCATGGCTGTTCGTTGAGGTTGATACCGATGAAGGCATCACTGGAGTAGGGGAAGCCACAAACGCAGGTGGGGGCGGTGCACTGATAGTCGGGCGCACATACGAACTCCTCAAGAACGACCTTGAAGGGTATGACTTCTCGGAGGGGCTCCTGGGTACGGACCCTGCGAACATCGACGCCATATGGCACAGAATCTATCGCCGCTTCGGCACGCTGGGTTCACGTGGGTTCGGCACAACCATCGCCAGCGGAATCGACACAGCGTTGTGGGACATAAAAGGAAAGGCACTCGGCCGTCCGGTCTGGGACCTTCTCGGTGGAAAAATTCGGAATTCGGTGCCGTTGTATACCGCGGTGGGACCACTTAACGATATCGACGCCTGTGTAGCCAATGCGAAGCGGCTGGTCTCGCTGGGTTACGAAGCGCTGGGACTCGATCCGTTCGATAGAGAAATGAGAAGACAGCACCGACGGTATATCGACGGGACAATCTCTGCCGAGGGTGCCGCTTATGCGGAAGACCTCATGAGCGCGCTGCGTGAGGCGGTGGGGCCGGACATCGAGTTGATGATCGATGCCCACGGCAACTTCGATGTCTCGACCGCGACCGATCTTTGCAATCGAATGTCGAAGTTTGACCTGACGTGGTTTGAAGAGCCCCTGCAGCCGGAAAGCCTCGATGCCCATCGGCAGCTCCGCCGCAACACGGATATCAACCTGTGCATCGGCGAGCGTAAGTACACGCGATGGGATTTCGCTCCTTACTTACAGGAAGGCCTGGTCAACTACATCAAACCTGATGTCTGTTGGACAGGCGGGATTTCAGAGATGAAGCGAATTGCGATACTTGCCGAGACCTACTACGTACCGATCACGCCTCACGACGCATCTGGTGCGTTCAACCTGATCGCCGGCGCTCACCTGTTGATGAACGTGCCCAACATCTACCGGCTCGAAATGTCGGAAAGCGGACTCGAAAGCTACAACGCTGTAATCACCGAGCCACTCGACATCCGAGATGGCCACATGCACCTGACTGACAAACCCGGCCTCGGGTACGACCTTGACCACGATTACATTGCCGCTCACCCTGACCCAGAGTGGGCCAGGCTCCACGCCTAGGAGCCTGTTTCCGAATAATTTAGCCGTCGCTGACTGATGATAGTTGGCGATACTTTCTTTATCGGGCGCTGAGGTTGGTGACCCTCCGGTGCGGTCGGGAGGAGGGGTTAAGGCGGTCGTGATGACAGGTGCAGGTGGTCGGATTCGTGGTGCGGGACGGGCGAGTTGGCGATAGGATCATTTCGTCATGATTGCATTCATTCGTAGAAGACACGCTTCGGTGATCGGCCTGCTGGTTGGCGGGTTGGTGGGCCTCGCGGCTGCAGCCGGTTACGGCGGGACGAGTGCGTGGCTTTGTTCGGGCATTCGAAATTGCCCTGTGAGCTGGGAGCCGTTCGTGCTGGTTTCGTCGATTATTTTCGTTGTGCTGACGGTGACTGGCATTTTCGCGGCGATGGTTGTCGCTCGGCTGTACAAGATTTTCGATACGGCTACCGGCGGCGAGGCGGCTTATTCCTCCCAGGGTGGGCGTGGGAGCGGGCGAACTGCGGGTATCGACGGCGGGTCGGGTTCGGTCTGAGGTGGTCGTGGACCTCCAGAGGTTGCCTTCTACCGGACCTTCTTCCTTCCCTTCCTCACCCCCTGCCCTCACTTCTTTCCTCCTTCCCCACTTCCCTTCCTCCGGGGAGACAGGGTTCGCTTGCATTGCTGGTGCTCGCGGGCGGGTGTTAGGGAATGCGAGAGGGCAGGATGAGAGGTGCGGGGAGGTTCGCCGAGCAGGTGTGGTGTTATTTGAAGCCGTTTGGCGCGGGGCCCATTACTGCGTTCCAGTCGGTTGGAGTTCCGTAGATGGCGGTGGTTGGATGGTATTCGGCCCAGCCGTACCATTCGGTGTTGAACGACGGGATCCACTCAAGCTGTGTGTTTGCGAGCGGGCCGTCGATGCCATAGCCGGTTGAGCTCCAGAGTGTGCCGGTCTCTCTGTCCGAGTAGACGTTGATCGAGGTGATCTCGATCTGAAACGTCAGGATCTGATCGCCGACCACCCGTGAGTAGGCAAGTCCAGAGTCGCCGACGGGTGCGTGGAACACGGCGATTGGAGAGCCGCCGACCGTGTCGTTTACGACGTAGCCGTCGCGTTCGATGAGCTGGTGCGGGAACGACTTGAACTCACCGTTCGATTCGACGCCGATCATGAGGGCGTTTGCGGGTAGCCGTGTGTCGTTGAAATCGGCGTCGCTGCCGACGCTGGCGCCCGGCGTGACAGGTCGGTAGTTGTACTGGAATCCCGTGTTCCAGTCGAGGACAGTGGTGTGCGGGTAGAGGCGTTGCCATTCCTCCCAGGTCGTGATCTGCATGGGGAGGAATTTCAGGCGTTCGCCTTTTAGCGGGCCGGACAGCGAGATGCCGTCGAAATGGGTCCATAGCGTGCCTGTTTCACGGTCGGTCATCGAGAAAACGCCGTCAATGAGGCTGACGACTTCGAAGTTGAGGAATTGACCGTTGACCTGGGGATCGAACCCGATCCCTGAGTGACAGAGAATTCAGTAGGTGACGAGCCAGGGTTCTCCTCCGACGGTGTCGTTGGCGATGTGGTGGAACCACATCATGTCGAGGGGATATGCGCGGGCTTCGTCGTTGGAGCTGATGCCGAGGACGTAGGAGGCGTTTGTGATGTTGGCGCTTGCCTGGTCGCGGGTTACATATTTCGGTTCGTCGAGGGGCACGAACCGGGTTTGACGGGAGATGGGTCCGGGTGTCGGTCGTGGTGTCGGTGCCACTGGCACGTTTGCTTCTGGGATGGGGGTGGTTGCAGTCGGGGTGTTGGCCGCGGGCGCAGGTGTTGGTGCCAATGGCACGTTTACTTGAGGGCCACTCGTGGCTATTACTTGACGGTCACCTGTGACTTTCGATTGCGGCACGAGTGTTGGTAGTTGAGGGGTCGGGGTTGGTGCTCGGACTACAGGCACTGGTGTCGGGCGGGCGTCGAGCGGCTCGAGTGTTGCAGCAGGGATCGGGATTACTTCAGTGTCGAAGGTTGAACGATTGAGTGGTTCGGCCTGTCGCGCCTGGTCGGAGTTTGCCCCGAACGGTGGGGATTCGCTCGTGGGAGTTGTCGTGTTCGCGGTTTCAGTTCGATCGATAGTGACGGATTCAGCACATGAGGTGTTGAGCGCGAGCACGAGCAGGAATACAGATGCGATCGCCCATCTGATTTTGCTTGTTCGCTGGTCGCGAGATTTTGAGTTTCGTCGACTCACCTGAGCACCATCTCTCTGTCCGGTATTTCCATTTTCGCTGAATTTGCATTGCGAGCGCATTGGTGCGGGCCGACGGGTGTTCTCCGCTCTTCCAGATCCGTCGGCGTGTTGATTTAGTCGGCGGCGTCCGATCGAGGGCCATGGTCGTGAAATCGCGGGCTACTGCGATTGTCGGGCGCAGGAACAGTGGTGGTCCTGCTGGGCTTTTTACATTTGCAGCGGTTGATCCTGAATCAATGCTTTGACAGGCTCGGCAGGACGTCCAGGATGACGACGGACTGTTCGGGCTACTCTTCAAATGGTTCGCAGATTCAGTTCGGTCGTATAATCGGGCGGTCGATTTTTTATCCGCGGGTGTTTGGTTCGTCCGATCAGGGTCGATTATCCGTGGTTGTTTGACCAGTTCCGGTTGCGCCCAGTTTCATTCACGATTTGGTCTGGGTTTGGCCTTGCTAGTTCCAGGAATTTTCGTAAATGGCAGAAACTAATTTTGACCTCGTCGTAATCGGTGCAGGACCTGGCGGGTATCACGCCGCAATCCGGGGTGCTCAGCTTGGTCTGAGTGTTGCGGTCGTCGAGAAAGATGATGGGACCGGGCCTGCCGGTATTGGCGGAGTCTGTTTGAACTGGGGCTGTATTCCTTCGAAATCGTTGTTGAAAAACGCTGAGGTCGTGAATCACCTGAACCATGCCGAGGACTGGGGCATTGAGATCGGTAAGTGGTCGGCGAGCATGAGTAAGGCTGTCGATCGTAGCCGGGCGGTTTCGAAGACGTTGACGAACGGTATTTCGTTCCTGTTCAAGAAGAACAAGATCACGCTGGTGAAGGGCAAGGCGACGCTGAAGTCGTCGACACAGGTCGAAGTTGAGGGGGGCGAAACTCTCACTGCCAAGAACATTGTTATTGCGACAGGTGCGCGTGCTCGAAGCCTGCCCGGACTTGAGATAGATGGCGTCAATATCATCACATCACGTCATGCCCTGGAGCTTCGGGAGCCGCCCGGCGCCGTTGCGATTATTGGGGCCTCGGCAATCGGTTGCGAGTTTGCCTACTACTTCAATTCTTATGGTGTGAAGGTGATGATGTTCGAGATGTTGCCGCACCTTGTTCCACGAGAGGACGAGGAGGTTTCGTTCGAGCTTGAGCGCCAGTTCGGCAAGCAGGGAATCGAGTTCGCTACATCGGCCAGCGTTTCGGGCGTCGAGAAGAAAGATGGCCGGGTGGCGGTGCAGTACGAGGTCGGTGGCACCAAGCACGAGTTCGTCTGCGACAAGGTGCTCCTGGGTGTAGGAGTACAGCCGAACACCGACGATATAGGGCTAGAAAACGTTGGTATAAGGACGGTCGGTCCGGGCTTCATCGCAGTCGACGGCAACATGCGCACGAACGTCGGCGGTGTGTACGCAGTTGGCGATGTGAACGGGAAGCTGGCGCTAGCGCACGTGGCGTTCGATCAGGGTGTCGTGGCAGCGGAAACGATTGCGGGTCACGAGACGATGCCGATCGACGACTACACGAATATGCCCCGCTGTACGTACTGCCAGCCGCAGATCGCGTCGATCGGTCTTACGGAGGCGCAGGCCCGCGAGCAGGGGATCAACCTGAAGGTGGGCAAGGTGCCGTTCCAGGTGGCAGGGAAGTCGGTTGCGATCGGGGAGTCGCAGGGCTTCGCGAAGGTGTTGATTGACGACGATTCCGGTGCTGTTGTGGGGGCGCATATTATCGGTCCCGAGGCGACCGAGTTGATCGCCGAGATCGGGATGCTGCAGATGCTTGAGGGGACGAATCTCGAGTTGCACAAGATGACGCACGCTCACCCGACGCTTTCGGAGGTGGTGAAAGAGGCAGGTGCGGCCGTTACGGGCGAGGCGATTCACTTCTAGGGCCTGAGGCGTTAGAAGTTCGTCAGTCGACGGGCGTATTCGAGTTGCCCGGACGACGAGCAGGCGGCGCGGGCATGGCGGTGCGCGGAGATGGCCGCGTTTGCTAGTATCGTCAGGCAGCTCTGAGAGAGCCTGCGTGAGCTACCCCGGGTAAACGATCACCTCAGAATCGTTCCGAGTGTGCACTACGACCGTTTGACCCTCTCCAGGTCCATCCGCCGAGCGCCTTCGCACTCGTATGACGACACCGGAGTTTAACCGTACGCCGTACTCGGTGAGCTCCCCCTGATATTCCTTTGAATGTATCGTCCCGCTCTGGCGCTCCGTGTCGGCGACCAGTTCGATTTCCAGTTCGGACGCCCGCATCAGGGCAACTACGGTCTGACCATCGGCAATGGGCGCGACCACGCCGCGTAGGTCCGCGGATCGTGCTGGAAACGTTCCAGCCTCAGTCTCGACGATGCCTCTCGTTGGGCCGCCGTGATAGGTGCCGAAAATCATTTCGCACGGGCCGACGAGTCGAGCCACCTCAGCCGATACTGGATTCTGGTAGACCTCTTCCGGTGTTCCGATCTGTTCGATGCTTCGGCTTCCCATGACCGCAATCCGATCGGACGTAGCAAGTGCCTCTTCTCGATCGTGCGTCACCAGCAGCGTGGTTGCTCCGGTCTCATCGACGATTCGTTTGATATCTCGTCGAAGTGCTGCTCTTAGCTGTCTATCCAGGTTGCTGAACGGTTCGTCGAGCAGCAGTGCCACGGGATCAGGTGCCAGCGCACGTGCGATGGCCACTCGTTGCTGCTGGCCGCCTGAGAGTTCGTGAACGTAACGAGATTCATATCCGGTCATTCCGACCATCTCAAGTACGGCCGCTATTCGAGAACTCCTTTCGTTCGATGCGAACGCCCTGAGGCCGAATTCGACGTTGCGCTGCACGGAGAGGTGAGGGAATAGAGCGTAGTCCTGGAATACGAATCCGACTCTGCGCCTGTCGGGAGGTACGTGCAGGAAGGACGATCCTACTAATTTTCCTCCAACTCGAGCATATCCCGCGGAAATCCGTTCGAATCCGGCGACCACACGAAGCACCGTCGTTTTGCCGGCACCGCTCTGCCCCAGGATGCTTACAAATTCACCGGGACGTACAAGCAAATCCAGGTTGGATATCGCGGGTCTGTCGGACCCCGGATAGCTGCAGGTAACGCCTTCAAGGTGGATAACTCCGGTCCCGGGCGATACGGGAGCGGCCGCAGCAGGGACTCTCGTCGTCGACGAGACGCCGTCCTGTAGCGTCCGATCCACCTGTGAGGGAGCGCCGGTATGCGAACGTAGCCGGTCGAGGCCGGATTTCCGCTGCCAGGGTTTTCTCATCTGGCCATCTCACTGTCGGGCACCCCGAACGGGAACGCGTTATCAGGATTGGACACCTCGCTTACCCGATCGGAATGGTACCCCGATCCACGAAGGGTCAGGTATGCGGTCGGGACACCAGCAGCGATCACCAGGAGCAGTGCCGCAGCCGCTGTCCGGGCAAAGTATGCCTCGGATGCGGCAGACCAGATCGAGGTGGAAAGTGTTCGATATCCGATGGGTGACAGGATCAGGGTCGCGGGCAGCTCCTTCATAGCAAGCAGGAATACCATCGCAGCCCCGGCCAGTGCTCCCGGCATCACAAGGGGGACGGTGACCGAGAAAATCACATTCCACTGAGATCGTCCGAGACCCTGAGCCGCCTCCTCGATCCTCGGGTTTACCTGCAGCAATGAGCTGCGTAGCGAACCGATGCTTGCAGGTAAAAACAACACACCATAGGCAAAAACCAGCAGCCAGATAGATTGATACAGCGGGCGGGCGACATTGATTCCAAAGAACACCAGCGAAAGTGCGACTACGACCCCCGGCAATCCGAATCCGATGTAGGTCGACCTTTCGAAAAATCGACTCAGCCCACTGCGGAACCGAACTGCGAGAATTGCTACTGGCAGTGCGGCCAACACGGTCACTATTGCCGCAAGAAGAGAGACATAGAGGGAGTTTCGGGCCGGGACAAGTAATGGCAGTAGCTGTTGGTCGTTGATCAAACCCCTCACAAGCCAGTGAACGAGCACCCCAACTGGAATAATCAGACCGACCAGTACGGGAATTCCGACGAATACGGCTGCAGCCCAGCGCCACCGACCAAGATCGACCGACCTTCCAGCTCGTGCAACGCCGACCGTGCTTCGATGATAGGCACCTCGTCCTCGTGTGAACCCTTCACCCGTCAACAGCAGTACAGCGATCACCACGAGTACCAGTGACAACACCGCCGCCAGCGTTCGATCGATCGAAGATTGATACTGGATCATGATAGTCGCAGTAAACGTATGGTATCTGAGCAACGCGACACCGCCGAAATCGCTGAGGGTGTAGAGAGCCACCAACAACGAGCCCGCGGCAATCGCCGGTCGGAGCATCGGTAGAGTGACGGTTTTGAACGTCTGGATTGGGCCGTATCCCAGTGCGCGGGCGGCCTCCTCAAGTGCCGGATCCATTCGGCGCAGTGAGCCTCGCACTGTCAGCTGCACATAGGGGTATGTCAATAAAACAAGAACCAGAGTTGCGCCACGCAGGCCGTAAATATCAGGCAGCCGCTCGACTCCGACGCCCGAGAGCCAGCCCTGGACCAGTCCTTTTGGCGAGTACATCTCGATCACAGTCGTCGCCATGACAAAACTCGGTATCACGAGGGGAAGCACCGACGCTACCGAAAGTATCCGGCGCAACGGCATGTTTGACTTCACGGTGAGCCATGCAATAGGTACAGCGATCGCGACCGACAACACCGTCACAACGGCTATCAGCAGGAAAGTCCTGCCGAACACCGCCGCAGTGCTGCCACGGAATACGATGTCGATCCAATCCGACCCCGCGCTCGCCGATCGCACAACGAGATAGACGACGGGAACGAGTGCCGCCATTGCGACCACGGCTGCCGACGCCACCAGGAAAATTGGAGGTCGTTTGCCGTCAGTGGTCCTCCACCCGGCTGATATCACATTGGACACGGTCACGCCATTGCCCTGATTGCCACAGGCGGCATTTGATCAGTCCCGGCCAACGTGTGAAGATCGCGCCATCGGGTTGTCATGAAATCTGCAGAAATAATCTGCACCAGCCCCTGTCCTTACGGCAGAGCACCAACCTCCCTGAGCAAATCCTGGGTTCCTTCCAGGTCACTGAGATCACCGAGGTCAATTGCGGGTTTCGTGATGTCCACGAGGTTCGGCAGCAAGCTGTCGGCTTTAGCGTTTTCGTTGAGAGGGAACTCGTAGGTCTGCGAGGCAAAGTACTGTTGACCTGATGAGCTTAGTAAAAACTTGATGAACTGAATCGCAAGGTCTTTGTTGTTCGATTCTTTCAACAGCCCGATGCCGGCGACCAGGATCACCGAACCCGGATCGGCGCTCCGCGTGTAGTAGTTCCGGGCCGAAAACGACTCACCTTCTTCAGCAATAAACCTGTGAAGGTAGTAGTGGTTTACAAATCCGACTTCGATTTCACCGGCGGCTGCGGCCGCTACGGTTGCCGTGTTGTTCTCGTAGGTTTTGGGCTCATTGGCGACGATGCCTTCCAGCCAGGTACGCGTCCGATTTTCTCCCCACTCCCGACGCATTGCGGTGATCATGGCGTGCAGCGAGCCGTTGGTCGGTGGCCAACCTATTCGGCCCTTCCACTCCGGATTCGCAAAATCCTCGATTGAATCGGGAAGGTCCGCTTCATTCAGCATGTCGGTGTTGTAAACGACTACGCGGGCCCGGCCAGAGGTGCCAACCCATCTGCCTTCGGGATCGCGTGCCCAGTCGGGGACTGATTCCAGCACATCAGAAGGAAGCTGATCCAGCATCGAATCGACAGCACCGAGGCCACCGGGGTCCTGTGCGAAGAATATGTCGGCAGGACTGTTTTTGCCTTCCTCCAACAGCGTGGCGGCCAGTGGACCGGTGCCGCCATAGCTGACCCTGACCGATGATCCAGTAAGTTTTTCGAAATCCTCGACCAGCGGGCCAATCAGCGATTCACTTCGACCGGAGTAAACGACAAGCTGTTTCGATTCCGATGAAGACTCGGGCGAACAGGCAGCCACTGCCGTCGCGGTTACGAGAACAAATGCTACTCCAACCAGAACGCGCCAAAATTTGGCCGAGCGCCTGAACATTCGAAACTTCTCCCGGTTCATTTCTTGAGGAGCCGACCGTGGACCAGCAGGTGTTCGGCGATACATCCTAAAGTATTCGTATATAGAATTCCTGACCAAAAGCATACACAATTATTTCCGACGTGCAAATGATCGGCGTGAAGTTTTCGTGAAGCGATTGTTGAGATTACGTCACGTGTAGCGAGTCCGGTGTAAACATGTGTTCTTTCTACGAAATAATTTATTCGCATATACGAATACTGGTTCGGATTGTCCGTTCGAAACGTCCAAGGTAGTGAAGCTGAGACTCAACGGTTCCCACGGTGGGACCCGGGTAGCGCGGCGGGTGGTTGCATCTGGATTTGAGGGCGCCCTCGCTTTTGGTTCGGCGGGTTCAGGGCGTGCTGTTCGCTGTAGCGGGCGATCGAAGCGGTAGATGGATTCGACCCACCCTCTAACTCCCTTCCTGAGAGGGAGGGAGTATTGGACCAGGGTCGGCGGGGTTGCTGCTAGACGTGCTCCGCCAGGAAGGCTACTGCCCTTGCAAAGGCGGCGGATACTGAACCAGCCCCAGGCAAACAACTTCCTGAAAGCTGGCAGAAGTCAGGAACCAATGATCGAGAGAACGATAGAGGGGCGGGTTCACTGACTCTTGATTCGATTCTCTGTGGAGGGAGTTCGACGATTTCCAAGTGGGGGGTCGACAATTGGGTGACCTGGGGTGGTACAACGTGGTGTACCGACGATGTTCTGCTGATCATCACTCAAAGCAAGAACTACCGGTGGAATGACGAGGGGCTCGGTGGCTGGGTGTTACTGGAGACGACGACTGCAGTAGAATGCGGCAATCCCCGCACAGTTGCTACAGCGAACGATTCTGATGGATTGCGGCCGGGGCAGTTTGATGTCAGAACTTCCCATTTCGTCCCTTGGCCGTACGGCTATAGTCCGCAGTATTCGAACGAATATACGGTGAAAACTAATCGCTTGCCGTAACCCGCAGGCTAGAGATGGTAGGTGGCCGGGAGCCACCTACCATCTATGACAACAGAATATTTTCTGGAGGAAACTTGTCATTGGTTTGGCCTGATGCCTGGACGGAAGGCTTGAGGGAGTTTTCCCGTTTGCAACACAAACCGGAGAACTCCCAACTCAATGCGCGTTCTGAAGCACTTGAAGTCCTCAATCGACTCCGTGAGAGTTCAACCCGTGAGGAGTTATTGGTCAGGTGGAACGAAGAAACTGCCACCGACGTTAATTTTCCGATTGCCAGGCTAATAGCGTATGCGATCCGTGCTATCGAGATTCATTCTGGGACAGGTCATCCTTATTTTGACGACGATTTTGTAAGCTTCGACAGGTCGATGATTCATGTACTTAACCGGAGCCAAGAGTCCGCTCAACGCAATCGAGACTCTCAGATTTCGTTGCTGCATGTTCTTCATACCCTTATTGATCAGCTAGGCGAAATCTCGGAATTCAATCGTCTGTACGTTCATCTTTCTCCACTGGCGGCAGAATGCAGAGAGCGCTTATCCCGTGGCGAGTCTGGACCGTCGTTTGAACTGAGCTCTTTGCTTGATCAGTCAAAGAGGATTGCTCGAAGGAAAGGGCTCTCATTCGTCTCCCCTCTCATATTTACTATGGCTTTTATGTCCTGCAGCAACTTCACTGCATCTCTTATGCGAACTGTTGGCGTTGATCGAGAAGTAGTGGGTGAATTCAATCGGTCGTCGCAACACCTTAGAGATGGAGGTGTTTCGCTATGGGTATCAGAAAGC
>JAQBVG010000062.1 GCA_027623655.1 Chloroflexota bacterium
GAATCTAAAAAGTCCACGAAATCGCGTCGCCCCAGTTGGAACCAGTCGGTACGTCGAGCCATGCCGGTCAATTTTTATCCCGAGTTTTCGAGACTGCCGGGCAAAATGCCGGGTGGGGGACTCGAATTCGTCTGGGTGCAGGTAACGGCTGAAGACGGAAAATGGGGACTCGGACAGTGTGCGTTCGGCGAACCGGTAGCAGCCTACGTAAACACGGTAATCGCGCCGATTCTCGAGGGTCGAAACTGCATGGCTATCGAGCACCTGAACGACCTGGTACTTCGGGTTTCTCAACGCCACGGGGTTTCAGGCGCAGCCTCCACGGCGATGGGTGGGGTTGATCTCGCGCTATGGGACCTGAAGGGCAAGATACTCGGCCAGCCCGTTTACTCGTTGCTTGGCGGGCCCGTTCGAGAATTCATAACCTGCTATGCGACATCCGACGACCTCGACTGGACGAAGGAACTTGGCTTTACCAAGTTCAAAATCACGAATCCTGCACACTATTCCGAAGGCGATGCGGGCATCAGGGAAGTGGTCGACCACGTTGCGCAGGCACGTGACCGGGTCGGTGCTGAGCACGATCTGATGATCAACCCGGTAATGTCGTACAACGTCGAGTTTGCCCTCCGCCTGCTCGAAGCGCTCCGTCCGTACAACCTGCGATGGTTCGAAGAGCCGTTGCCGCCAACGAATACTGAGGGACTGGCGCAGCTGCGGCGATCGGCTCCGTGGGTTGCGATCGCCACCGGTGAAGACCATCACGGGCGGCACGCGTTCCTCGACCTCGTCGAAAACCGTGCGGCCGACATACTCCAGCCCGACCTCGGCTGGGGAGGCAGACTGACCGAAGCGATGAAGGTGCACGTAATAGGCGAAGCCGCGGGGATTGCAACGATTCCACATTGAGGTGCGAACAACCCGTTCGGTCAACACTTTGCGATGGCAGCCACTGAATCTCCCATGGCCGAGTACTGGCTCGGAACAGACCCCGGTGTCCTGCTTGAAGAAACTGCCCGGATTCCGGGCACCGCAACCCCGGTAAACGGAAGGATCGTACCTTCCACAGCTCCAGGTTTCGGTATGGAGATCGAAGCAGGCGATATCAGCAAGTGGGACGGGAGGATCGGCTGACATGAAGATCAAAAATGTTCGCTGTGTTCACATCAACGCACCGGTTGTGAAACCGGGACCAGATACTCGACCAGGCTGGAACACGCATGCGCCGCGATCGCAGCCGATCGCCCGCTACCCCTATTTCAAGCGCGTCGATGGCAACAAGCCTGGCTCGACCTCGAAGGCATGGGTGCAAATCACCGCCGAAGACGGGACATACGGCCTAGGATCATTTGCTCACGGACCGATGGGCGCGGCACTGATCGACAACTTCATCGCACCGCTGATCGAAGGCCGTGACGCACTCGCAACCGAACTTCTGAACGATCTTATCTGGCGATCGCAAGAGAGCTACCAGGGCGGCATCGCCACGGCTGCACAGAGCGGTGTGGACCTGGCTCTCTGGGACCTCAAAGGCAAGCTGCTTGGGCGGCCGGTCTACGAGTTGATCGGCGGGCCCAGCCGAAATTCTGTCGAGTTGTATGCAACAGGCGACGATCTCGAATGGATGATGGAACTCGGCTTCAAGCGATTCAAGATCAGCTGTCCGTTCTTTTATGAAGAAGGTTCGGAGGGTCTTTCAAAACTCGAAGAGCACGTGGCTCGATCACGCGAAATCGTTGGGGATGAAGCGGAGTTGATGCTTAACCCGGTCATGTCGTTCAACGCCGATCTCGCGCTGCGGGTCGCCGAACGGCTCAGGCCGTACAGGTTGCGCTGGTTCGAAGAGCCTCTCCCCCCGTGGGACCTCGAAGGGCTGCAGGACCTCAAACGCGCAATGACATGGACCGCGCTGGCAACCGGAGAACATCACTACGGTCGCAAGCAATTTCGGCAGTTGGTGGCGGCTCGTGCCGTGGACATTATCCAGCCTGACATCGAGTGGGCCGGAGGACTGTCGGAAACGCTGAAGATCTACACCTACGCCGAGGCCGCCGGGATCGAAACGATCGCTCACATGGGCGGAAACAGACCCTGGGGACAACACTTCGCCTGCGCCATGCCCGAATCGTCTCTTGCCGAGTGGTTCCTTGATACAGACGTTGGCCAGCCTGTGGGCGACAGGCTTATGCCCGGTGTCCCGGCGGCGATCAACGGCAAGGTTGTTCCATCAGACGCCCCCGGGTTCGGTCTCGAGATTCCGGAAGAGTGGATCGTCCCGTGGAATCACGGCGGTCAAAAACGCGCAGTCTACGACGCACCGTAAAACGTTGAACAAACACTTGAGCGACAGCCTTAGATTTCAGCCAGTGTTATGGCACTAGAACGTACGCGGTGGCCGCTACTCCGCTGCCAACGACAATTTGGCTACTACTTGCTTCGTGCTCAGCCTGCACTAAACTCCCGCAAGTTGGAACGTCAGAAGGTCCTCTGACAGGCGAAGAAGATCTGGATGAGAGGATCACGTGCCCAGGAAGGCCACGGGAGAACTGAAGGAAAAGATATGAAAATTACCGCGATCGACACGTTCGTAGTAGACGCCGGCTGGCGCCCATGGCAGTACGTTGCCGTCCGTACTGATGAAGGCATCACGGGCTACGGTGAAATGTCTGACGGCAGGAATCCGTACGGGATCGTCGGCACTGTCACCGACTTCCTCCCTCTTCTTCTCGGAAAAGACCCGCTCGCAGTCGAGGCGCGGTACTGGGACATGTACCGGATGGCGCGGCAGTCGCCCGGTGGCATCGCTGCCAAGGCGATCGCCGGTATCGAGCTTGCCCTGTGGGACATCAAGGGCAAGGCGCTGGGCGTGCCGGTTTACTCGTTGTTCGGCGGACCTACCAGGCAGAGCCAGCAGGTTTACTGGTCGCACTGCGTTTCATCGCGGGTCCGGAATCACGAGTTGATCGGAGTACCACCTATTGATTCGTTCCGGGCCGTGTCCGATCTCGGGGCCGAGGTTAGAGAAAAAGGCTTCAAGGCGCTAAAGACCAACATCAACTTCCCCGGCAAACCGGCTCACGGGTACGTAGGGGGATTCGGGTCTGGGCCGACCGACCAGAACGTCACGAAGGAAACTCTCGATCACATCGAAAAATACATCGGCGCGTTCGAGGATGGCACTAAAGGTGAAATACAGATAGCGATCGACCTGAACTTCCACTTCAAGCCACTTGCAGCACGCCAGATTTGCATGGTCATGGAGCAGTTCAACACCATGTGGGTCGAGGTCGACATGTACGAGCCAGCAGGACTCGCCGAGGTGAAGGCCGGGACCACGGTGCCGATCACATCGGGCGAAAACCTGTTCGGAATACGTGATTACAGGCCCTACTTCGAAAATCGTTCCATGGACAACGTGATGATCGACGTGCCGTGGAACGGATTCTCAAGATCACGAGACGTGGCAATGCTTGCCGAGAGCTACGAGCTGAATATCGCTCCCCACAACTACTACTCGCACCTCTCGACTATGCACTCGATCAACCTGTGTGCGACCGTGCCAAACGTGCGGATCATGGAAGCCGACATCGACGATGTGCCGTGGAAGGACGAACTAACGGGTGGAGCGCTCGACTATACGGGCGGCGAGCTGCAAATCCCAACCAAACCGGGCTGGGGCGTGGATCTCGATGAAAAGGTAGCCCGAAAGCACGTCTGGCAACCGGGTCGCGGACCGGGGTTTTAGCGAAAACGCATCGTAGTCGTTAAAGAATCACACGGTGTGATAACGTCTGCCGGGTTGTTCGGCATGCGCTAACTTCACAATGCACGGAGGCCGAATGTCGAACGGATCCGAACCGCTAGCAGACACCCGCTCTCCCCTACGCCGCCTCTTCACGTCGCGAAGTTTCGTGGCTTTCTTCATCGCGAACACGCTCGGATTCGGCGGGGAGCAGATGCGGCTCGCAGCCCAATCGTGGTGGATTCTGGACGAAGGTGGCTCCAACGCCGTTATGGGTCTCGCCGCTGGGCTGCGGGTGATCCCATTCATTGTCGTTTCGCTATACGCCGGTGTGATGATCGACAGGTACGGCGGTAAGCGCATTCTGATTCTCGAACGCTTGATTCTGATTGTCCTGGCGCTCGTGACCGCATCGATTTTGCTACTTGACCAGGTTCAGATCTGGCACATTGTCGTTCTCTCCACGCTTGCCGGCTCGACCATTGCCTTGGGCAACCCGGCAACGCAAACCCTGGTTCCTGAGATCGTGCCGAAGGATCTCCTGCAATCAGCAAACTCGGTTAATCAGGTTTCTCGAGCACTCGGTCAGACGCTCGGACCTTTAGTAGCCGGAATTCTCATTGCAGTTCGAAGTGCTGCGCTCGCTCTTTTCGGTCTGGCAGCAGTCTACACAGGGGCACTTCTCGCCACTTTCGGGATCTCTATCAGACATGAACAGCTAACCACCACAGACTCTGCAACACGTCAGATACTTGATGGCCTTCGGTATACACGCCAGACGCCGATCCTCTTGTGGGTTATTTTGATGGGCACTTCAGTGATTTTTTCCGGAATGATTTTCCCGATCATCCCTGTGTTTGCAAAAAATGTCCTGGAAGTCAGCGAAGTGAAATTTGGATGGATGTGGGGTGCGGTGGCGCTGGGGCAGGCCGCAGGCGGATTTGTGATTGCGGCCACAAATGGGTTTCAGAGGAAATCAGTCCAGATGCTGGTGGGATACGGAGTGTTTGGTCTCGGACTACTGGGACTCGCGCTGTCGGAAACGTACTGGTTGAGCCTCGTCTTCCTGTTCGTCAATGGATGGGGATTCCCGCTGTTAGTCGTGTCGTGGCTGACGCTAATCCAGCAGAATTCGGGGCGTGAGTTCGCAGGTCGTGTGATGGCGCTCTTCATGCTTACACAGTGGTCGCTGATTTCGATCAGCTGGATCGTCGCAGGGGTGCTTTTCGACCTGATCGGAGCCGTTCCAACAGTATTTGTGGCCGTGGGTGGCAGTTGGTCGATCGTGCTTTTTACGATGATCGCGTCAAGGGACCTGAGGCGGGCTTGAAATGACATCGAGAACCGCGACGCAATCTGTAGACACCCGCACGCCGCTGCGCCGACTGTTCACGTCACGAAGCTTCGTGGCGTTGTTCCTTTCGAACGCACTTGGCTTTGGCGGCGAGCAGATGCGCCTCGCAGCTCAATCCTGGTGGATCCTCGACGAAGGAGGATCGAATACGGTGATGGGGGTTGCTGCTGGCTTACGCGTGGTACCGGTCATTGTTCTCACGCTGTACGCAGGGGTGTTGATCGATCGGTTCGGCGGAAAACGAATGCTCATCATGGAACGAGCAATCTTGATCGTCCTTGCCCTGGCGACTGCGGGAATCTTGCTGTTCGACCAGGTTGAAATCTGGCATATCGTCGTACTGTCGACCCTGGCCGGAGCGACCATCGCATTTGGAGTCCCTGCGACACAGACGCTGGTTCCTGAAGTCGTTCCCGGTGAACTCCTGCAGTCCGCCAATTCGATGAACCAGCTTGGAAACGCCCTGGGCCGAACGCTCGGCCCGCTGCTCGCAGGCGTGTTGATCGCAATACGAAGCGCCGCACTGGCACTATTTGGCCTTGCAGTCGTTTACGGAGTTGCGTTGCTCGTGTCTTTCGGGATCACAACGCGCGGCGAGAAAAAAGCGCCGTCCAGGGACTCCGCTCTGACGCAGATCAGGGAAGGTCTCATTTACATACGCCGCGATCCGGTATTGTTCTGGACCATTTTGATGGCCATTTCTGTGATCCCCGGGGGAATGATTTTTCCGATAATTCCTGTTTTTGCACATGATGTCCTCGAAGTTGACGAAGTGAAATTTGGATGGATGTGGGGTGCAGTGGCTGTCGGCCAGGGTACCGGCGCCCTTGTGATCGCTTCGAAGGGCGGTTTTTCAAGAAAATCCCTGGGAGTAGTGGTCGGATGGAGTTTGTTCGGCATCGGGCTGATCGGATTTGGGTTTTCGGAAACATACTGGCTCAGTCTGATTCTCCTGTTCGTCAATGGTCTGGGATTTCCGCTGGTCGTCACTTCGTGGGTAACCCTGCTTCAAACCCATTCGGCTCCTGAGTACAGGGGTCGAGTCATGGCCGTCTACTGGATAGCGATACAGGGCACGTCAGCGAGCTGGCTGCTCGGTGGATTCCTCCTCGACACGATCGGGAGCGTCCCGACTGTTCTCGCCACAGTCGCGGGTGGCTGGATCATAGTAGCTATTCCTCTTCTACTGTCTAAAGAACTGAGAAAGGCGTAGCGATAGCGTCGAATGTGTAACCGGTGATAAATTGCGGCCATCATGAACATCCCAGCGAAAATCATCGACGCCCATCCTCACATCTACTCGGACGACCGCCAGAAATCCCCGACTATCGACGACCCGTGGAACCCGGGTGAACCAGCCACAGCCGAAGACCTGAAATTGAAGATGGATGACGCGGGCGTCGGCAGAGCAGTGTTTATACAGACCAGCACCTTCTACGGCCACGACAATCGATACGTGATGGATTCGACCCAACGGTTTTCTGAATGGGCTACCGGGGTCGTTACGCTCAGTCCTGACAATCCACAGCATCTCGACGTACTTGAGGACGCCGTCAGCAACTACTCGGTTCGTGGCTTACGAGGCACCAGCGACCGGAACGGCAAGATTGACTCAGCCAACGTCAGGCGACTCTGGACAAAGGCCCGTGACCTGGGAATTGTCGTCAACTGTATGGTCATGGACGATCTCGAGCGTGTATCTGAGATAGAAAACCTGGCAGGCCAGCTCGACGATCTTCGAATCGTCATCGACCACTGCTTCATGCTGAACGCGTTTCGCAACACGGAAGCGACTTTGCAGGCTCTTGAAAAACTGGCGAGCCAGCCAAATATCCATGCCAAGTTGACCAGCGGCACCCACGGCTCGGCACGGGTCTATCCTCACGAGGACATGCATACGCCTCTGAAACGGGTGATCGAGGCCTTCACACCGGACCGCTGTGTGTGGGGGTCGAACTTCCCGAATGCGCTCTGGTCGAAGGGAACGAGCTACGCCCAAAACCTTTCGCTTTTCACGGAAAAAATTGGCCTTTCGGAATCTGACCAGGCAGCGATCTTGGGCGGTACGGCCGAGTGCCTCTGGTTCTAAACCCCCTGCGTATATTCGGCAGCTTTTCCGGCTGACAACGAGCGAGGTGAACCCATGGATATCGATTTATTTCGATTCACGCTCTCGACTGAAGTAGAGATGCTCTTTCGAATAGCTTTCGCTGCCCTCGTGGGCGGAGTTATCGGATTTGAGCGCCGTCGAGCAGCACGCCCGGCCGGAATTCGGACCCTGGCCCTGGTCTCAATGGGAGCTGCCGCATTCACCGTGGTTTCGATTTTCGGATTCGCGGATGGCGACGGGCAGTTCCGAGACCCGGCCAGAATCGCGGCTCAAGTCGCAACTGGAGTCGGGTTCATAGGCGCAGGAACCATGGTCCGTTCGGGAGCAACGGTACGCGGTCTGACCACAGCTGCCGGAATCTGGATGTCAGCGGCACTGGGAGTGGCAGCGGGAGCGGGCATGTACGTTTTCGCACTCGGCGGAGCTGCGATTGCCGTTGCGATTCTGCTGCTGTTGCCGCGCCGAATCGATTCAGAAGAAAAAGGCGACGCCGCGGGCTGAGCAAAGCGCGAGCCATTCGCGCCTGATAAACTTCCGTTCGTCATGACCACCACCACATCACAGAAACGACCTGCGGTAAAACGCCCGCTTGCCGTTCACGTGATGGCAAAACCGAGCGGAGCAATATGCAATATCGATTGCACCTACTGCTTCTATCTCGAGAAAGAGAAGTTGTACCCGGAAAAGGCGCGGGGCGCCTGGCGCATGGGCGACAAAGAGCTTGAAGCGTACGTTGTGCAGTACATCGAGGCCCAGGACGTTCCGGTGGTCAACTTCGCCTGGCAGGGGGGCGAACCAACACTGCTCGGTGTCGATTTCTACCGCAAGGCAGTCGAGTTACAGAAGCAGCACGCCGGTCGAAAACAGATAACGAATGCCTTTCAGACCAACGCAATACTCTTCGACGACGAGTGGGGCGAATTTCTCGCAAAGGAAAAGTTCTTAGTCGGCGTTTCGATCGATGGACCGGAAAGTATTCACAACCGATACCGTGTTGGACGCGGTGGCGAGCCGACCTGGCACAAGGTCATGGCTGGAATCGAGATCCTGAAAAAGCACAATGTCGAGGTCAACACGCTCACGGTGCTGCACAAGCACAACGCCGATCACCCGAAGGAGCTGTATCAGTTCCTGACCCGCGAGGTTGGCAGCCACTACCTGCAGTTCATACCAATCGTCGAGCGTGTCGCCGACAAGCTTCCCGCACATTTCTTACAACTGGTTGGCCCGGAATTCCGAGACGGTGCAACGGTCACCGAATGGTCGGTCGGATCAGAACAGTACGGCCGGTTCCTCAACGGCATTTTCGATCAATGGGTGCGAAACGATATTGGTCAGTACTTCGTACAGATTTTCGATACGACGCTTGCCGGGTGGATGAACCAGAACGCCGGATTGTGCATCTTTGCTGAAACGTGCGGTGACGCGATGATCATCGAGCACAACGGCGACGTGTATTCATGCGACCACTTCGTTTACCCCGAGTACAACCTCGGTAACGTCGCCGATACGACGATTCGAGAAATGGCTGAAAGCCCGCAACAGCGAAAATTCGGCACCGACAAACGAGACACCCTGCCTGAGTACTGCCGCAGCTGCGAGTTCAAGCAGGTTTGCAACGGCGGTTGCCCGAAGCAGCGGTTCATCAAAACACCCGATGGCGAAGACGGCCTGAACTACCTGTGCGCCGGTTACAAAACCTTCTTCGGACACACCAGGCCTTACATGATGGCTATGGCCGGTGAGCTTTATAACCGCCAGCCAGCCTCCAACATCATGGCAAGGACCAGGTTGATGCCGGAAGGGCCGGCCGACCCCTACTCGGGAGTCGGCCGGAACGATCCATGCCCATGCGACAGTGGCAAGAAGTTCAAACGCTGCCACGGTGCGGCGTGAACTATACGAGTCAGGGCAACTCCAATCCTATCGCGCCGACTCTGGCGACACCGCGATGCGTTCGCGAGTTAGAATTCCACGGGTCAATTTGACCTGTCCGTGATTTATTCCGCATATTTCGGGAGCACATCAGTTGGAACTCAGACCCAACCGCGCAAAACAGAACCTCGCCAATGGCGAAATTGTCACGATCGTCAGCGGGATCACACACCCCGACGATATCGACACCGCCGGTCCACTGGGCTTCGACGGCATCTGGCTTGAAGGCGAGCACGGTGGTACTGACGCCGCCGATCTCGGCAACCTGACACGTGCGTGTGACATCTGGGGAATGACCTCGGTCGCGAGGATCAACAGTAATGACCAGGGACTCATCTATCGCACTCTCGACCGTGGAGCGCAGGCTATCGTCGTTCCCCACGTAAATAACGCCGCCGAGGCTAGGAACGTGGTTGAAGGCGGCAAGTTCACCCCGATCGGCAAACGTGGCATGTACACGAGCCGCCAGGGACTTGGCGTTCCCGATTACTTCGATCAGGCCAATAACGTTTCGATGCTAATCGTGCTGATCGAAGATATCGTCGCCTGGGAGAACCTCGACGAAATCATCGCTGTCGACAATATCGACGTCTTTTTCGTCGCACCGTCCGATTTCGCGTCGTCGATGGGCCACATGGGCGACATTCAACACCCTGACGTACAGGAAAAAATCAACGATTCTCTTTCACGAATCGTTGGCGCAGGCCGCAACGCCGGAGCTCTTGCAACAAACGGAAACGTCGCCGGCTACGTAAAGATGGGTGTCAGGTTCTTCATGACCGGTGTGACTCCATGGCTCGACACCGGCTTCAAGCAATTCGTTGCGAACGCCGAATCGGCAAAATAAACGATCAAACAGGCAATACGAGAATCCCGTAAATTGTTCAAAAGCGTGATTCCCTACCGAATGCTGGCCGCCGCCGGCCTTCTCGTGTTGATTGTCATGACCGCATGCCAGGCGGCGGGCAAGAATCCCGACAACGTCCAGATACCCGTAATTCGACCCACAGCCGACCAGTCGCTGTGCCTGAACGATCGATATCCACAGGACGCGCCGACTCTCGGCCAGGTAACGTCGGCGCAGTTGGTGCCGCAGAGTTCCGGCATCAGATACTTCGACAGGCGCACTGGCGAAGGAAGCATGCCGACCATCCAGGACCTCGTAACAGTCAAGTACACGGGCTGGCTTTCCGATGGTTGTATTTTCGATTCGTCGTACACCCGCAGCGCCGACGCGGATCTGCTGCTTGTTGGACTCATTCCCGGCTGGCGCGAGGCCATGTTGACAATGAACACGGGCACGATTCGCCGTGTCGAAATTTCACCCGACCTTGCGTACAGAGAACTCGGCTCACCCCCGGTTATCCCGCCGAATGCGACTCTGACGTTCGATATCGAACTGGTGCGAGTGCTTACACCCGCCGAGGCCCGGGCGACCGCAACGGTTATTGCAGCTTCCGCAACGGCCACACCGCTCCCAACCGCCACGCCTCAAGGAGGCGTTAAATTGCCAGATCTTTCAGATTGCAACAACGCCGGTTACCCGGCCTCTGCACCCCAATTCGGAGATGTCACCGAAGATCAACTCATAGCGCAGCCCTCTGGGATCAGCATATTCGATCTCAAAGTCGGTGACGGCAACTCCCCGGGCGAAAACGACAGGGTGAATCTGCACTACGCCGGATGGCTGACCAATGGCTGTCTTTTCGACTCTTCGTACTCGCGAGGACAACTGTCAACGTTCTCGGCCGGCGGAGTAATCCCGGGCTTCAAAGAGGCAATTCTTGGAATGAGCGTTGGCGGTCACCGCCGAGTACAAATCCCATCAAACCTCGCGTATGGGGAGTCCGGAGCTGGCAGACTGGTTCCGCCAGGCGCCACCCTCATATTCGACATTGCTCTCGACAGTATCACCCGCCAGTAAATACGGCCCTGAGACAGCGTTAGCGGCCGGATGTTATGCGGCTGCTATCCGTATCGTTTTGGGCGTGACCGATCTACGTCGATTCCTGTCAAATATATTAAATTCGATGACAGGTGAATCAGTTGCCTCAGGGTGCGATACCGAATACGACTAGTGGGACTGCCGGCACCCCTCGCCCTTGACGAATTACGTTGTAAAGCTCGTTTTCGTAGTAACCAATACCCGATGACATCTCTGCCGTCATTGACTTCATCGGCAGTATCTCGACGCCGACATCGATCTCGTTGCCGACGTAAAACGCCATATGTTTGACGAATAAGTCTTAGGCAACGAATGAGTATTTACCGAACTGAACTTCTACCGCGACGCGCTCTTTTACAAAGTCTGTTTGGTTATACGTGAAAATAGGCGTTTTACCCGCCGCTTCGATCTCTTTTTTCTGGACGGCTGGAGGCAGCTGTACTGTACTGCGTATCAAATCTACATTTGCGGTCAGCCAGTATGACACACGGGTGTCGGTCCAACCCGACTGTTTCAATATTGCCCTGAAGGAGTTGTTCAATTCAACCGGAGAGAACAACTTCTTGCCGACCTGGTTTTTTTCTTTTGAAATTTTGGTCCGGTGAGATTCGGCATTAATAGTCTGAATCGCCGACTTGATTTCATCAAGCAACCTGTCGTGGTGAACCATGAGAAACTCAAGACCGTTTAAGTGTGAATAAGTCTCTACGATCTTCACTGGTGCCCACCGTACGGAAGCGAGGGATCATAGACCGGCCGATTCATCGGTCGGGTCTTCAACGTGCCGTCCATGAGTGCACGATAACGATCTCTGGCCAGCGAAATATAACTGGCGTCAACGTCGCACCCGAACCCGTGCCTGTCGTGTTTTTCTGCTGCAAGCACGGTTGATCCGACTCCCAAATATGGATCCAGAACCCGATCTCCAGGTGTGGTCAGTGATAAGACCAACCGTTCTACCAACTCCACGGGAAACTGACACGGATGGTCGGTTTTCTCAACGTGATTCGATTTGACGTTTGGAATCTCCCAGACGTCGGTTGGGTTCTTGCCAAGTGGGTTGCCAGAAAGCTGGCCTTTGTTTGGGCCTTTGAAATGCCTTTTGCCCGGGTATTTTGCAGGAACCCTGATCGAGTCAAGATTGAATACGTAGTCGTCAGACTTTGTAAACCAGAGTATTACCTCGTAACGCCCGGACAAACGCCTTGAGCTGTGTAGTCCGTGCCCAAAGTGCCAAATGATTCGATTACGCAGTTTCAGTCCGTGTTTTTGAAACAGTGGGTACATCGCCATGTCTAGCGGAATGATTTCGCCGTTCGAGACGAAATTACCGACTTGCCAGCAAAGCGAACCGTTGCGATCCAGTAATCTCACCGCCTCGTCAATCACCTTCCCCTACATTTTCAAATATTCAGGCAGCGATCGCTTGGACTCGTACTCTTTGCCGAGGTTGTACGGGGGTGATGTAACAATCAACTGAAAATGTTCATCTGGAAAGTTGGACATGAACGTAAGATTGTCCGATTGCTCGATCATTGCGCCAGAAGAATTCTCAAATGGAATTTCAGGCGGCTTCCGATCGATTTGCAACTGCATTTGAGTGTCTCGAATTTTGGAAAAGGTCATTTTCGCGATTGTCTCAGCATCGCACTTCCCCTCATAGGGTGGATGTCACAAATAAGAGTCCCACTAGTTCAGCGGATGGAGCGGTGGATGTCAACCCAAAGCCAACATGGCACCTACTGCACACAGCGCTTCGCCAATTATTTTGGTCAAGTCGTCAATTTCGGCGGGCGTGTTTATTAGGTGCGGGGCGAGCAGTGGGATGTAGTCGGGGACACGAATCCAGATGCGACGTCTCCCGAATTCATTCGTCTATTTCGGGAGCATTTTGTCTATGCCGGTTAGAGAGTCTTAGCACACTTTCGTCTGACAATCCGTCCTGACGCAGGCGAGTATGGACTGATAGCCGGACCAGGGAAGCCTGTTTGTCCGTCCAGGCGCATCGTGCCGTGGACCGTGCCGTGGTCGGAGCCTTTGCGGGGGATGTCCTTGCGGTGTCGTTTGTCGCCACGGCGGAGAGTGTATTCTTCGTTCAAAAGCTCTTACCCTTGGGAGCCTGTCGGGTGCCTGCCCGATGTCTGCCTGAAAGTGAACTGACGTGAAAATTACTAAGGTCGAAACGATCCATGTCGACGAGTTCTGGCAAATGTGCTGGGTCCGTGTGCACACCGACTCGGGCGAGATCGGACTCGGCGAAACCTGGTACCTGCCAAGATCAGTCGCAGCCGTTGTTCACGAAATCTTTGGCCCCACGCTGATCGGTCGCGACCCGATGGACCGCGAAGGCATCTGGGACGAACTCTTCAAGCTCGCAGGAATCTTCACGTACTCGGGTGCCGAACTACGGGCGCTGTCGGCCATCGACATCGCTCTCTGGGACGTCGTTGGGCAGGCGCTCGGCGAGCCGATCTACAACCTCCTTGGCGGAAAATCGCGCGACAGGATCCGCATCTACAACACGATCGGGATCTACGGCGACTGGCAGGACAACGAGTTCGAACTGCGAGACCCGGTCGGCTTCCTGCAAAGCCTGATTGACGAAGGGATCACGGCGGTCAAGGCGTACTACATGGCCCCTTACGCCGCCGAATCGGGCGGTAACTTCGTCTCGGGCAGGCAAATACGAGACGGGCTTGCACCACTGGCGAAACAGCGCAAGGCGCTGGGTGATCAGATCGAGATCGCCCACGATGGTGGGGGCCAGTGGGCGCTGGCTCCGGCGATGCGCATCGTCAAGGCGATGGAGGAATACGACCTGCTCTGGCAGGAGGAGATGATCCACCCGGTGAACGTCAAGGCGCATCTAAAGCTTGCGAACGAAACCAAAACACCCATGTGCGCAGCCGAACGACTGATGACTCGGTTCGAATTCCGTGAATACATCGAAACAGGCGCGGCCGAGATCGTCATGCCCGACCTGATCTGGACGGGCGGAGTAACCGAGACCAAGAAGATCGCCACGCTGGCCGATACCTATCAGACGCCGATCGCGCCCCACGACTGGACGGGTCCTGTGAACGTTTTCGCGTGTGCCCATATCTCGATGAACTGCCCGAACGTGATGATCCAGGAGACGAACCGCGCCTACTACCGGGGCTGGTACGACAAGTTCATTGAGCCGAACCTGGTCATTCGCGATGGCTATCTTTACGCTCCTGAAGGCCCCGGTCTGGGTACGCGGCTCAAGGCGGATGTATTCGACCGGTCCGACATTCATGTCGAAGAAACCACAGAAGCTGCGAAATGGGAAGCTGTCGGCTTCATCGACCCCGGTCAAAAAGTAAGCCACTTCTTCTCGCCCGAAGTCCCCGGAGGCAACGGGTGACGGGTCTGGGTATGGGATCAGTTACCGCAATCCTGAACTCGATTCAGTGTCGAGTCTCCGAGCCATCACAACTTGATCTCAAATAAACGTGCCGTTGGCACCCGGAAACTACCCGCAATCGCGTATGCCATCCTCGGCTTCTCGAAAACAGTCGTCTGCGCCTTCTCTCGCTCATTCAGGTAGGCGGCCGCTCGATTAAACAGGCAACTGCTCGATAAAGTAGCTGGATGCCAACTTACTACCTCGCGCTGGACATCGGATCGACGACTCTCAGCGCGGTTGTGATCGACATCGACAGCCGTTCCGTTGTTGGATCGTCCAGCGTCGCCAACACCGCTGAAATCACCTCGGCTGGAGATAAGAAAATCGGCCGGTCGGAATGGGACCTCGAGCGCATGGTTGGGCTGGCGATAGCAAATGCAGCCAATCTCATCAGGAAAACCGGCGCCCGGCCCACTGCAATTGGCGTCACAGGGCAGCAACAGGGTCTGCAGCTACTCGACAACGAACTCAATGCCGTCGGCAGGTTCATCTCCTGGCAGGATCAG
>JAQBVG010000063.1 GCA_027623655.1 Chloroflexota bacterium
ACGGCCTCGCCTTAACTTGGCCGCTGAGAAGGACTATCCACAATCTGAGTGGAGTCCACTAACAAATATGAGTTCACCGCAGGTTCGAGAACAGCAGGTCTCAGAGATTGCCGACAACGCCTATATCCATGCGAATCTATTTTTGTCCGCCGATTGTTTTCGTCGATTCTGTAGTTCTGCATACATTCAATCCCAGAGCGGGATCCGATTACCTAGAACACCGGAGTTCTGAACCCCGTTCTTCGATCGATTCTGACAAAGATCACCCTTACTCTGACAGATCCCTGATCGATTCTTCTCCTGCACATGGCGGGCCAAACTGAATCATGCAGCGGGAGCTGGCAATCGATCTACCAGCCCCCGCTAACTGAGCGCATTTCTACCTGCCATTCTTCGGCGTCGTTTCAATTCAGTTTATGACGGTGAAGGCCGGCGACTCACTAACTACTGTTCCAGGTCGACCGGGAACAGATCGAGCCACTGCGATGTCAGCTTCAACTGGTGCAGGAAGACCGGTTAAAAAATCCCATGGAGTCAGCGACTCGCTGGTGGTTGTCGTGGGCTGTGGGTACGGCCACGGGATCGCGTAGCGGACCTGGATCGCCAGCTGATTGCGGTAGACGAACCATTTTCCGACAACAATTATCTGGCGCGGGAATCGAAGGTTCTCAGGAGTTTCAGATTCCGGGACCAGATCCTCGAGAATATCGTTGTCGAAGAAGTCTCCAGGCAACGGCTGAGGTGCTGGCGGTGTTCCGTCATCCCGGGTCAGCAGCACGATTCTGCCCTGTGGTGTCTCCAGAAATGGGCGGCCATTCTCGAAAACGAGATGCCCCAGTGCACTGATCTCCCCGGGAAGAATCGGTTGTCGCGGCGGAGTTGGTGGTTCACAGACGGTCTTTATTCGGACGGCCCGAGCGACCTCCATGTGCAGTTCCCTGCCGTCGGTCTTCCACGGACCAATCAGAACCACGTCGCGACGCACAATGTCGGAATCCGTAGCGAATGTGCCTTCCTGCAGAAACTCTGCGTTCAGGTCGCTCGGGCCATTCAGATGCACGAACACCAGACCGGACGAGGTCTTCAAAAACAGCTGTCCGTCTATGCGAACAAGCGCCCCGTGAATGCCAAGTTCATTGTCATTGATTTCGAAGCGGTGTCGACCGTCTCCACAGTGGTCGAGCGCAATCGTTCGGAACGGCCACTCGGCCAATTCACGCACGTTGATCGCCAATCCTGTATCGACCAGCGACCAGTTTCCGATCACGCCATATTCCCCCAGCGAATGATCCGTTTCAGCGGTAGCACTATCCGGGAGACGGGCGGCCGCGGGAAAAAGATCAAGACTTGGTAGTACGAGTCGTACCGGGCCACGTGGTGTGACAATCCACAGTCGACCACCACGCCAAACCAGGTCACCATGAAGAGAAACCTCGTTGTGGTTCAGCACCGACGCTTCAGTAGTAACCGAACTACTGACTGGTGTGTTGCCTGAAATCGGTGCATCACCCACTACAACACGTGGATCGCTCGACGAGTCGGCCAGAGCGGACTGGCATGCCGATAGGACCATCAGCATGAACGCTCCGACAATCAGAGCGATCGGCCTGAAGCGTCGCCTTGGCGACGCTGTGGTCAGAGAAGCTGTGTACGGCTGCATATCTATTCCTCCAGGGTTCGAATGAGATTGATGGCCGGCTGGCCACACTCCTGCACTCGGACCGAGAATTCCCGGCAATCGCCGGAATGATGTATCGATACGCCCGTTCAGTCTCAACGATTGTCCGACTCAAAATGTTCCGCATTTATTACGAGTAGGGTTCGCAAGCCCAAAGCACATATCCCAGTCTCGCCGTTGCCCACGCAAGAGTCGGAATACACTCGCTAGCCGTTATCCAGGGAAGAAATGACTCACGAAACGCCCCATCGCAATCCCAACTGCTGGGCGCGATGTCGTTGCAAATTGCGGCGAAACAAAGTCAGTTGCCGATTTGCACAGTTACGCCAGACCGGGAAATCGTCGATGGAGATCGACAGGCCACCTGGATAAGAGTGACGATGTGAGGGTGACCCACCGAAAAAATCCGGGAGAGATCACTACGTAGCAAGTTATGTTCTGTTTCGGTTGAGGGACAGGACTACGTCTACCATTGGCGCCTGCCGAACCGCCGCGATATGAACTCCAGTGCTTGTTTTCCGGTGGTCTTCACTCTGGTTTGCTTTGATTCTCGTGCGAACTATCTCGGGCAGGGTTTCGGTACTTCGTTCACATGAGATCACTAAGAACCGCCAAGCATGCGTCAAGATATTGATTTCACCGTAGTTGAAAATTCTCATGCATGGCGAAAAAGCAGCTGTCATCGGGTCGCATCCCGGCCGAATAACATTTCGAATCCGCCCCATCTCCGGTATCGTGCCTGTTTGAAACACGGACATTCAGTATTTTCGACAAACCTTGGAAATGCTGGTATCAGGTTTACTTCAACAAGAAACTCAAGTGTTCTCAAAAATAAGACAACAACGATTGTGGGAGATCCACCCGACGGCAGGTCTGGTTTTGCGCTCCGAAAAGTCATGCGCGTGACCAACTCACCGGCTATCGACAGCACTTTTCGTTCTCATTTAAATATGCCGCACGATTCAGCCGAAGAAACAAGATTGTCCGATCAATACCAGGTCGCTGCCCAACACGGTGGTGATCTCAAGAGGCAGTTCGAGCAGATTTCGAAATTTGAAACAGCTGCGGCTTCCGGCGACTGGAACCTTTTCAAGGAAATCGTTAATAGAAACGGGGGAGTGTTCCTCAAATTGATGAGAAGGGCGGACGGCGACCCAAGACTCAGTCTTCCTCTGTTCCAGAGTGGAGAACTTGAGGACAGCTTTACCGGATCACTAAAGAAACTTGGCAAAACCTGGATCCACCTGTTGCCGTGGTGGGCGAGGTTGGCGTACAGCTACGAGGTGGCGCTGTCCTGGACAAGCGCTGGGTTCGCGCTCGGAGCGGTTGGCGCTTCAATATCAGGCAGTCCCGGAGTTGGAGGAGTGCTGGGTGCGGTCGCGCTTGCGATCCTGATCATCGTCGACAACTCAGAACCAGGGTTGCGAAGTTACTCAAGATGGTGGGTACGTCTTATATACCTGAAACCGAAATCGTTACTGCGTAAATGGCGAACGGCAATCTATGCGATAGCGATCCTGATGATCATGTGGTCCATGTTGGCCGATACCTTCAAAACACCCCAGGAATATTGCGAAGGCTTGAGTCCGGCGGATCTTGCAGCGCTGAACGGGTGCGTGGAAGTGATCCAGGGACGGGAATGAGTAAGACGAGTTCACAATGCGATTCGTGGCACAGAAATTGCTCCGAATCTGACGGATAATCTTCGTCTGAAGTTGCCGATAAGAACCAGTGCCGGTCTTCCACCCGAGGAGGGAAAGGCGGCCTTCGGGTTCGAACGACGTGCGACGCGAGAAATCGATAGATATCAGTAGTCAACGCGAGAAATACAGTCACCTATCATGACAACCCCCCTGGACTCCCGAACACCGGTGATCGACGCCGCGGCGCACGCCTGGGTGGTACGCGATCCACGATTTCCGATGGACCCGGCTGTCGCGACCTGTCCGGATAACATGCCGAACATCGACGAGTCTGCCGAACATCTGATCGCACGGATGGCCACGTATGGCATCGACCAAACAGTCATCAGCCATGTTTGCTACTACGGTCGCGACAACAACTACACCACGCACTGTGTGAACGAATTTCCTAAAAAGTTCACCGGAGTGGGTCTGCTTGTTGGCTACCGGCTTCATTCCCCAGACGACCCCGAGAATCCGGCAAGGCTAGAGCGCCTGATGAATGAAGATGGACTCTCTGGCTTGCGACTCAGCCCGATCTACGATCCTGATGTGGTGTGGATGAACGATGTCGTGTCATACCCGCTGTGGCGTAAAGCCGAAGAGTTGGGTGCGGCGTTCAACGTGTTCGCTGCACCACACCAGGTAGCCCAGATCGATGATATGGCGGCCCGTTTTCCGGGAGTCAACGTCGTCGTCGATCATTTCGCCATGATAGACATCACTCGCCCGGATTCGGAAGGATTCGAGCAGTTGTTGAAGCTGAACCGCCACCCGAATGTTTTCATCAGGACATCACTGCACAACCCGTCCCGACAGGAGCTTCCGTACCGGGACATGTGGCCTTACCTGGAAAGGGCGTACGATGCCTTTGGCCCGCGCAAGTTGATCTACGCGTCCGACTATGAACTACTCGTGATGAAGGACCTGATCCCGTTTTTCACGACCGACGACAAAAAATGGATTCTCGGAGGCAACGCATTCACTGTTTACCGAGACAGCGTACGTCGATAGTCAACCTCCACGAGGTGTCGTGTGGCGAGGCGATCTAGAACGCCCTGGCGTCGCAGTCAACAGCAATGCGTTCCTGAACACCGATCAACTCCTGCTAGAATCCGGCCGGTCTTAGTCGCATACGGATAGGTATATCTCACCCTGGCATTGACAATGAAAAACATTTCGGCACTGATACTGAACACGCCGGCACAGCCCCCAATGTGGGCGTTGCTTGAACGTGAACTAATAAAGGCGCAAACAGCGGCGTGTGAGCGGATTTTCGACAGATATTTTGACGAGCGAGGCTACCTGATGTGCGTGCCTCGCTGGGGCGGCAACGACGGATCCGATGACGCCATCGAAAACCTCGCCGGCTGGCCCGTGTTGCACGCACTGGGAGCGCCTGACTCCATTCTCAAAATGTACAAATTGGGCTGGGAAGGACATCTGCTCCAGTACACGGAGGCGAAGACGGTCGATGTCGAGCTAGCGCGCGACGGGATGCTCTACAAGGAATTCCCGGTCAGCCTTGACTGGTTTCACCATGGAGAGAGCATGAGTGTGTTCAATCTCCAGGGGCTTTCCGACCCTGACGATGCCGCGTTCATGGCTCGTGTGCGAAGGTACGCGGGTCTGTACATGGACGAGGATCCGCAGGCCAAAAACTACGATCCTGAGCACAAAATCATCCGAAGCCTGTTCAACGGCAGCCGAGGTCCACTTTTGCGAAAGGCGACAGCCCTGGACTGGGCGGGTGATCCGTTTGAGGCCGAGGGCAGGTTCGACGCGGCCCATGGCGAGCGAAACTTCGCCGAGATGCTGGCGCACTTCGAGGAATACACCGATGTGGTTGGCGACCACCCGATAAATCTGGCGGCGACGACGTTGGCGGTAAATGCCTATATGGCGACAGGCGATCCGAAGTACAGGGATTGGCTCCTGGAATACGTCGATGCGTGGGCTCAACGAGCAAGGGATAACAACGGGATATTGCCGAGCAATATCGGACTCGACGGAACAATCGGGGGTGAATGCGACGGTAAGTGGTACGGAGGCTGCTACGGCTGGGGCTTCACGGTGGTCGTTCCGCAGACCGGGAAACTTTCGGACCGGAACGCACTCTTCAGGGGCGTAGCAGGTTTCGGCAACGCGTTGCTCATCACGGGAGATCGCTCATATATCGATGTGTGGCGGAAGATGCTCGACGCGGTCAACGGTAATGCGAAGATCATCGACGGAGAGACACAGTATCCACATATGTATGGAGACGACGGCTGGTACGGATTCTCCGAATCGCCTTACAGCCAGGGCGCGCTGGATACCTACTACTGGTCTATGGATATGGCCGACCGTGAATATGTGCCGACATCTGAGTGGTTGAATTACCTTGACGGAACCTCACCCGATTTCCCGGTCACGGCAATGGAACAGGAGTTCGAGTCGATACGCCGCAAGATGCAGGGAGTGGAGGCCGACACCAGCTCGCCGGACACGCGCCTCTCAGACAACACACTTCAGTTCAATACAGCGAACCAGACGTGCTTGACCCAGGTAATGATGGGCGGTCTTTCACCCCGATTCGGCGAGCCGCTTCACGCACGGGTGCGCTATTTCGATCCATCAGAGCGCCGTGCAGGTATTCCGGCAGATGTAGCTGCGTTAGTAGAGAGCATGACTGACACAGCTACAACTCTGTCGCTCGCGAATATTAGTCCAGTCAAAAGCAGGAAATTGATCGTTCAGGCTGGCGCATATGGCGAACACCAGGTGATTTCGGTCGAGTTTGACGGTGAAGTTTGCTCGGTGGATCGGCCGTTCTTCTCGGTCGAACTCAGGCCGGGTACAGTCTCAAGATTAGTGATTCGACACGATAGGTACGCAAATCAACCCACGTTGACGCATCCCTGGGACAGGGCTTGATTTTACGGGGTATTTTCTTCTCGGTTAGACCACTGTGCGCGGTCGATGTCAGTTGCTGGGGCCAGCGATTGACAAAGCAATTCTGGTCAAACGTGCATACCAGTGTTGATTTGCTTGCGTAGACGTTATACAGTCCCGGCGTTGCGAGTGATCGGATAACTCTTCTCGCAATGAATCACGCCTGACGAGCTAGGCATTTCTTAACGTGATCCAACCAGGAGAGATTTATTATGCGAGGCACTAGATATCCATGGCTGGTATTGCTGCTGGTAAGTGCAGCAGTATTGGCTATCGTGGCGTGTGGAGGAGAGACCACAGTCGTCCAGACGGTGGTAGTTACGGAAATTCAAACCGTAGTTGTGCCGCAAAAGGGAGATACGATTACCGTCGTAGCGACTCCGACTGCGACGCTGGAAGAACGGGCAATGGCCGCGGTGAACGCCAAGAAGGGCGGACACCTGAGAATTTCTTCCGTGGGAAGTGTGCAGTCGTTTGACCCGCTGTGGACAACTGCATCCTCGACCGGAAACGTCTCTTCCATGATCTTGGAGTCGATATTTGCCTTCAAAGAGGACAACACGCTTGGCAACTTGCTTGCCGAGAGTTGGGACGTCAGCGGCGACGGACTTACATGGACGTTCAAAATCCGTGAAGGTGTGGAGTTCCATGACGGGACTCCTCTGACAACCGACCAGGTTATCGGCACGCTTCGTCGTCAGAGTGAGCGAGCTCCGGTATTCAAGCTGGTCTGGGACACGTTTGGTCCTGCCACGTTTGATGAGTTCATAACGAAGGACAACGACTTCGAGTTCAGCATGAACCTGAAATCTCAAACCGGACTGGTAATCGACGCCCTGGGCCCGCAGAACTTCACCCCGCAGATTGTGCTTGAGTCCTGGTACAAGCTCCCGGCAACGGAATCTGCTCCAGGTACCCCGATTGGTACCGGACCGTACCGTTTCGAGTCCTGGACTCCCGGAGACCGATGGACGGCGATTCCGTACTCGAACTACTCACCAAGCCCTGAAAAATCTGACGGGCAAGCAGGCAAGCACACGGCGTTCTTCGACCGGGTTTCCTACATTGAGATCCCAGATCAGGCGACCCGTGTAGCTGCTCTACAAACCGGTGCGGTTGACCTTGTTCAGGAATTCTCGCAGGACTTGATTCCTCGACTGAAAGAGGACGCAAACGTACAGTTGATTGCCAACCCGCCGAGCAGGCTCCTGGGCCACTTCAACTACCAGATACCGCCGTTCAACGACCCGGTACATGGTCGAAATCTGCGCCGAGCCCTCGTGATGGCCTACGACAACGAGAAGGCGTTGCTGGCCGCTGCCGGGACTCCTGACCTGATCAACCTCTGTGCATCTCTCATGGAGTGTGGGACGGCATGGGAATCGAACGCCGGCAGCGAGAACATGTACAACGCTCGACGCATTGAGGATGCCAAAAAGATCGTCAAGGACGCCGGTTACGAGGGCTACACGATCCGACTGATGGATCCGGCTGACCGCCAGCCTGCACATGGTGCCGCACAGGTCACCCGTGAGGTACTGGAAGACATCGGATTCAAAGTGGATCTGCGTGTTATGGACTGGGCCACCATGGTCCAGGACAGAGCAACAGTCGACCGCTGGGAGTTCTTCCACACGTGGAGTGGCCGGAGTGTAAGAATTGGCCCCATTGGCCACCTGAGATTTGGCGAACTGCAGTACGATGCGTGGTTCAACCACTACTCTGATACTGATGGGACCCAGAGACGTCTTTTCGACGTGTTGGCTGCTGAGGTGGACCCTGTGAAAATCAACGCCGCGATGGAAGAGTTCCAGTCCTACTTCTACGAGGATGCAATATTCCTCCAGGTTGGCGAATTCTTCAGCAACTGGGCAGCCAGCAGCAAGATCGAAGGACTGCATGGCAACCCGGGTGGGCAGAACCCCTACGACAAGTGGTTCAAGTAAGTACGTGGTCGGTTAGCCGACTGTAAATTGCACGTGGTACGAGGGAGCGGCGCTACTCACATAGCACGCTCCCTCGTATGTGCGATAACCCAATTCTCTGCGGTCCGCTCGCGCTGATAGATTTCTGAAATCGCCGCGCGGCAAATGCCGCCAAATGGAACGGACCAACCTATTTTGTGGCGTTATATTGCCCAGCGCGTTCTGGTGTCGATTCCCGTGATCATCATGGTCGGGATGATCACGTTCACGCTGGTTTATGTTGGACCCGGCGATCCGGCTGCAATCATTGCCGGCGACGAGGCAACCCCCGAGATTCTTGAAAAAATTCGAGAGGATCTGGGCTTCAACCGACCGTTCCCGGTTCAGATGGGCGACTGGTTCTGGAAATTGCTCCAGGGTGACCTAGGAACGTCGTATTTTTCGCGACGTGAGATCACCGAGCTAATCACACCCAGGCTGCAACCAACTCTTTCGCTTGGGTTCCAGGTAGTAGTCCTGTCTACCTTTATCGGGATCACCACCGGAATGTTAGCGGCATGGAAAGCCGGGTCGCCCCTGGACCGCAACCTGATGATTCTAGCAGTCCTGGGTTTTGCGACCCCGGGGTTCTGGTTGGCATTTCTAACGATTTGGGTCTTTGCCGTGAACCTCGGATGGTTCCCGGTAATCGGTTACTCACCAATTCAAAACGGCCTGTTTGCGCATCTGCACAGTCTGTTCTTGCCGGTAATGGTCAACAGTATCCTCGCGTCTGCTTTTATCTCTCGTATCACACGATCGGCCATGCTTGAGGTGCTTCGTGAGGACTACATCAGAACAGCGAGGGCTAAGGGCGCTTCCGAGTTTTCCGTGTTCCTGCGGCATGCATTCCGCCCTTCAGCGATTCCCGTTGCGACCGTGATTGGAGCATCAATCGCGGGGCTCGCAACCGGCTTCGTTCTCACCGAGACCATATTCGCTATTCCGGGTTTGGGCCGTATGCTCGTCGACGCCATAGTCAGGCGGGATTACCCGATTATCCAGGCTCTGCTCATGGTTGTTGCGACCGTGCTGATAGTTGTAAATCTGATCGTTGACATTCTGTATGCCTACATCGACCCGAGAATCAGGTACTAATTTGACCGCGATTTCTGATACATCGAAAGAGTGGGAGCTGGCTCCCCCCTTATCGACCCGTCTTAAGGGGATGTTCGGGTCAACTTACAGGGCAGCGAAGCGTGATTTAGTTCTCGCCGCGGCCATAACCGTCCTGCTTGTCGGTCTGTTCCTGGCCATATTTGCACCTACCCTGGCGCGCACCGACTACGAACGAACCGACCCCGTCAACCGAATACTCGCACCAAATTCCCACAACTGGTTTGGCACAGACAACTGGGGCCGAGACGTCTTTGACCGGACGATAGTAGGAACACGCCTATCGTTTCTGGTCGGATTTTCCGTGACCTTGATTTCAACGGTGATAGGGGTGGGAGTCGCACTGGTCATCAGTTACTTCCGGGTCCTCGACGCAGTAATGATGCGCTTTGTAGATGGATTGCTGGCGTTCCCCACGATTCTTCTCGCGCTTGCCCTGATCTCTTTGATAGGACCCAGCGTCGGTAACGTGATACTGGCGCTTTCGGTAACCGCTACTGCAGGCAAGATTCGGCTTGTTCGAGGTGCCGTATTAAGCTTACGAGAATCGACTTATGTGGAAGCCGCCAGGGCGATCGGCGTACCGGTGCCGCGGATCTTGATGCTGCACGTGCTTCCCAATATCGTGGGCATCATCATCGTTCAGGCCACGTTCACACTGGCATCGGCCATTCTCGCAGAGGCGAGTTTGAGCTTCCTTGGTGCCGGCGTCCCGGAGTATGTGCCGAGCTGGGGCAATATCATCGCTACCGGTCAGGGATACATACAGGTGGGATTCCATATTTCGTTCTTCCCGGGTTTGTTCCTGACCGGGACAGTCCTCGCGGTTGTATTGATCGGCGATTCAGTTCGCGACCATCTCGATCCAAGGTTGAGAGGGCGGCTCAGAACTACTGCAGCACAACAGTAGGAATATCTGGGTCGGATAAGTGACATTAAATGACTGAATCTCTCTTAAAAGTAGAAAACCTTAGAACCCATTTCCGCACCGATGGCGGTTTGGTAAAGGCGGTCGATGACGTTTCGTTCGAGGTTCAGCAGGGTGAGACATTTGCCCTGGTTGGTGAGAGCGGGTGTGGGAAGAGCGTTACGGCTCTCTCGATAATGGGTCTAATACCGAATCCACCCGGCGAAATTGTTTCTGGGAAGATCGAATTGGATGGGGTAGATCTGACCCAGCTCTCCTTCGGGGAAATGCGGGCAATACGCGGCTCAAAGATCGCAATGATTTTCCAGGAGCCCATGACCTCGCTTAATCCCGTACTGACTATCGAGTCGCAGTTATCGGAAGCCCTGAAGATTCACACCGATCTCTCAAAAAAGGCAGCGAACGATCGCGCCCTTGAGCTGATCAATATGGTGGGTATAGCTGACGCCAGGACCAGATTGAAACAGTACCCACATCAACTCAGCGGCGGGCAGCGCCAGCGGGTCATGATAGCCATGGCGATGTCATGTACGCCAAAACTCCTGATTGCCGATGAGGCGACGACTGCGCTTGATGTGACTATCCAGGCCCAAATACTGGATCTGATGAAGGATGTTACGGAGCAGTCAGGCACTGCACTGCTGATAATCACCCATAACCTCGGGATCGTCGCGAGGTACGCCAACAGGGTGGCCGTAATGTACGCCGGAAAGTTGCGAGAAGTCGGTGAGGCCGTTGATATGTACACCGAGCCAAGACATCCATACACAGTTGGACTTCTCCGTTCTGTACCAAGGCTTGATTCGGAAAAGGGAGCACCCCTGGCTCCAATCGCGGGTGAGATACCCGACCTGACGAACCTCCCGGGGGGTTGTGCGTTCAGTCCCCGCTGCCGGTGGGCGGTCGACAGGTGTTTCGCCGAAAACCCTCTGCTGGAGGAGACTTCACCAGGAAAGAAAGTGGCCTGTTTTGAGCATGCGTCGGTTGGCCTTAATGTTTAGTCGTTCCAGGAGATTCAGCTCGTGAGTTCGACACCTGTCGGGTCCGTTAGTGCGACTCCGATTCTGGAAGTAAACCAACTGAAGGTCTACTTTCCGGTTAAGCGCGGCCTGATCATTCAGCGCACCGTTGGTGAGGTTAAAGCAGTTGACGGTGTCGACCTGCAAATCAAGCACGGCGAAACGCTTGGACTCGTAGGTGAATCCGGTTCCGGGAAGACGACTTTTGGACGGGCGATACTCCGATTAAACGACGCCACAGGAGGCAGTATCCGTTACCAGGGCGAAGATGTGCTTGCGCTGCGTGGCCGGGCAATGCGAAAGCTCCGTCGAAAGATTGGGATGGTGTTCCAGGATCCTTATGGATCCCTGAATCCCAGGATGACGGTTGGCAACATCGTGGCCGAGCCGATGTTGGTCCACAAGATTTTTGAACAAAGGTCGATGATAAAAGACCGCGTAATGGAGCTGTTTGACACAGTGGGCCTGAACCGTTCCATGGCAAAACGGTACCCGCACGAGTTCTCAGGAGGCCAACGGCAACGGATAGGCATCGCAAGGGCGCTGGCATCTGGACCGCAGTTACTCATATGCGACGAACCGGTATCCGCACTGGACGTATCGATTCAAGCACAGATCATTAGTCTTTTTGATCGTCTCAAAATCGAACAAAACCTCACATACCTGTTCATTGCCCATGACTTGTCGGTCGTCCGTCACGTGAGCGATCGAGTTGCCGTGATGTACCTGGGGCACGTGGTGGAGCAAGGTGCGGCAGACGCGATTTATCGCGATCCACAGCATCCCTATACGAAAGCCTTGCTTTCAGCAGTGCCAATCCCCGACCCGGTTGTCGAACGTCGTCGAGAACGAGTGGTGCTAAAGGGTGATATGCCCAGCCCACTAAACCCGCCTAAGGGCTGTGTATTCAACACACGATGCCCTATTGCGGAGGAAAGATGTTTCGTCGAGATCCCGCTACCTCGCACCTTCAGTGACGGCCGTCAGATTGCCTGTCACAAGGTAGTCATTTAGTCATACCCTGCCGGGGTGTGTCTTCAGCGTTCGGTAGTGGATGTTTCGAGGCACAGCTCTCTTCGGGCGCGATAGCTCAACGACCCTCTGCTACTACTTGACCTTGCCGCGGCCGTCGTTTCGCCAAACCCTTACGACCTGATCATTCCTCGACCACACGATCTCATCGTGCAGGTTAGTAACACCTTCCTGGTACGTGGGAATTACGGTCAACTTGTCGCCCACCGAGTACTTGCGGCTCGATCCACTTGTATCGATATGACCGTGCTCGACAGACATACCTGAAAACTTTATCTCAGGGTCCTCGATGATCAGACCAAACGGCATCGTCGGGAAGAGTCGAAAAGTTTTCATGCCACCGTCGACAATGAGCCGGTCTGCCGTGGGTACGCTCACGACAGTCGTAACAACGCGCAGTGGGCACCGCTCAGGTGAAAGACCTTCATTTCCCTGAGATCCATGAATTCGGGTCAAACCCTCGTATACATACGAGCCACTGCGGTGTTCAGTGAACCCCAATTCCTTTGACTCCCATTCTTCACCGGTGCCCCCACCGCTGATGATTTCGAGCGAAAACCCTGCTCTGGTAAATCGATCGACTGTGTCCTGTATGAATGGTTTAGACGACACCCTGCTTGGGTACGTCATTAGTCCTCGCAATTCGAGTCCGGGAAGCTCCTGGACTTGCATGGCAAGTTCCTCCGCAGCAGCTGGCGATTGAGCCCCGGTACGTTTCCCACCAGTGTCGAGCTCGATCAACACACCGATGGTCACGTCGTCCAGCCGCGCCTGCTCCGATATCCCCGACGCTACCTCGATCGAGTCGACGGTAACGGTCATCCTGCACTGCCTGGCAAGTTCGGTCAGACGTCTGGTCTTCTGCCTGCCAACAATGTTGTAAGTCATGAGAATATCGTCGAGGCCTGCACGGACCATATTCTCGGCATCACCCAGCTTCTGGCACACGATGCCTTTTGACCCGGCGGCGACCTGCATCTTCGCGATTTCCGGATTCTTGTGGCTCTTGGTATGCCCGCGGAGCGTAATACCCAGATCGCGGCAATGTGCTGCCATCTCCTCGATGTTCTTCTCAAGCACGTCCACGTCGATCACTACCGCCGGTGTGTCCAGTTCATAAATATGCAAGGTTGGCTCTCTCGATCGGTTTGATATCAGATCCCCTGGACGTTCCTGGGGTTACTGATTACAGGTGGGATTGCGGATTAGTCGGGCAGAAATTCTTCGAAGTATCTTTTCCAGTTGCGCCACATGATATTTTCGATGTCGGCGTTATTCCAGCCGCGCTCCCCTAGAACAAGGGCCACTTTCTGATAGTCAGCGACTGTGTCGACGTCGTGAGGCGCCCCGATCGCTCCGCCCTGGCCATCGGTATCACCACCTATCGAGGCGTGTAACGTGTCGCCCGCCAGTTCGCATACGTATTCGATATGATCGACTACGTCTTCAAGAGTTACGTCTTCCGGTCGGAACATTTCGGCTCGAGATTGAGGTGTTTTGCCACTCCAATCTTTTTCGACGTTTCGTGTGAGCATCCATGTATCCATCGAGGCCCCGATAACTGCTCCGCGATCGATCGATCGTTTCAGCAGTTCGTCAGACATTTGGCGCTCACCAGGAACGATCGCTCGGCAGTTTTGGTGACTCGCCAATACAGGTCCGTTGAATATGTCGAGCGCCTGTCTCACGGTTTCGTCTGCGGTGTGTGTGACATCGAGGATCATGCCGCAGGCGTCCATTTCTCGAAGCAATTCCGCCCCTCCTTCAAATAATCCGCCTTCAGTACCAGTGCCTGTGCCGTGCCCGTACCGGCTTGGTCCGTAGTGTCCGAGGCTGATAACTCTCAGGCCGTCGGCGTACCACTCGTGGACTTGTTCTGGCCACAGTATGGGGTCGGCACCTTCCATGCCAAGGAAGAAGCCTACCGGTAGGTCATCATGGGTCTCGGTGTTTTCCCACTGCTGCATGTGGTCGGTTACGTCGGATGAGGTCCGGAGTATTCGTGCTTCGCCCCTGGTTTCGAGTATGCGGTAGTAGGCCATCTGGCCCTGTCCAAGTGCGTAGGACAGTTCGTCGCTCCGAGGTCCGCCTGGCATAGGGGCGCCATCGCGGTGCTGGTCGACCACCACTTTGACGAGAGCTGCGGCTACCCCGCCGCGGCGCATCTCAGGTAGTGAGGACATGGTTTCTGAATCGGCTCTGTGCGGCGATGAACCGGGCAGCGCCGGTGCTGTTCTCACCTGGTCGAGCGGGAGGGTAAGGTCGCGGTTCATTTTTACTGCGAGGGCCATTGGATAATCGCCATCGATCACTAGCATTTGTGGGTCCTCGTTATTCCTGTTGTAGTGCGGAACTGTTTGGTCAGAACTCGGAGCGAGAGCAGGATAGCATTCACGCAATCGTATCTGTCAGACTCTAGAGAACCGGGGCAGATTGGTTCTGTCAGAACTCAGCGCCGGGGCAGAATAACATCGTTCCTCATTTGCTGAGGAGATCTATTAA
>JAQBVG010000064.1 GCA_027623655.1 Chloroflexota bacterium
GGGTCGGCGGCGGTTACCGCGGGGCTGCATTCGAGTTTGGGTTGTCAGCTTAGATTCCTCCCGATGTCATTCAGGTGATTTTGCAGTTGTCGGCGCGGGTGATAGTGATCAACTTTGTTGAACCACGGACGCAACCGGTGCAGCGAGTGCTCTTAAGAAAATTGTCGTTTGAGTCGAGGAGACGTTCGTCGTGGAGTCGATCGGGCCAAAATAGGCGAGTCGTTGACGAGTCTTTGTTCCATTAGCCCAGACGGAAGTGTTGCGTTCGGCACGAATGCTGCCCGAACAGACCACCTGAGTAGAGATATTTTCCTGTTGAGGGAATGTCCAGTCACAATAAACGGTGATAACTGTGCGCTGAACAAAGGTAGAAGGTCGGCGAAGATCCAGAACTGGTTCATCCGCCTGCTCAGTCAATCCTATCAAACATCCAGATGAAAATTCTAGTCCTTGAGTTTGATATTGCATAACGATGCACCGGCGGCCCTAGTTTTCATCAAAAAAAACGTGCTGGGCGCCTTCACGCAACACCGTCCTGGCCACGCGAACAAACTCTTTGAACAACGGGTGCGGTCGTTCAGGTCTCGAACCGAACTCCGGGTGGAACTGGCTACCGATCATAAACGGGTGGCCGTAGACCTCGGTAACTTCGACCAGGTTGCCGTCTGGTGAGGTACCTGACGCGATCAAACCCGCTTCTTCCAGCTGAATCCGGTAATCATTGTTAAATTCGTACCGGTGCCGATGGCGTTCGTTGACCATCGCCTGCTGGTAAGCCTGTCTGACACGCGTGCCTTCCCTGAGCAAACAGGGATACGAACCTAACCGCATCGTGCCACCTGTCGAATGCAGATCTTCTTGTCCTGGCATGAACGCAATAACAGGATTTTCGGCATTAGGGTCGATCTCGAGCGATGTGGCGTTGGCGATTCCCAGTTCGTTACGCGCGTACTCCACGACCATGATCTGCATGCCGAGGCAGAGGCCCAGGTACGGTATGCCGCCTTTCCGGGCGTATTGTGCAGTGGTAATCATTCCTTCAAGCCCGCGCTCGCCGAATCCACCTGGAACGACGATTCCCCGTGCCGAGCCAAGAAATTGTTCAGGGCCGTATCGTTCGATGTCTTCAGCTGCGATCCACTTTATGTTGATTTTTCGGTCATTGTGCAGACCGGCGTGATGTAGAGCTTCGACCACGGAAAGATAGGAGTCCTGCAACTCCACGTATTTCCCGACCAACGCAATGTCGATCTCGGGATGCTCCTCTTCATCAACCCTCACCACCGCTCGCCACGAATCGAGATTCGCGACAGACTTTGGCATTCCAAGTTCCCGGATAAGAATCTCGCCAAACCCTTCCTTCTCTAAATGCAGGGGGACTTCGTATACGCTCGACAGAGTCGGCAGCCCGATAACCGCGTCTACGTCGACATCGCAATAGAGCGAGATTTTTCTCCGCTCGTCGGCACCGACTTCATAGTCGGCCCGACAGAGAATTGCGTCGGGTTGTATACCCATTCCTCGCAATACTTGAACGCTGTGCTGTGTCGGCTTCGTCTTGAGTTCGTGCGTCGTGCCAAGGTAAGGGAGGAGGGTCACATGGATATAAAACGTGTCATCCCTGCCAACGGCATTTCGGACCTGTCGAATCGCTTCGATAAACGGCTGCCCCTCGATGTCACCTACCGTACCGCCGACCTCTACTACAACCACATCGGCTTTCGATTTTTCAGCGAGTTTGAGAATGCGGTCTTTAATGAGATCGGTAACGTGCGGAATTGTTTGGATCGTGCCGCCGAGATACCTACCGGCGCGCTCGTTAGCGATCACTTCCGAGTAAATCTGGCCAGCGGTTACATTCGAAAGTTCAGTCAGCTCCACGTCGATGAAGCGCTCGTAGTGACCGAGGTCAAGGTCAGTTTCGCTGCCATCGACCGTCACGAAAACCTCGCCATGCTGATATGGCGACATCGTCCCGGGATCGACGTTCAAGTATGGGTCGAGCTTTAGCACCGAAACCGAAAAGCCGCGACTCTTAAGCATCCTGCCAATCGAGGCGACGGCGATGCCCTTGCCAAGGGAACTCACCACTCCACCGGTCACGAAAATGAATTTACTCACCGGGCAGTCCGATCGCCGAATAATGATGCGGAGTTCGAACCTTCTGTTCGATGTCTTTGGGGGAGGGTGTGCAACCGCCTGTCTGTGCAGGTGAGAATGGATATCGAAAGGAACACCGATATCTGGTTCAGACGGCGCGTTAGGGAGATAACAGACATCCTCGGACAGGGCAAGCAACGTAAATCCGTCGCCTCAACGTTCACCCTGTACGGAACTCGATTTTAGGCAATCGTGTTCGAAAGTGTCAAACACCTCCGGACCGCATTCGACATCTTTCAAATACCCGATCCAGTGGGTCGCTGCTACACTCGATCCTTCGTCGAACGCGAGTGTGCGATCCCGAGTTGACGCTGCTAAAAATCACCGCGTGACACTGTCGATCAAAATCAAAGTTCCCAATCTTTAGCCTGAAACGTCATGGATCAACTTACGCCAAAGGATGTCGATCACATCGCGCAACTCGCGTACATTCAATTGACTGAAGAAGAGTCGGAAAAGATGCGTGTGCAACTCAGCGACATCCTCGGTCATTTCCAGTCTCTGGCTTCTCTGAACACGGATGGGGTAGAGCCGACAGGGCACACCACCGATTCAAACACGATCATGCGGAAAGACGAGCCGGAACCACCACTCGACCAGGAAGATGTGCTTCGAAATGCTCCAGATCGAGACGGCGAATTCGTAAGAGTTCGACCTGTGCTGGAGTAGACAAGATACCGTATGGCAACGCAGGCAGTTAATTCCGAACTATTTTTCTCGACGGCCAGACAGCTTCGAACACTCTTCGACTCGCGTGAGACTTCTTCAGTTGAGGTGACGCGCATGATCCTCGATCGCATCGAGGTGCTTGAGCCACAATTGAATTCGTTCATCACTGTGACACCCGAGCATGCGGTCAAACAGGCGGAGATTGCCGACCAACGCCTGCGGGGAACTGGACAGGAACCTACTCCTTTAACGGGTGTGCCGGTGATGGTGAAAGATAATTTCTCAACAAAGGGTATTGAGACCACCGCTGCATCTCGAATCCTCAAGGGATACATTCCGCCTTACGATGGCACTGTCGTTCACCTGTTACGGGAGGCAGGCGCAGTCATACTGGGTAAGGGCAATCTCGATGAGTTCGCAATGGGTTCGTCGAGCGAAACTTCTGCTTATGGGCCGGTCCACAACCCGTGGGATATTGAACGCGTTCCGGGCGGGAGTTCGGGAGGCGCTGCTGCTGCGGTCGCCGCCGGAGAGTGTTTTATAGCGTTTGGGTCGGACACCGGCGGTAGCATTCGGCAGCCAGCATCTCTTTGCGGCGTGGTGGGCATGAAGCCTACGTACGGCCTGGTGAGTCGATACGGCTTGTTAGCGTTTGGCAGTTCCCTGGACCAGATCGGTCCCCTGACCCGCAGTGTCCCGGACTGTGCGGATGCACTCAACATTATTTCCAGTCACGATCCTCATGATTCGACGTCGGTAAGAGCGCCGTTTGGTGACTTCGGCGAAGGTCTTAATGCCGGAATTTCCGGGATGAAGATCGGGGTCCCCCGGGAATACCTCGTCGAGGGTATCGAGCCCGGTGTGCGATCGGCATTTGAACAGTCGCTCAAAACCCTTGAAGATCTCGGTGCGAACATCACAGAAACGTCCCTCCCACTCACCGATCATGCACTGGCTGTCTACTACATCATCGCTCCGTCGGAGGCTTCAGCCAATCTCTCACGTTATGACGGCGTGAAGTACGGGCTGGGTGCGACCGATGCCTCAACCTCCGCTGAGGCCACCGAGGCGGTACGAGGACGGGGATTCGGCGAAGAAGTCAAGCGACGAATATTGCTGGGGACCTACGCACTTTCAGCCGGGTACTACGACGCTTACTACAAAAAAGCCCAACAGGTCAGGACTCTTATCAGACGCGAGTTCACAGACGCTTTCCTGCAATTTGATGTTCTCGTTACGCCCACGTCGCCGAGCGTTGCTTTCAAGATCGGTGACAAGACCGACGACCCGTTCCAGATGTACATGAACGACGTCTGCACGATCCCTGTCAACATCGCCGGACTTCCATCGATCTCAGTCCCCGGTGGAATGTCCGAAGGCCTGCCGGTTGGCCTGCAATTCATCGGCTCCCAGTTTGGTGATGCGACCGTAATACAGGCGGCTGCAGCATACGAACGATCAACGAGTTGGCATCAGAGGCACCCGACAATTTGACACTGGTTAACACTTCGAACCCCGGGCGAACGATCTCGCATTTTCGCCTGATTCTGTGGGCGTTAATAGTGCTGGCGGTAGCGATCGCCGGTTGTTCTTCCGGTGCGGAGCCCACGCCATATGATCGGGACGACTTCACGCCCGTTGCAGGACCGCCACCGTTCCCCATGATCTTCGAAGGCAAGTTCACCGTTGCGGGCGAACCAGGACCTGCCGATCAGACGATCTACGCTGAGTTTATTCACGGCGGATCACCAAACTCGACTACGTTTGAGGGTGAATACGTTCAGGTGATACTGGGACCCGTCAGCATCGAGGATGTCGAACATGGCCTGGTCACCTTCTACCTGGGGACCCGTGAGGGCGATCATGTCAAGGCAGATCAAACCTGGGAATGGGACCAACTTAGTCGGCCTACTAACCAGGTGCTCGATCTATCGTTCGCACGACTGCCAAAGGACTGATACATGATTCGATCACTCGGTGGAAAAATCCCGGTAATCGATCCAACGGCTTTTGTATCGGAAGCCGCTTACATCGTTGGTGACGTTGAGATCGGACCAAGATCGAGCGTCTGGCCCGGCGTCGTGATTCGAGCGGACGCCGGCAAGATAAAGATTGGTGCCGGGACCAACATCCAGGACAATTCGACTCTTCACGCCGACGCGGATGCCTCTATTGGTGATGACGTGACGATCGGACATGGAGTCGTGTGCCATGCCCGGACGATCGGCAACGGCTGCCTGCTCGGCAACGGTTCAATACTGAACGATGGCGTCGTACTTGGCGACAGATGCCTCGTCTCTGCGGGCAGTGTGGTCACCGAGGACACTGTTTTCGAAGAGGAATCCCTGATCCGGGGTGTGCCGGGTAAATCGCTGGGGAAAATCCGAGAAAAGCACGCTGAAATAATGCGTTCGGCCGCTGCGTTCTACATAAACGTAATCCCACGTTACGAAATTTCAGGGCTGGGGCACACCGATATTCGCTCCGGCTGAATAAGAGCACGAATCGGGGCACTTACGCCAGTTTTAGAGAGCGCTGGCTACATCCGCTCTGGCGCGCTCATTCCCATGAGGTCCAGTGTCCGACCGAGCGCCACTCGCGCAGCGTCTACCAACTGCAACCGGGCGCGGGAGATTTCGAGGTCTTGCGGTTCAGACGATACCACCCTGCACGCTTCATAAAACTTCTGTAACGCTCTCGCGAGCTCCATAGCGAAGTGGGGCAAATGGTGCGGTTCGAGACTTTCCGCGGCGCGCTCGACGACTCCCGGCAGCTCAATGAGTTTTCGAATCAGCTCTAGCTCCTGCTCATGGATCAGCAGCGACAGGTCGGCCGACTGGTAGTTGATTCCGCGTTCTTCTGCCGTGCGCAGGATTGAGGACATGCGCGCGTACGCGTACTGCACGTAGTAGACAGGATTCTCCGACGACTGAGTTTTTGCCAGGCCCAGATCGAATTCCATGTGCGATCCGGGAGAACGGCTGAGAAAGATGAACCGGCAGGCGTCCGATCCAACTTCTTCCAGTAGTTCCTCGATTGTGACCATCACGTTGTTACGCTTGCTGAACTTGAGCGACTCGCCCTCGTTTTTGAAATTTACGATCTGATTGATGATGATCGTGAGCCGGTCAGGGTCGATGCCAAGTGCATTTACCAGTGCGTGCAATCGCGATACATGGCCGTGATGATCAGCTCCCCATACATTGATCACACGATCGAATTTCCGCTCGAAAAACTTCTCATGGTGGTAGGCGATGTCTGTGCCGAAGTACGTAGGACCACCGTCGCCGCTTCGAATCACGACAATGTCTTCTTCAAGGCCAAGTTTCGTAGCGGCGAACCACTTGGCGCCATCTCGTTCGACTATCAGCTCGGAGTCTTCAAGCAGGTCGAGCACTCGATCGAATCGGCCCGAGGTCAGCAATTCGCCTTCATAGAACCAGTTGTCGTACTTGACCCCGAGCAGCCCGAGAACCCGACTGATGTCTTCGAGAGTACGTTTTAGCGCCTCTGGAGCCAGATCGGCGATGGCTTCGGATCGGTCTTTGGATACAGCGTTGCCGCCAAGTTCTTTGAGCAGGTCGCTGGCAAGTTCTTGCAGGTATTCACCCGGATAGGCGGGATCGGGAAGAGCAACATCGTGCCCCGCAGCCTGCATATATCGGGCGTACAGGGTGTCGTAAAAAACCCGCATCTGGTTTCCCGAGTCGTTCACGTAGTACTCGCGCTGGACGTCGTACCCGGCTGCCTCCAGGACATTGGCGAGACTGCTTCCGATTACGGCACCACGGGCATGGCCAACATGCAGTGGCCCGGTTGGATTAACACTGACGAATTCGACCTGGACCCTCTTACCAGCTCCCAGGGTTGCCGAGCCGAAATTCTCAGCCGCTGCCCGAACCTCATCGACCTGCGATTGAAGCCACTCGGTCGAAAGTGTGAAGTTCACAAATCCCGGTGCCGCATGCTCGACTTTGCCGACGATGTCGTGGCGGGTGATCCGGGAGGATATGACTTCGGCGATTTTCAGTGGTGGCATTCTCATAGATCGAGCCAGTGCCAGTGGCAAGCTGGTGCTGAAATCACCATGCTCAGCCAGCTTCGGGCGTTCGATCTTGATTTCCACGTCACCCGCGGCGGGTAAAACTCCGGAAGATTGGGCCGATTCCAGGGCGACGGCGACAAGCGCTGCAAGTGTGTCTGTTATCTGCATTTAGCGACCAGACTAGCACGACTCCGAGAGCGCGGGTCTATACTGCCGTGCAACTGGTTAAAACTCTTTTGAGGGGCCGACTCATGGAACCGACGACCGACCTGCAAAAATTTGTCGAGCGCGCACGGGAAAATCGACTGACCATTTCTTTCGAACACGCTGTCGACGCGGTCGAAAGTGAAAAGCTGTTCACGGCAGCATATCGGACCATCCGCGGCATCGACGCTAGCGGATTCGAACCAGCCGCGATTTTCGTTCCGACCAAGTCCAGCAGACTGTGCGGGTAACGTTGCCAGGTGAAGACCAACGCGTAAAGTCGGATCTGATCTATCGGTCGGTTGCAGAGTTGGCGGCAGGAATTCAAAGCGGTGAACTCTCACCGGTCGACCTCGTTGCAGCATCGCTCGACCGCATCAGTCAACTGGACGGCGATCTAAATGCATTTCTTGAAGTCTGGGACGATACGGCCCGCGAGAACGCTCTCGAGGCAGAAAAGGCGATCTCGTCGGGCGGTTACCTTGGCCCATTGCACGGCATTCCAATTGGCCTGAAGGACCTGATAGACGTCGCGGGAAAGAAAACGACCGGTGGATCAAAAGTTCTCGCCAACAACGTGGCTGGCACCGACGCCACTGTGGTGCAGAAACTTAGGTCGGCGGGAGCCATTCTTGTCGGCAAGCTCAACCTGGTCGAGTTCGCGTTTGGCACGACCGGCCTGAATTCGCACACTGGCGACGTAAAGAATCCCTGGGACCGCACGAGGATCACGGCCGGATCCAGCTCCGGATCGGCAGCTGCGGTCGCTTCCGGAATGATTCCCGCAGCCCTTGGCACCGACACCGGCGGATCGATCCGCATGCCCGCCGCACTGTGTGGAATAGCCGGTCTGAAACCAACATACGGCCGCGTCTCAAGGGTCGGAGTGCTCGATCTTTCGTGGAGCATGGATCACGTGGGGCCGATGACCCGCACCACAGCTGACTGTGCGCTGATGATGAACGTGCTCGCTGGTCACGATCCACGAGACACTGCGTCATCCACAGAGCCCGTACCGGACTTCACCGCAGGTCTATCGGGTGGGCTCAAAAACCTGAGTATTGGCGTCCCGAAGGACTATTTTTTTGGCGATCTCGTCGATCCGGAAGTCGCCTCGATTGTTCTCTCATCGGTTGAGAAAATGGCGAACGCTGGCGCGGAGATCGTAGAGTTGGCAATGCCGTGGGTCCACAAGGGCAGATCGATAAATTTGGGTGTGATCATGCCCGAGGCCACTGCTGTCCACGAAAGAATGCTCTCCGATCGCGCCGATAGTTACACTCCGGCTGTCCGCAGTCGAATCCAGGCCGGATTCAATATTTCTGCAGTTGACTACGTGCGCGCTCAGAGGGCGCGGGAGTGGTTCAACCACCAGATGGCAGAGTCGATGGCCCGGGTCGACGTGCTTGTCACGCCGACCGTTCCGATCCAAACACCAACAATCGCTGACTGTACGCCGTCGCCAGATCGAGCCGCAGCCGGGAGCGAACTGGCAATATTCACCGGGGTTTTCGATGTTACAGGGCAACCATCACACTCGATTCCCTGCGGTTTCACCTCGCAGGGCTTACCCGTCGGAATGATGATCACCGGACACCCGTTTGACGAAGCCACGGTACTTCAGGTCGGGAGTGCCTACGAAAAGCTAACCGACTGGCATCAACGACCTCCATCGGACATACCCCCACCATACCGACTTTGAACAACACTCCAAAATCGAGACGAACGCTTGACCGTCACGTGAAGCGGAGGTCGACGCTGACAGAGCGCGGGTTTGCGTGCATCGCACTTGATCGGCCCGGTGACGGCGTGAACGTCGGCCATGCCCTCCGGGCCGCCCTGGGATTCGGTGCCCGCATGGTGATTCTTGGACAGGCCAATCCTAAGATCGACATCAGAAAACTCTCGACCGATCCCGGCCGTGCATACCGGCATGTGCCGGTCCTCGAAATGGACGATATTTTCGACGCCATGCCAAACGACTGCACTCCGGTTGCCGTCGAATTGACCGATACCGCGACCGACCTGGCCAGATTCGTACACCCCGAACGGGCCTGCTACATCTTTGGACCGGAAAACGGCTCGGTCAGTCCCGAAATCCTAGAAAAATGCGTACACGTTGTGAAGATACCGACCACGATGTCACTGAACCTGGGAATGACAGTCAACATCGTTTTATACGACCGACTTGCCAAGGCAACCAGGGGTTCTACCTGATGACCCGGGCTGAACCTGGGGCGGCCGCCAGCGACCCTCAAAAACCCGGTGAAGATTCAGTTGTTCCCGGCAAAAAACCGAAAGAACGGTTTTATGGCTGGAATATCGTCGGCGCATCTGCGCTGCTGAATGGACTCGGGGGCTCTGTCCACTGGCAGGGCTTCACCGTATTTTTTATTCCTATCTCGCAGAGCCTCGGGCTGTCCTCGGCACAGACCGCCATGCCGTTCGCCCTCTCTCGCGCCGAGAACGGGATAATGGGTCCGATCACAGGCATCCTGCTGGACAAGTACGGTGTCCGCCGGATGATGATCTTCGGCACGATCATGACCGGTGTCGGCTATATCTGGCTGGCTCAAACGAGCACGTTCCTTGCGTTCCTGCTGGTCTATTTGTTCGTGGTGTCGATTGGATCGTCGACGAGCTTTATGCAGGCGTCGACAACTGCGCTGAACACGTGGTTCTCTCGGCGTCGTGGGGTGGTCATGTCGATCAACAGTGCCGCCTTCCGGCTTGGCGGTGCATTCATGGTCCCGCTTCTCTCGGTGGCAGTGTTGCGATGGGGCTGGGAGACCACGGCACTCTGGGTCGGAGTCGGGATGCTTGTGTTCATCACCCCACTCGCCCTTTTCTTTCGACGCTCACCTGAATCAATGGGGACCGGTCCCGATGGCGACCCGCTGAAACAACCAGCGGTGATTTCCGAGTCCGGGGACATGAGTTCCGAAATGGAGGACAGCGATGACGAGTGGACGCCTCGCGACGCGATCCGCACGAGAGCATTCTGGACGCTGGCTGCAGGGACCGTGCTCAGGATGTCGGTTCACGGCACGATATTCGTGCATTTTGTGCCGATCCTGGTCTGGAAGGGGGAATCGCAGCAGTCAGCTGCGAACCTGATCGGACTGCTCGCCCTGTGCTCAGTTCCGCTGATACTTATTTTCGGTTGGCTGAGCGATCGCCTCGGCAGGCAGCGACTGTTGTTTGGCTGCTATCTTTCGGCCGCATCGTCGCTCGCGCTACTGAACGTCGTCGAGGGATCATGGCCAATATTCGTAGCGATGCTGTTGTTTACCGGCACTGAAATCGGATCAGGACTGAACTGGGCACTGGTAGGCGACCTCTTCGGCCGGAAACGGTTCGCCACGATTCGCGGCATGTTGTCACCGATATACAACACTGCATTGTTCGCCATGCCGATTGCTGCCGGGTGGGTAAAAGACGAGACTGGCTCATACCAGATTGTTCTTCTCGTCGGAACAGGACTGCTCATAGCCGCTGCGTTCACATTTTTGACGATCAAGAAACCTGAACATACGGCGTCGACCGTCTCGCACACACCAGGATAGTTTTCACAAGCGGATCATCTGTTTCAATCTAAAACGACCCGCTGACAAAGCGGGTCGTCTCGGGTTATTTAGATGGTCGGGGCGACAGGATTTGAACCTGTGACCTCTGCACCCCCAGTGCAGTGCGCTACCAGACTGCGCTACGCCCCGATGAGCCAAAGATAACATTGAACTGCCCAACATGGCCCAAATAATGGCTCTATATGGCATCGGAAAATCCGGTTGGGTTAACCCTGCCGATTGTTATAATTAACAGGTTGTAAACTAATTGGTCAGATATCGGATATTGACCGCGAGAACCCACTCAAGCCACCAGTCAGGCATGAATGCCGAATAACGAATCGACGACTTCGAACCTGCGAACACTCCTCGGTACCGCTCAGGAGCTGAGCACGCGCGTCGAGGGGATCGTGAGGCGACTTTGACCTGTCTGAGCTACAACGCAAAGTGGATTTGCTAGACAAAGAAACCACCCAGACAGGTTTTTGGGATAGCCCGGAGCATGCGCAGTCGACAATGCGTGACCTGGCAGCCGTTCGAAGCGAACTGCAGATCTGGACGGAACTGTCCAGCGACGTGATCAACACAGTCGAGTTACTCGAACTGGCGGTTGAGGAAGAAGACGACTCACTGGGTGGCCAACTGGCAATCGATCTTCAGAAATACACGAATACTGTCGCCTCGCTCGAATTCGAACTGCAACTTAGCGGCACATATGACTCCCGCCCTGCGATTCTTTATGTGAAACAGGGGGCAGGTGGCGTGGACGCCCAGGACTGGGCCGAGATGCTCGTCCGTATGTATACGCGCTGGGCGGAACGGCGTGGATTCGGTTTCGAGGTGCTGGATCTGACACCTGGCGACGGGGCTGGAATAAAGAGCGCAGCTATCAAGATCGACGGAAAATACGCCTACGGATATTTGCGCTCAGAACGGGGCGCACACCGACTGGTCAGGCTTTCGCCGTTCGACGCCGATCACAGACGGCATACGAGCTTCGCGCTGGTGGAGGTCCTGCCCGAAGCGGACAGGACGGAGGAACTAAAAATCAACCCAGATGATGTGCGAGTAGACGTGTTCAGGGCCAGCGGCAACGGTGGCCAAAACGTACAGAAAAACTCGACAGCCGTAAGGTTGACCCACTTGCCGACAAACGTTGTGGTCGCCGTCCAGAACGAGCGCTCACAGGCACAAAACCGTGACGTCGCAATGAAAATTTTGCTTTCACGACTCGTAGATTTGGAACTTCAAAAACAGGCGGAAGAGCGGGCAAAGCTAAAGGGCGAGCATGTGGCAGCGGAGTTCGGCAGACAGGTCAGAAGCTATGTGCAGCACCCATACCACATGGTCAAGGACCACAGGTCCGACTATCAGACCGGAGACGCACAGGGAGTGCTAGACGGTGATCTGGACGATCTTCTAAAGGCTTCTCTCAGTTCCCAGATGGAATCTGCGTCCGCGTCGGTCGGTGGAGCATCTTAAATACAAATTCCAGTCACGTCTGCGGACAGCAGAAACCGCCAGTGGTCTCGTGCCGTAGTAAATACTTAGTCGAAACTAATTCCCCAGAGAAACAATCTTGAACTCAGGATCAATTTTGATACGAAATGCCGTTGTCGCCCTGGCACTTAGCCTGGGCCTCATTGCAACTGTTGCGTGCAGCGGCGATGCCGGTTCACCGACCCCGGCGGCAGCGCCGCCGACTTCTACGCCGCCTTCGGCAAGGGCGACACAACCGGCGATCGCTCCCGGGCTGAGAACTCCGGATGCCGGTTCGACGGGCTCATCGGAATCGACCTCTGGCCCAAAACAGGGTGGGATATTCAACACACTCTGGAGCGACCCGCCAACCCTCGATCCACACCTTGTCACCGACGGCACGTCGTACGGGATTGTTATCGAAGTCTTTTCGGGCCTCGTGCGACTTGGCCCCAACCCCTCACAACCATTCGAGCCCGATCTCGCCGAGTCGTGGTCGATTTCTGGGGGTGGAACGGTTTACGAATTCAAACTTCGCAACGATCTGAAATTTTCTAACGGCGACCCCGTTACTGCACAGGACTTCAAATGGTCACTTGAACGCGCAGCTCACCCGGATACAGCGTCTACCGTGGCCGAGGAGTTTCTCGGCGATATCGTGGGTGTCAAGGAGATCGTCGAGGGTAACGCCACTTCAGCTTCCGGTATCGAAATAATCGACGAACGAACCCTGCGGTTGACTATCGACGCGCCGAAAGCCTACTTCATAGCAAAATTGACCTACCCGACTGCGTTCGTGGTAAACCGCAACAACGTTGAGTCGATGGGAAAGAACTGGACAGACAGCCCGGTTAGCACAGGCCCATTCAGGATCAAGGAATACCGAATCGGGCAGCGAATAAGACTGGCCAGGAACGACAACTACTGGGACCGTCCTGCCTATCTGGACGAAGTCGTGTTCAACCTCGCCGGCGGTGTCGCCATGGCGATGTACGAAAACGACGAAATCGACACTACGGGTGTGGGTCTGGCCGATCTTGATCGGGTCCAGGACCCGACCGAGGAGATCAACAAGGACCTGGTCGATGTGCCGCCGAATTTCGCGGTATCGTACGTCGGCTTCAACATCAACAAGGCCCCGTTCGACGATCCTGCCTTTCGACAGGCCTTAAACCATGCTGTCGACAAGCAATTGATTGCCGATCAGGTCTTCTCGAACCTGGTGAAACCTGCGTACGGGATTATCCCACCGGGCTTTCCCGGCTACTCTGCTGACATCAAGGGGCTTGCGTTCGATCCTGTACTGGCACGGGACCTGTTGAACCAGTCCGCCTATGCCAACCCTGCAAATCGCCCCCGGATCGTGTTGACGGTCCCCGGAACGGGCGGATCGCCGGGTCTGACAACTGAAGTAGTTGCGGATATGTGGCGCCAGAACCTCGGGATTGAAATCGAGATTCAGCAGGTTGAATGGGCCACCTACATTCAAGACCTTCACCGCGGTCGGCTGCAGGCGTGGAGCGGGCTGTCCTGGCAGGCCGACTATCCTGATCCACAGACATTCATCGACGTTTTGTTCCGCTCTGATAGCGGGATCAACTACGGCGGCTATGCCAACGCCAAGGTCGACGAATACGTAGTTTCGGCCCAGACCGAACAGGATGCCACGAAACGGGTCGGTTTCTACAACGATGCCGAACAGATAGTGGTGTCAGAGGCAGCATGGCTTCCACTCTGGTGGGGCGTCGACTCCAAGGCTCTGGTGAAACCCTGGGTGAAAGACTACGCATTTTCGTCGTTGACGATAGCGAAGTTCAAAGACGTGTGGATCGACAAATAACCCGAAATATCTGCGAATTACCCCGGCAAAACATGTGTCTCTGTAACATGCTGCTGCCGGAGCGAATCGGTTACCGGCGGAATCTTCGTCTCATCGACATGGCAGCCGACCCGGGGGGGGGGGGTGACGAACGATGCTGGCATACATCCTCAGGCGCTTGCTCTGGACTCCGGTCCTGCTGTTGCTGGCAGCGTTTTTCGTGTTCTTCATGGGCAGCGTTGCTCCGGGAGACCCCGCGGAACTCCGACTCGGAAACCGGGCTACACCTGAGCGTGTTGAGCGTCTGCGAGAACAACTGGGTCTGAACGATCCTCTTCCAGTTCGTTATATCCGGTTTATCGGTGATGCACTCAAGGGCGATCTTGGCGAGAGCTACGTATTCCAGGGTAAATCCGTCACAGGTCTGATCGGACCCCGGCTCTGGGTGTCGGTCCAATTGAACATCGCTGCCTCGATCGTCGCCCTGGTTATCGGGCTTCCACTCGGGTTTTATGCAGCCAAAAAACAGGGCACGAAAGGCGACCCGATTATCGTCATCTCGATGCTGGTCTTGTACGCCATGCCCGTGTTCTTTACCGCGCCCTTTTTGATCCTGTTTTTCGCTGTGAAATTGCACTGGGTACCAGCAGCCGGCTGGGGCGGATTTTTCTCACTACAAATACTGCTCCCGGCTCTGACGATCGGTATTCCCGGTGCAGCTGTCTTCGTGCGCCATATGCGAGCGAGCACGCTCGAGGTAATCGGCCAGGAGTATGTCCGGACCGCTCATGCGAAGGGAATGTCGAATTTTGTGGTCAACTATCGACACGTAGCCCGAAAC
>JAQBVG010000065.1 GCA_027623655.1 Chloroflexota bacterium
AATCTTTTCCACACAGCAATAACGGAGACCTCTTACATGTCAACAACCTACGTGGGAACTACACCTAGTGAGGGACTACGTCGCGATCGCTTTCGTCTCTCGGTGTGCGGAAGACCCCCGGCCTGGCCGTCTGGCGAATTGCGCCTTTCCACCCCTCCAATTTTTCCGGCGTGTCGAGCTCTTCCTTCGTCCAGCCATGGAACTCAAGAGCGTGATGCTTGATACCGCTCAAGATTTGATCCATCGAGTCACCGGTGATCTCGAAACCGCAGGTGTATCCCATGTCCGCACAGGTAATTGTCATTGGCAAAGAAAGACTCCCGGAACTGGGTCCGTGACACGAACGCCTCGCACAACCAAAGGAAATCAGAATATTTCGCAAAGTTTACTGGCTGATCAGCATGAATGAGATAGCAGATTGTTCCGAATAGATTCCTATAGGGCTCGGAGAGAAATTAATGTGTACCTGGATAATCGAAAAAGCGGAGATGGAAGGATCGGCGAAAGGTCCTGATGGTTGGTTCAAACTGTCGCAGGCGAACGTTTACTACGATCACCCGTATGACGCACCGATGGACCACGCCCTGGTGATCGACTTCGTAAAAAATCCTGATCGACCTGAGGGACGAGTGGCAGTCGAGATTAGTGCAGAGTCTGCGAGGCGGCTTATCGCCAGTATTCAGACCGCACTCGAAACCGGCGAACGCGAACACGCACTTTGATGAACGCCGTGCAGAAGACGTTTTTCAGTCGTCAGCGGCCTATTACACCGAATTCAGAAAACCGTACCCCGAACGTCTATTGCGGCTAGTCCGTGACCGGTTTCGCCTCGATGGCCAGGGCGCGTTGATTGACGTGGGGTGCGGTACGGGTCAAATTGTTCTGTCGTTGAATTCCAAATTCAAGCGAGTGGTTGGGGTCGATGTGTCGGAGGACATGATCAAGTTTGCCAGGTAGAATTCTGTAAGAACGTCAGTTAAGAACGCTGAATTCCACGTGATGCCTGGGGAACAGATTGGATCGCTTTCGGGAGATTTCAAGTTGGTGACCTACGGCAGTTCGCTCCACTGGATGAACATCCCAGTGACTCTCAACGCTGCCAGTAATTCGCTCGGTTCACATGGCGGAATCGCAGTTCTCGGTATGCGAAGCGTCTGGGGCGGTGAGTCGGAGTGGGAGCAGAAGATCGTCAGTGTTGTTCAGAAGTGGCTGGGCGAAGATCGTCGTGCTGGTTCGAGCACATTCGACACTTCGACAGATAATAAAATCCGGTTCGAAGATGCACTGGCCGATGCAGGATTGACTGTATTCGACATCGGCAACGTCGATGCGGAATGTTCGGTCGATGTACCTTTCATCCTGGGGCACCTGTACACGACTTCATATTGCAACCGCCAATTGTTGGGTGACAACATTTCGGAGTTCGAACGAGAACTCACGCAGGAGCTGGAGAAGTTGGACTCAAGTGGAACATACCGATGGTCGCCCGGTGCGAGCTACATATTCGCCCGGAAGTCCGTTTGATTCCTCGGAGTAGAGATTCCGATGCCAACAGCGGCGTTACTCCAGTTCGTAAACGCTGAACCCGGCAAAAGCTGTCGTTGCGCCGCTGAGTTCGTCGGTCGGGAACAGGCCTGTCATCACTCGTACATCGCCGGGAACTCTCGCCGCAGCAAATGAGAGATCGAGATTGGCCACTTGCTGTCCGTTAATAAATAGACCGCCTGTGACATCGCCAAATATCAGGGTGAGTACGTTCGTTGACCCGGAGGACGTAGCAAAGTCAAACCTTCCCACATCAAGGATATGCTCGGACCCGGACGATCCGCCACGTACAAAATGTCCCCAGATGCCGTCACCGTTGATGAACACTGCATGGAACGTTTCTTCTTCCGATTGTCGGAACGTAATGCCGTGGCTCCATTTGTTGTCGGGTACGCTCGGGTTGCTAAACGCGACCTGCACTATGCCACTGCCTACGCTCAGACCACTGCTGAAGTCGGATATGTTGCCGTCGTTCGGGGATAGCTCCATCTCTCCGTCAACCGGCCCGAATATCGGTGTCGGAAGAGCGACCGGGGTAGACGTCGGCGTGGGAAGTTGAACCTGGGACTCCGGTGTGGCCGTCGCGATAGCGACCCGTTCATCCCCCGTAAGTGACGAGGCCGTCAACGAGACTCGTTCTTCGGTCTGGTAACTGGATGAAAATCCGCCACCGGAGAAACTTGCGGTTGAACTGTAGAGATATGCGACGGGTCCGACCCCGGGGCGGTAGTACTCGCTCTCGTTGTAGCTGAACGATTCTTCTCGTGGGCAGATTTGACGGCCTTCGATGGTTTCGCACTTGCCCTGGCTCGCCGCAGCTGTCACGGAGTGAAGTGGGCCGGATTGAAGTCCAGCCCAGGATGCTAATTCATTTGTGGCGCCAAATGCGACAGACCTCGCGACAAACAGGTCGCTACTCGAAAATCGGTCGGTGAAAAAGCCACTGCCGGCCCACTTCCCGGTGCGGCCATCGAACAGGGTAACCAGGGGAGTATCGCCATACCCATCGGTTGCGACAATCCGATTGTCGAGGACGCCGATGTATGCCCAGTTCAGAACGAAGCTGCGCCTCTTGCCGTCGTCGATGTACGACGTATTACCAGAGTATCCAACCTCGAAAACAGTAGCGTCCATCCATTTCCTTGACGGTCCCAGCGTTACCTGGAATTCGCCGTCATCTTTTTTCGTCTTGCAACCCGAACCCTGGGCACAACTCCGGTCGAGGTACTCCCAGCGGAATCGCCAGAAATCACCCTCTGAAAGTTCAAAATCGTAACCGACGAACTGTGGGGGGGCCGCGACCGGGACGCTGGTTGGAATCGTGTCGGACGCGGGAGCCGGTGTGCTAGAGCTGCCTGTGGAAGACGAACCGCCAGGTGATTCGGAACCTCCGACTAGTCCACCAGGCGCGACTGTGTCACTAAGTTGACCCGCGACCGACGTGGACTGCAGGTCCTCACCTTCGCCGCAACCTGCGAGGAAGGCCGACACAGCCAGAATCGAAATCGCGAGGAGGCTGGTGGTTACGTTGATTTGCACTCGAGCCCGTCGCGACGACGCAGCCACTGGCGCTGAAGACGATCCCCTGCCCCTGTTGATTTCGATTCGTTGGCTCGTAGTCAATGCAGGCCAATCGTCAGTTGTCGGTGACTCGGCGGTAAAACGGTGATAGCTCGATTGTGCCTGAAGTTAAGGCAATTACACCAGTGCCGTTCGCCGATGCGGGGAGACGTGAGTCCGGCTATGCCTTGCTCAGCCGCTCGGCGGCGTCTTGCACAGATCGGACGATTTTGTCGTATCCGGTACATCTACACAGATTTCCAGCCAGTTTGAGTCGAATCTCGCCCTCGCTCGGACGTGGATTCTCGTTCAGAAGGGCGGTGGTGGCGATCATGAATCCCGGAGTACAGAACCCGCATTGGAGGCCCGAATTGTCTACAAAGGCGCCCTGGACGGGCGTCAGATGCCCGTGATCCGCAAGTCCCTCGACCGTTGTGACACTTCGGCCATCGGCTTCAGGCGCCAGTACCAGGCATGAACACGACGACTTGCCGTCCAACAGCACCGTGCACGCCCCGCAGTTACCGTTAGAACAGCCTTCTTTGGTGCCGGTCAAATGCAGGTGGTCACGCAGGGTTTCCAGCAGCGTCCAGGTCGAGTCGACCAGGATCTCATGCTCGACGCCATTCACAGTAGTCTTGATCTGTTTTTTGCTCATATCTCGGGGACTCGGTTTTCTGTAGTTCGTCTAGTGTTGGATGGATTAGCTGGATAACTCGTTGGGTAGACGTGGGTTCTAACCAAGTCTCTCGATACATTTGTTCAGGGTGCGTATGGGCAGTACCCTGACCAGCTCTTTTCGGTAGTCTGCCGATCCGCGAACGTCGGTAATCGGGACCGCCGATCCCACTGCCAGGTCGGCCGCTTGGTCGATGGCTTCAGCACTGATCGGGGATCCTTCAAGCGATTCTTCAGCCGCGTATGCTCGGACCGGTGTTGGTGCAACAGAGGCGAGGGCAATTCGGGCCTTGAGCACGTTGCCAGTGGCTCGGTCGATTTCGATTAACGAGCCGACTCCGGCGACTGCAATGTCCATCTCATTTCTCGGGATGAAGCGCAGGTAGGCTGAGGCGGTATCTTTTGAGGGCGTTGGCAGGACCAGTTCTCTTAGAATTTCGCCTTTTTGAAGAACCGTCTGGCCCGGTCCGGCAAAGAAATCGATCAACGGGATCTCTCGCTCGCCGGAAATGCTGGACGTATGCGCAACCGCTTCGTGGATCAAGAGGGCCGGAATCGTGTCCGCCGAGGGCGCTGCATTGCAGACGTTTCCTCCTACACTGGCCCGATTCTGAATGTGAATTGACCCCACGAGTTCAGCCGAATCGACCAGAGCGTCGTAGCCGCCGTGTTCAGCGGTGAACTTATGAACCACGGTACATGAGACTGCCGATCCGATCCGCAGTCCAGCCCCGTTGAACGATATTCCGAGCAGTTCAGGTACGCGTTTCAGATCGACAACGAGATCGGCGTTTCTGCGGTTGCTCTTGAGCTGATCGATGATGTCGGTACCACCGGCAAGTGGTCGTACCTCACCGGGTCGGGCCAGCAACTCCAGAGCTTCGGCCAGCGACGTTGGCGCTTCGTAATCAAAATTCGGCATTCGGTAGTGCGTCTCCGTGTTTGTCTCTAGATTTGTTTCTGGATCAACGAAAAAAAATCGTGGACGGCAGGGCGAGATTATATGCCTCTAGCCAATCCTGTATTCAGCCAGTGTGTCCCATTTTGGCTTCAGGCCAAGACCGGGTAGATCGGGTGCGTAAACGTAACCATCCTTGATCGTCAGTTCGTGCTCCCATACCTTGCCATGCATCGGATTTACTGAGTCGCGGTAGTACTCCAGGATAAGGCCGTTTGGAATTGCAGCCACCAGATGGATGTGAACTTCCTGTGCGCCGTGAGGTGCTATGTCAAGGTCATTCGCCTGTGCCAGCGCGGCGACTTTCATGAACTCGGTGATACCGCCCAGTATCAACGCATCGGGCTGCAGGATATCGACCGCCCTTGCGTTGATCATGTCGCGGAAGCCGTAGCGGGTGTATTCGTTTTCACCTGCGGCGACCGGCACGGATGTAGCACGGGTGATCTCAGCCTGGCCGATGTAATCGTCAGGTTCGACGGGCTCCTCGAACCAGAACAGGTCGTATTTTTCGGCCTTGCGAGCGAACTCGATCGCCTGGTAGTGACGGTAGGCGTTGTTGGCATCGACCATCAATCGAATATCGGGTCCGATCGCCTCCCTGCACACACGGACCCGCTCGATATCCTCGTTGATTGAAACGGCGCCGACCTTGATTTTTACCGCCCTTGCTCCGAGATTGACGTTGTCTTCCATTTCCTTCGCCAGTTCTTTCAGCCCCTTGCCTTTTTCGTAGTAGCCGCCGGCGATATAGGTATCGACCTTTTCGGTGAAGCCGCCCAGCAACTTGTGGACTGGCATGTTGGCAACTTTGCCCTTGATGTCCCAGAGCGCAATATCGATGCCGGAGATGATGCGAGTTGAAATTCCACGTCGCCCTACCAGCTTCGGGCGCCACATGGCATGCCAGAGAGCCTCGTTGTTGAGCGGGTCCTGGCCAAGGAGGCCCTTCTTGAAATGCTCGACAAAAGCCGATCCGACCTCAGGTGTCGATTCGATCCCGCCTGCAAGACCAATCCCCTGGATATCGGGATCATCGGTGTCGATCACGACGATGTTTAGCAGGTTATGCGTGTAGGTATATAACCCGTTCGTGATCGGAACGGCTCGCGCCCACTTAAACATCTCCAGCCGCACATCTGTGATCTTCATTGAGAAATCGCCTTTCGTTGTTCGGTTGATCCCTGGCGAGGTATGAATGTATTAACAAGCCCCGTCTTGCCCGGATTCCGGCCGGAGTGTAGCAGCGGGGAGTTGTACCTGTGGCGATCCCGGGCTATCGATATCAAAATGATGTACTGATCGTAGGGATGACTCTTTATTGCTACTTCGATATACCGTGAGGGCTCAGGTAAGTGCTACCGTTGATTTCATGACCAGTACCCTGCCAACGTTGTCGTCATTCCGACAATCCTATGTCGAGCGTGATCAGATCGAATTTGATCGATTTGAAGACGACCGTCGACGAAAGCGTGGTATGGCCATCGCGCTGATTCCCATCGGTATAGCGATGGCACTCATAGTCCAGTACACCAACATTATCGTCGCCATTGACGATGCCGACTGGCGGTATGTTCTCGGTCGGCCGAATTTTGTGAATATCTTGAAACTGTCGATTGCTCCGATAGTCGGCGGCGGCGTCGGAATGCTGATTGCTTCGGCGATTGCAACTTCGATCGTTGGTCGCGAGGGCAGGTATTTGCCGCTGGTAGTGACCGCTGCTTGCTACAGCCTGTTTATGCCTCTCCTGGTCGGATTGCTGTTGCCGGCGAACCTGTTTCTGTTGGACGTAACGGGCCTTTCCGTGATCGAGCTATCGGTCGGGGACGCATTGTCGGCCTGGATCTGGGGAACGCCGTTCTTTGTTCTCACTTACACCCTTACCGGTATAAAACAGGGCCTGTGGGCAGGCGTGGGCGCCGTGCTGATCGCTGCTGCAGTCTTTCGCTACATGGGTCCAAACAGCTCGGAGTTCAAAATTGGCCGGGTTACGTTGCTAATGTCTGCTGCAGCAACGGCGGTGACAGGAGTCATCATGTTTGGACCGCTCGGCATCTTCGAAATCCTGTTCAACCAGTTCCAGATCGACTAAAAGTCCGGACTCGGCCGATTGTCTGCGTCGATCGTCACCTGTTGATCGGCACTAACCCCCGACGGCGTTAGCAACCGCCACACAGGCATCGACCGATTGCTCGCACAGAATGACGGTGTTGCCCACGACGGAGAACGCCTTGAACTTTGTCACCGCCGATGACCCCGCGCCGCGATTACTGGAACCGAACTGGCCGCCTTCACGGAAACTCTGGTCGATTGCGGCTGCCGCGTTTTCCGCTCCGGCGGTTCTGGCTGTTTCGTGAGAGTCGTAGAACCGGATTTCGATATCTTTCTGGTTGAAGAACCCGTACCAGATGTCAGTCGACTCTGGGACAGTGTCGGTCGGAAACTGCTTCGACTTCTTCCACCCGGCCACAACGTAGTCGTCCAGCGTGAAGGTACGGTCGGGCAGCAAGGTTCTCGAAACCTCGGCAAGTTCGTCACTCCCACCCGCCGCTGGCGCCGAATCGTCGTCTGATCCCGAACCGCACGCGAGTACCAGCGAGATCAAAGACGCCGCGACCATCAACAGCAACCATCGAGAATATTTGCGGAGTGGGAATATCACTGGGACTTGAATCATGCGAGAGGTACCTCGACCAGTCTGTTGGTGCAGCAGCTCCGGCGAACGGCCGGCAGGCGGTCAGGCTACCAACTGTTGCAGTTGTCGACAATGCAGAACCCATGTCCCTCAGACCGAAGCGACTACTGCCGAGATTGTTCGGACCAACATGCCGCGGGCGTGCATGTTTTCGGGCACCCTCCGCCGGTCGAAAAAGCAACTCGAAGATAGCGATACATGCTTTTTGGCCACCAGGGCATTTCCGTGTGTTGAGCCGGGTGAAAGACGAACCAAAGGTGCGCCGCGATAAATACCGTGAGAGAATCGGTTGTGGCCCAAAGCCACGCCAACGAGTCATTCGACTTCTTGCGGGCCCGTAGCTCAGTCGGTTAGAGCAATCGACTCATAATCGATTGGTCACAGGTTCAAGTCCTGTCGGGCCCACCAACTAACCGCTTTCACGTTGAACTTGGCTGGCATGGCAACAAAACTGGTTCAGACCGCTCGTGTACCATACTCTCACATTTGGCTGCCATGGCATCTAAGTCCTGAAGTGAGTCCGAACAACGCCAGGAGAGACCATTGCCAAATATAGAAACCTCTATCGTCATTGATCGCCAGCCGTCGGTTGTATTTCAGTTCGCCGCCGCTGAACATGCGACCAATCATCCCCGCTGGGACCCAGAAATGCGCCTTGAGCCCGTGACAGAAGGTCCTCTCAGGATTGGTTCCGTACTGAAACGCTACAACTCCCGTTCAGGCCAAGAAATAGAAGGCACGATGGAGGTCGAAGAGTGGGTTCAGGACAAGTCATTCGGGATGCTTATTCACGACGGACCAATGGAGATGCACGGAAGACTGGCCTTTGAGTCAGTAGGGACTGACAGCACCAAGGTCACGATGACGGTCGATATTGTGGGCATGCCAAACCCTCTTGATCCGATGCCAGTCCACAGGACGATGGAGAACATGAAGCGGTTGATTGAGTCTGAACGCTGATGGAGAAGACTTGTGGGCCCGACAGGACTTTGAACCTGTGACCAATCGAATATGAGTCAACTGTTGTAAATGCTGGTGTGGCCGCCCCACTCTCAGTTCAGATACAGGAGATTTGTCCTGAATTCACTGACTACTGGACTGCTGTATTCGCCCCGAATTGGCTGAACAGTTTCATTCTGATGGATAGTCACGGTTGTCCAAGTACAGCAGACCCCTGGCTCCTCACAGCGCGCAAACATGTACTAGACTGCCCCCTGTGACTCGATCTGGAGCGCAACAGGCATTGATGAGATTGAAAGATCGGCTGGCGATGATGGATACGAAAGGTTTTTGCGACCCGAAATTTCAGATCGTGGCAGACGCTTTCACACGGTGTTTTACGGAGCATGGCGATATTGGAGCGTCGGCTGCTGTTACGGTCGAGGGTGAGACGGTCGTAGACCTCTGGGGCGGGTTTATGGATGAAGAAGTCACCCGACCATGGGAAGAACAAACCCTGTGTGTCATTTTCTCGGCCACGAAAGGTGTTGTTGCCACAGCCGTACACATGCTTGTCGAGCGGGGGCAGATCGATCTTGACTCACCGATAGCACGTTACTGGCCGGAGTACGCACAGAATGGCAAACAAAACGTCACGCTTCGACAGGTCATGTCGCATACCGCCGGAATGCCATTCATAGATGCCGATCTCTACATGGGAGCACCATACGACTGGGACACCATGATCGAAGCGTGCGCAGCGCAGAAACCGGAATGGGAACCGGGCTCCACACTCGCATATCACGCATTCACGTTCGGCTGGATCGTCGGGGAAGTCATCCACCGTGTGAGTGGCCAGATACCCGGCCAGTTTATCGCCCGTGAAATAGCGGAACCGCTGGGTGCGGAGTTTTACCTTGGTCTGCCGGAATCGCAAGACTCGAATGTGGCTGACTGGATTCAACCTCGCCAGGAGGCTTCATCTGAACCGCCGCCCGAAACTCCATCATATGGTGAACGGTCCGGGTCTTTCATGAGGGCGAATACACCTTCGAATCGGTTGAGCACCCGCGCGCATCGGGAAGCCCAGATACCCGCCGCCAACGGCTACTCCAACGCTCGCGGAATGGCCACGATCTATCGACCGTTGGCCCTCGGAGGTGAGCACGATGGCGTGAGACTGATTGAGCGGCCAACTATCGAAAATGCACTTGTTCAACAAGCCACCGGTTTCGATGCCGTACTTGAAATAGACAATGCTCGCCGAGCAGTCGGTTTCAAGTTGGTTGGGCCAGAGATGGGTGCAAGTTACGGCGAGCGAGCGTTCGGTCATGGCGGACATGGTGGGTCTATCGGCGTTGCCGACCCCGACAAACGAATGAGTTTGGGCTATGTGATGAACAAATCCTGGAGTGGACCGAGGGGTACGGACCCACGTGCCAGATCGCTCGCTGACGCGGTGTACGAATGTCTGGGCTAATCGGCTACGGTTAGTTTGGGGTCCCGGAACAACTTGAACCTGTGACCACTCGATTGTTCCTTGTGTGGTCTAACCGGACTACGATGGTTGATGCTCTCAGTTGACTTCCACCAACTTGATATCGAGATCACCAACTAACCAGGCGGGGTTACGGCGATCCGGCCGACACGCGGTCCCATCGGGGACCTGTGGTCGACAGGGAAGAGCAAACATTCCCATGTACGCGGAGTAGTCGAAATCCGGGAGGTCGCTCGCCGGGGCAGCCGCGAGTTGGTTGGTCGACGATCAATCGCTGTTGTTCAGGTACTTTCCGGCGACACTGACCGCGAATGACGACAGGACAACTGAGGCAGCGATTCCCGCAAGCCGCCCAAAGAGGACGTTTAAGTCACTCGCAGATTCTTCTCCCTCAGTTACCGTGGCCCAAAACCCGATCCCGAACACTCCGAAAATTACGGACGCCGCTATGAAAATTCTGGTTGCAATCTTCTGCATCGCGATAGTTTAGCCGGGAACTCCTTTTCAAGCACTAGCAACGGATTTTGAGGTGCGAAAAGCAAGAATCGGAACGATCAGCTCGAAACGACGTCAAACCTTTCGTGAACCCGGGCGAGGTGCTCAGTCGAGAGGTTGCAATCTCACACCCAGGATCACCCGCAAGTAGTTGACGTTGTGGGCCAGATAGTCGTCGATGGCAAGGTCGATATTTCCACCGATCGCGTCGAAGCCGTCATCGCCCTTCCTTGGCCCATCCATATCGAACACGACCCAGCCTTTGTAGTGCCGGTCGCGTAACAGCTTCATCACCGCCGGGAAGTCCACGCCTCCACCACCCATATTGTGATAAACGCTGGCTTCAGCGTGCTGTTCCCGGGCAGGTGTGGCCTTATTGCCCCGGTACTTCGCATACGTGTCTTTCAGGTGTACTTCGGCGATGCGAGGCAGGTAGTCACTCATGATCTGGACCGCATCCATGCCGCCCAGGACCAGGTGGCCGGTGTCAGGTGTGAGCCACACGTAGTCTGGATCGGTCAGGTCAAGCATGGCGCGGACCTCGTGCTCGCGCTCTACCGGACCCCAGATGTGCGGGTGAGGCGCCAGGCGAATTCCCACCTCGATTGTCTGGCGACCGATCTCGTTGAGCGTGTCGGCAACCCTCTTCAGCTGGTCATCTGTGGTGCCACCGGGCGGCCGAGCACCCATGTTGCACTTCCAGAGGTCGCAACCGAACGGCTGCAGGAAGTCTCGGGCGAATGCCACGTGATCGGCGATCGTCTTCGGTGTTTCTTCCGGGTCGATGAAGTTTGTCGACTGCCCCTTCGCCCCGTTCGAAACATCGATTAGCGTCACGCCAGATTCGTCGAACTTCTTCTTTAGCGCCAGCGGGTTGGCACGGTGGTCCTCGATTTGCTTCGCATACGGCTCGATCCCCTGCAGACCCAGGGCAGCGATGCGCTTGATCCCCCACTCGATCGGGTGACGAGCGTCCCAGAGAGAGCTGGTAGAACCGTACAGGATATCGGGATTTTCGGGATCGAGGGCCAGGGGTTCATGAGATGCCGCGGGCAATATGTGCCTCCTCCGACTTGTGATGCAGTGGTGACGGAGTATAGCTCCACAGGCCGTCGGACAAGGGCGATTCCCGGGGACGTGATGATGTGTTGGTTTGGGTTTTCTACGGCTCAAACATCGAGAGCTAACTCTGTCATCCAGCAGACCGGGATCCGGGATCCTGAGGTGACGGTTCGCGGTCACTTCGCAACAAGCAACAGCACCGCCCGGCACGTCGGGATGTTTGAAGTAGGCGCCCATCACGTAAGAGGCACGTGTCATGACCGCTCGCACAAATAACGGTGGTTGGTAAACTGTGGGCCGCGTTCTTGTTCGGCAGAACCTTCCGCGGATATCGAATCGGAGTAACTTAGCGATATGTCATCAACCAAACCAACCGTAACAGTATCCGGCCTCGGGGGAGTGTTTTTGCGGTCGAAGGACCCGGAGGCACTGGCGCGCTGATACGAGGAAAACTTTGGCACCCTCGCGGTCGGAAACGGCCCCCCGTGGACACAGGAGGCGGGTTACACCGTGTTTTCACCGTTTCCGGCGGACACCGACTACTTCGGCCGACCGGATCAGGCATTCATGTTGAACTTTCGCCTGGAGGATCTCGAGTCCGCGCTAAAAAACCTGCAGGAAGCCGGGGTGCGGATCGACGAAAAACGCATGGACGAGTCGTACGGCAGGTTCGCCTGGGTCTACGACCCTGAAGGCAACAAGATAGAGCTATGGGAGCCAATAGACCCCTCGGCATAAGTCTGTCTCTGCCTCATTCGACGCTCCTTAGTTCGCTACACCCCATCTGACGTAATTCTCTATCAGGCACTCTTAGATGAGGCCACGGTCGACGTTGAGCGTCTCCATCGAATACTCTCAAAAACGAACGGACTTTCGACACCGATGCGCCGCACACCGCAGTCCGAAGCCGTCGGAATTCGTGAGGCTGACTCCCCGATCTACAAGTATTTCGACCATGTGTGGATCACTCCGAAATGCCGAGTCCGGAAGGCGCTGAGATGATATTTTCCCGGCAGATTTTTTCCAGTTGCCGTGGTTTGACATGGAATACGCAGAATCAGGTCCTGTCCCACCAGTCGTCAATGGCAACACCGGTGCGTCGAAAACGCGAGTCGACGGTCGCCAGTGGATACAGGGCATGGGTCCACCATCGGCTGCTGTAGTAACGTCGCAGCAATTCGCGGGGATCCTTGGATTTAGCGACTCTTTTAATCAGTACCTCGTAGCCGCGACTGCCGGCCAGTGTGCGAAGAAACCGATTGACGGCACCGGCTTTGGTGTGTGACCAGAGTCGTTCTCTGTACAGTCGGCGGTAGCTATCAGGGTCGCCGTTTTGAAGCGCCGCTCCGGCGAAATGACCCGAAACCATGGCATAGCGCATTCCGAAGCCGAGCAGGAAGTCCTGCAGACCGCTCGCTTCACCTGCGAAGAGCGTTTGCCCGCGTTGGAGCTTAGGCCGGGTCTCCACATTGGCATCCCCGCCGAACCGGGTTTCGTTACGCCACTTCAGTCCAGCCCTGGCCCTGAAAAAATCGACTGAACGTTCAAGATATTCCAGGCCATTACCGAAGTCGGAAAACATGCACGTCGCCAGCGTGGCTCGGCCACCCCATATCAACAGGTAAGCGTAGCCGTTGGGTGCCAGGGCATTCGAGGACACGGCAAAAGCGCCGTCCGACATATCAGTCTCGAACGTGTAGCCAATCGCGATTCCGTCGACTCGTCTGGGCCCGTACGCAACGATTCCGCCCTCAGGAAGATCCTTGACAGTTGTGCCCAGCTTCAGTTCTACATCGGCATCCAACGCCTGTTGTTTGAGTGCCTGGTCGAGGGTCCCCGGCGTCGTACCACGTTGTACCAGGTACCACAGTGGCCGGGATGACCGGCAAACATACTCTCTGCCGTCGGGGCCGTACATCACAGCTTCGTTGAACGGGGCGAATTTGAAACTGGGTTCGATTCCGTAAGACTCCAACTCGTCGAGGACATCGCCTTTTGTGGACCAGTTGTCCAACCCCTGAAAATCGCCGTGAAACCGCGCTCCCACCTCGGCGCGCCGGTCGTACACCACCGCCTTGCCTCCCCGACGGGCGATGGTTATCGCGGCTGTCAGCCCAGCCGGTCCAGCGCCAACAATTTGTACAGGCGTTTTCATGGCAAATCTTTGTTGTGCCAGCGGATCCGTTATTGACCGGCGACGGTAATTTTGGCTCGGCTTGCGACATTCGCGATATTACGTGGGGGGATTATGGCTCAGCGCGATCAACTGTCAACACTGGGTGATACGCGCCAAACTATCAACGGCCGCATCTGAGCGACCAACGAACCTCGCTATGTTGATTGGGATTTCTTCAACCGGGTAGAGGGGATCCAGGACCAAATCGCCACGACACTTTCATCAAGTTTTCCGGATACCCGGCGGGATCGCTGCGGTAAGGGTTTCGACACCTTCATCAGTGATCAACACTGTGTCGCTATTTCCTATCGCTCCCAGGCCCTTTGGTCTCATGGTCGTAATCAGGTGGAAGGTCATTCCTGCTTCCAGTGGACGTCGTTCGTCGACATTGATCGAAAAAATGTCTCCTTCGTCCCATCCAGGCGGGAATGCGATGCCAATCCCATAGGCGATTCGACGCCCTTGTTTGTAGTTCACGTCGCCCGCGTCAATGACTGCGCGACCGGCTTCAAACACGTCACATGCGGGTGTACCCGGACGCATCGCACTTTTCGCGGCTTCGAGTGCGATCTTGCCGACATAGCTCGCTCTCTGGACATCATCGGGCGGGTCGCCGACGAATACGCTCCGACTGTGCGCTGCGTGGTACCGATTGACACTCCCGGGGATTTCCAGAAAAACGACTTCGCCGTTTATGATCTTTTTCGGTGACCACGTGGCATGTACCAGCTCGGAGCGGGAGCCGGAAGTGATGAAAGCCGGAAGTCCGGTGTATTCAGAACCCGCAAGATCGAGAGCTGTGTGGACCGCAGCAGCCACCTCGAGCTCCGAAACCCCGTCGCTAACTGCGTCAATTCCGGCCTGCATACCAAGTTCTGATATTCGTGCCGCCTGCCGTAGATACTCGATCTCCTGCGAAGATTTTATGAGCCTGAGCGATTCGACCGACCCACTTCCGCCGGAAAATTTTGCCGCAGGTAATCGTTCCTCGATCCGATCTCGAAGATCAACGGTCAAGAACCACGAATCGGATTCGAGACCGATGTTCGCCGTGTCCAGTCGAAGCTCGGTAAGGATGTCGGACGTTACTTGGGCCCAGTCGGACGTATCCGGATATA
>JAQBVG010000066.1 GCA_027623655.1 Chloroflexota bacterium
CCTAAAACATGATGCAGCGATTCCACTTATAAAACGGACTGAGCTGTTCAGACAAGCGGGACCACCTCAGTAATACTTTGTATCGGGATAGAGCCAAGTTCTGGGAGGATATGACTATCGATCAGTCTTCGATATCCACTTGCGGTTGTGGCTGCGACGCTGGCTTGCTTACCCGGAAACCACTGGGCTATGAAGTCTGAAATCAGCAGCGTGTTTCCGGCAACGTACTCGCCAGTATCAATGGATGCCTTTAGGGCAGTTTCTCTCTTCCTGGCTGCTTTGATACTACCCCGAAAGATTTCAGACGGTCGATGGCGTTTACCAGTCACCGGGTCAGCGGGTGCAGTGACCTGAATCCGCCAAACATTTTTTTGCCCTTTGTGTTCCATTATTGTCATCTAGGCCTCCCTTACTAATTTCTGATTCGTTGCCGACGATAACCGGATTCATAATTCGTTGAACGCCCGTGTGAGCGAATCGACAAATCCGATAACTAACTCTTGAAGCCGCGCAGGTTCGTGGTAGAGGTACAAGCCGTGCTGTACACCATCCGGGTATGGCGGTCCACCCAATTGAAGGGCCAACTCCCCACCGTGAATCTCTTCGACGTTCACCGTGAGGAGGCTCGGCGATCCACGCTCTAGTTCACTGTGGTTCGTCGTAGCCGCGGTCAGATATTCACAGACTTCTTTCTGGATCGACTGATACCGGCTTGCGAGATCACCACGGGAAGGTTCAGGGAGATCACCAATCACCTCTTCAACCAACCATGTGTGATCGATGTTGTCGTACCACGCTCGCTCAACGCTCGAATTCACGCCGGATTCCCGAGATGCGTCCTTCCACCGAAACCTCGAACCTTCGATTTCACGTGCATGGAAGCTGCCATCTCCGTGTAAAAGATCACCAGGAATATTTCGGTAAGCAGGCACGCTCATTCGGTCTAGCAGACCACTCAGGCGTTTCACTTTCTTTTCTCGTGCTAGAGATATTTCCAAAAGCCTTTGGTAGTACCAAATCGATTTTTCCAGTACCCAGCTCGGAGAAACGCCGTAGCCGACAGTGTTGGTGTCTGTCAGTTCTCGCGCATCTTTTGTTGATGTCAGAGGAGGTAAATTGATGGCTCTTCGTAGCATCAGATGTTTCGCCAACTGCAAGAGTGGTGAAATCGTTCTTCTGTCGTAAGAGCGGCCGCTGGCACGTTGTGCTTCCGCCTGAGCTTCGTCTACAGGTACTGGCCCTCGGTTGACCTCCACCAAGGCGAATACCGCCGAAGCTACCTCGAACGTGAGCCTCTCGTAGTCCCGTATTCGCGGCATGCCATTCACCTTTTCCGCTAAATCACACCATAAATGTTGCGTGAAAAACATAAATGTTGCGTGAAATACATTGTTGTCGCCTAATGTTACGTTATAGGTTTGATTTCGGCAACGGTTGCGTGAACTATCAGTTGGGAGGCGATGAATGTCGACGAAGGAAGAAGGCCGACCCGCTGTTCTTAGCGGCGGAGTCAGGCAGATGGCGAACATTCTAGAAATTTCAGAAAGATCGGCTTATCGAGGGGTGGCCTCGGGGCAACTGCCTGGCATCAAGGTAGGTGGAAGATGGCTAGTGCCCGAGGTCGCATTTCAACGATTCTTGGAAGGAAATTGGTCTTCCCCGACTAATTCTGGTGAGAGTCAGCATTTGAACTAAAGAAAAGGCCGCTCCCGGTTGAATCAGGGGCGGCCAAGTACTTAGTCGAGCAATTGTAGAAGGAGCCCGGCGTGACTTATTTTACCGTAGACGATTCCGAGAGGATCAGGACTAGCGATCTCAGTAACGGTACCTCTTCCGAAGCCGAAACCGGGGGAGGTAACGACATGAGTATCGCAGAAACTTCTGGAATTGATCCCTACGCGCGCCGTGAGGCCCTAGACGAGCGGCGTGCGCAACCGCGAACCAAGATTCCAAAGTCGCCCGACGCGCTGTCGCTACCCGGCAGCCTGAAGGTTAGTAATGAAATTACTAACCAATATGCATTTAGGACTATAACGACCCCGGTTTCCTCTCTTTGGAAGCCATTCCGTCAATCTGTTTACGAGTGGCGGGAACACTGGGATTTCAGGGATGGGCCGTGGGGTGATCCGGACAGGTGGGCCAGTGAGAAACGCCGTAGATATGAACGAGAGGCGATTCGGCAAAATAGGGATGAAGAACGGATCGCTTCGGGTGCAACAGGGACCAGCTTGCACCCAGCCGACTGCGTTGAACCAGAAACGATGTCCAAATGGCCCCTCGCCGAGCGCCACGCACGCTGTCTAAAACGCTATGCCGCAGTTGAGAAGTGTGAGAACGCCCACCAAACTCCGGCCGCGAGGCCGTGTCGAGATTCTTGGTGCCCACGTTGCCGCTCTAAGTCTTTATATCGGGTAGGTAGTGTTTACAGGGCTGATAGTCGAGTCTACGGCGGGCACGGAGCCATGCAGGTCCGCAACTACATTGGCCCAACCACCAGCGTCTTCACGATCAGCCGAGTGGTCGGGGACTCCAAAATAATTGCGGATGATCCAGAGAAAATCGCACAGGTAAGGAACGCTCTCGGAAAGGCTAGCGACAGGTTGTCCAGCCGCGAGGACATCCTGATGCGAGCAGACACACTGCGTATTGACAGCGCCGATGTATGGTTTGTGGATCGCCACATGCTTATCAAAGGCAACCCCAGCTTAGGGCGTTTTCGAGGCGCCAAAATCGTCGCGTCTGGCGATACGTCGGGTGTCATCCATCGATTTCTCGAATTAGCGGGTGCAACTTGGAATGACGACCTAGTCGATGAGGATATTGCGTTCGCGCTCGTCGAAGCTCTCAAACATACACACAGAGTCGAGGTATTCGGCCTGTTAAAGACGCTACTTCGAGAGACGGATATCAAGCCTGCATGCTCAAAGTGTGGTGCCTCAACCAAGGTCGAATTCTTGCCGACATTTGCAGCACCTTCGATCCCGCTGAACTTGCCGGAGTTTGAGAAGGCCGTGGCACGTATGCGGCGCGGACCACCATTGATCTTCGGACGTGCCTCACCGCGAGCCACCTAAGCCTGCGTGATCCGCCTTTTCGGGGTACTTCTGGAGACCCCTTATCTCTGACGCGGCCGTGACTTCGTAACCATCATGCTTTGTAGGGACATTGTGGGCATGCTGAGCCGACAGTCTGACCACGGCGCCTGGTGGGCGCGCCAGTGGCTCTGACAGTCACGTAGTGGATAGCCCAACACCTATTGTTTGAAAGTACGAAAAGTGCAACGGCGGTACATGATGGGCAGATTGAGCAGTCGGTTGGTCGGTGGATTCCGAACGATGCTGCTGTACCGCTATAGAGTCCGGCAACCGTTCATTGCGGTTAGAGCAGGCGGCTCATAACCGTCCGCTCTACGATTCAAAGTCTGCCCTGTCCACAACTTCACTACCTAGTCCTTGGGCACGAGCTCACGTAAACGGTTCTGTCAGAACTCAGCGCTCTGAGGCAAATTGACGCCCGATTAAGTCGGCCCAATGTTCGTTTTCATACTCAAGGAGTCGATGTTTCTTGCCGACTCAATGCCAAAATTAGAGGTCGAGCGCTGAGTTCTGACAGATCCGCGATTATCGGCCTCTTCAGTTCAGTTTCGTTGGCGGGTACGGGCCATCACAGTGGGTAGCCCCCAGAGCGATTTACGTGGATTCCGCAAGTGGGAAGGGCCGGGTTTCAGCCCGGGTCGACCGCACATCGGAAGTCGATCAGACGCCTCCAGTTGGTCGCGGCGGTGAACTCCGACCGACTTCGGGTCCCGAACAGACCGGTCATCGGAGCCTGCGATTGGCACCAGTTGATAAATCGTCAGAACGGCGAGCTACAGCGATCCATCGATAATCATGTCTATTACAGCGGGTTTTCCCGAGTCGATCGCAGTGTTAATCGCTGAATCAATATCGGCCGGATCTTCGACTCGAACTCCCTGCATTCCGTAAGCTCTTGCCTGCGCCGCGAAGTCGATCGGATGCGGGAAGTCCATTGCGAAGTAGGAATCTGGCTGCTCGAGTGAATTCAACCGGTGATAGTGGTTCATATTCACTTTCAGCACCCTGTAGGAAGCGTTGTTGCATATGACGAATACTGCCGGAATCTCAGAATTTACTGCCGTCCACAGGGCCTGAACTGTCATGATCGCACTGCCATCGCCGATCACGCCTACAGCCGGTTGTTTGGGACTCCCTAACTTCACTCCCATCACTGCACCCATGCCCCAACCAATGGCCTGCCCGCGGCACCCGTAGTAGGTGCCAGCGACGGATGGTGACAGTGCCTCAAAAAGCAACCCACCGGTGCTGACCGAGTCGTTGAACACGGCTGTATTTTCGGGCAGTGCGCTTGCAAGGCGGTCGACCATCATTGCCGGTGACATCGGGCGGCCTTTCGCAGTTGCACCCGCGAGTTTCCTGAATGTTTCCACGCGGGCCGCGCTTTCCATTGCCGCCTCCCGCGACCTGCCTGCCGCCGCTTCGGTTTGCACCCCGTTCAGGCCGTCTGACAGGACCTCGGCCAACTGGCCGAGTGCTTTCGCCGGAGATGCAAGCACGCCGATATCGGTCGGCTCTGACCTGCCGATGGCGCCGGGATTGATATCGATGTGAATAAGTTTCGAGTTTTCGGCTACGAACTGACCCGGCTGATAGAAGAAGTCCTCGAATACAGGACAACCCACAGCAAGCACGACGTCCGCGGCCTTGACCGCTGCAACGGCGTCGGCGGTACGCATGTTCAAACCACCCTGCCATAGCGGGTGGTTGGCAGGGAAATTCACGGTGGTTGAGCCATGGCCGTAGACTCGCATTCCCGCAGATTCTGCGACCGTCACCGCCGAGCGCATTCCCTCGCCTTCACCGACTCTGTCTCCCACGATTAGTATCGGTCGTTCGGCGCCTGCAATTGCAGCACAAATCCTGTCGATCGAATCCGGATCGGCGCTCGGTGACGTGTCGACGTGTGCTGAAGGGATCAGATCGACATCGGCCTCATCGTCGAACGCGTTGGCAGACATAGCGACAAATACCGGTCCGGTTGGCACGGTCCGAGCTTCCTGGAACGCACGCCTGATCACGGCCGGGACCTGCTCGGCATGGGTAATTTCAGTGCTCCACTTAGCATACGGACGCGCCATGTTGGCAAGATCAGACCGACCGGGCGCCAGCTTCCGGATGTCCTTGTTACCTGCGGTCATCACCATGGGGGTCCCACCGTAAAGTTGGTCGATCATCAGCGACAGACCGTTCGACATTCCGTTGTCAATGTGGAGGCTGACCAGCGGCACCTTGCCAGTGGACCGTGCGTAGCCCTCCGCAAGGCCTACGGCCACGCCTTCCTGGAGTACAAGCACATACTTCATAGACGGGTACTGGTTCATCACCGCCATCATCGGAGCTTCACTTGTGCCCGGGTTGCCGAACATGTATTCGACGCCTTCGGCTTCGAACATTTTCAGTAGAGCGTGTTTGCCTGCAATTCGAACCAATTTCGGTTTCCTTCTAGTGATCTTTTTCTTCGGTTATCGTCCCGAAGATGCATCGACGAGTATATGCCGAAGCTTTTCGGCTACTATTTCGACTTCCCCTGCCTGCAAATTCAGAGGGTCGATCCACATGCACGACGAGTCCTCTCTGTAGTCTTCGGCTGCATATATCCGTGGCGGATCAGCTTTTAATCTCGCACAGATTTCCGAGTAAGACGGCCCGCGCCAGTCGCTGGTAAAGGCGACTACGGCGTGAGGAATGTAGTGATCGTAGTTGTGCTTCACTTCGGCAGTCAGCCCCGGAATTTCCGCGATCTGATCGACAACAAACATCATCTGCTGCCGATAATTCCTGGTCTCCTCTTCCTCATCCTCGTCGACGAATACTTCGAGTGCCGCTAGCAGCCCGGCAATTTCCTCTTTGGAGACTTTCTGTGCGCGTGTGACGCCGGGATTTGGGGCGTTGTTGAGTCGGGCATACTCGATCCACTCAGGATTACCGACCAGAAACCCGGTGCTCTGCGGTCCGCGGACGGCCTTCCCACCAGAGAAGCTGACGAGATCGGCACCCTGGTCAGTGAACTTCGTGAGATTTTCTCTCGGCGGCAGCATCGAAGCGCAGTCGGCCAACACTGGCAGGCCGTGGTCGTGAGCCAGCGCGACAAGATCGGGAAGAGGTACGACTCCAAGACTTTTGAACGGTGATTCCAGGTGAATTATGCCCGCAGTATTTGCCGAGATCGCGGCTTCGACCTGATCAAGGGTGCAGCCTTCCGATGTGCCGACTTCGACAAATCTGGAGCCGGGCGCAAGGTAAAGGTGGTCGTATATGAACCGATGACGCCGCTGGATGATCAGTTCGTTCGGCATACCTGTGGCGACTGGTAGTTGGGCGATTCGTTCGGGGTCGCCTTTCGCCATGGCAGCCGCAGCCTGGACGACAAGTCCTCCAGATGCGCCAGAGGTAATCGTGGCGGCTTCGTTGCCAGTTAACTCAGCTATGCGTTCCCCGGCTGCGATCAGCAGTTCATCGATCTGAACGAACACTTCGCTCATCGCCTCCATTGCCCTGATCGCTTCCGGTCGAGGTCGCCAGCCAGAGTGTCTGGTATTGGGTCCACCGGCGTTGATGAGCGGTGTTACGCCGAGGTTTTCAGCAATGGAGAAACCACTGATCCGGCCATCGGAACCAAGTAGTGATTTATTGCGGTGTTTGGTCAACGGTAGTCTTCGTGGTACTGAGGCAGGATAATCGGCGGTAGGCGTGGGCGAATTTACCACAAGTAAGCAACTAGAGGGCAGAGTGACGCAACCGGTGAGCGCGGTGACGATCGGCGGGTGAAGCTAGTCTCCGCCAGGTGCGCCGTGACCCGGAAGTGCAGCCACTGGGGCACCCGCTACAGGTTGTGTGGTTGTTACTGAATCTATTTCAGGCCAGTCAGGGATCAACTGGCGTCGTGTGGGTTCGAGGAGGATGATTGCCAGCGCTCCGATCAGGCTGAAGACCGCTGATAACCCGACAGCCCAGCCGTACCCGCCGGTGATATCGAATACGAGGCCGGGCAATACGCCTCCCAGTGCCATACCGAGGCCTGCGCCCAGGATTTGCCAGCCGTAGGTCGTGCCCATAGGTGAATGCCCGTAATACTGCCGGTTGATGATCGGGAACGCAGTTCCTTCGCCGCCATACGGGATTGCCCAGAGGACGGCGAATGTATAGAACTCCCAGGTCGAATCGGCAGTCAACAGCAGGAACACTCCAATCCCCTGCCCAAAGAAGGACACGAACATCACGGCCTTCGACCCGAACCTGTCGGACAGGACCGGAGTCATAAACCTGGTGGTCACGCTGACGACCGAAATTGTGGTCAGAACGCCAGCAGCTGCGAGTGGTCCCATTCCTCTCGAAATTCCCATAGGGATTATTCCGACGAGAATTACGGAGTGACCGACACAGCCGAGAAAGTGAATATTAATCAGGTTCCAGAACGCATTGGTCTTGTACACATACTTCTGGAATTCCTGCTGTGTCGTGACAAAAATGTTGCCACTCGTCATAAGCTGCCGGTCGCTCGGTTTTGTCCCATAAGCTATCCGTCCGGCCTCTTCAGGTGTGTTGCGAAAGAACAACAGGGCAAATGCGAGGATTGCCGTGCCGACGATGCCGACAACCATGAACGCCTGGCTCCAGCCCACCGTGTTGAAGAGAACCGCCAGCGCCTGAACCACCAGGGCTGGTCCGAGGCTCCAGGAAACCATCATTATCCCGGTGCCGAGTCCAAGGTGGCGCCGAAACCACGACGCAACTGCCGGAACGACCGGAACGAGTAGCAGGGCCTGGGCAAACCCGAACAGAAGGCCATAAGCGAGATATAGCTCCCAGATCTGTTCGGTTTGAGAAGTCCACATCATCCCAAGGAAAAACAGCACAGTTCCTGCCGCCATCGTTCGTCTGGCACCGTACCGATTGCCGAGATATCCGCCAATTGGTGACGCCAGGGCTGCCATGATCGACATCAACGCATAGGCGAGTCCGATCGACCCGGGTGACCACCCGAACGTTGTCACGAGTGGATCGACCAGAACTCCAAATGCCATGCGTATTGCCGCACCAACCATTTGGACTACGCCCGCGATACCGACAATCACCCATGCATAGTGTGCGATGGTGTGTTCTTTGAGTCCGAATTTTCTGTCAAACCAGAGGGCGGTGTTTTGCATTGAGTGGGTGATGATCGCCTGTTAGTGCAGAGGACAGGCCAGCAAAAGACTGTCTTCCCACCAATCACCCTGATCGTGCACACCACCTGTGCTTGCTGCGAGCACACGGTTTTCTATCCGATCAGAGGAAGCCCAGGCTCCGAGATAAATCAGCACTGCAAGAGTGACCACTATCGTTGCCCCGAGCAGGCCAAATCCCAGCAACGGGCGTCGGGAGATGGTAAATCCTTCCGAATCGGGAGACGCTAGTGGGAGGGGACGGCTTGTCCCGGTGGAGCTCATGACGAAATCATACGCCAGGTGGAGTCGACAGGTTTAGTACGGATTTAAGAAAGTGTCGCGACTTTGTGAGCCGCAATCCAATCTTCATCCAGTTCGATTCCGAGCCCGGGGCCAGTTGGTGCGTCAAGATTTCCGTTTTTGTTGATTTCGATTTGTTTGGTCACGCCCCACTGGTGAACCTCTTTCGGGAGCCAGTACTCGAAATATGTGCAGTTGAGCGAGGACATCATGACGTGGAGATTCGCCGCGTTCAGTGCTGAGTTTCCGGCAAGTCCAATTTCACAGAATTTGTGGAATCCTTCGACGAGAGACATCTGTTTTTTCAGGCCGGTAATGCCAATTTTGCGCACAGTTCCCCTGATCAACCTCACAGCGTCCATTTGAAGGAAATTTGCGGCCTCGTGAAACAGGAATCCCTGTGTATCGCTCATATTGAGAGGAGTGTCGAGTCGTCGGGTCAGCTCCCTGATCGACTCGATGTCGTTCGCTGGCACCGGATCTTCAAACCAGAAATATCCGCTGGCATCCAGGGAATGCCCAACGCGGAGTGCCTCTCGAAACGTATATCCGTGATTTCGGTCGAGCATCAACGTCATGTCATCGCCAACTGCCGAGCGGACTTTTTCTACAGTCGCTACGGCATCACTTACTGAAAGCGGGCCAGGATGGATTTTGTACGCACGAAAACCATCTGATTGAAGTTGCATTGCTTCGTCGACGAACCCCTCGGGAGTGGCATGCCGTGGCGGGTACGTTGCGTAGAGCGGGACCTCGGTGCGTGCAGTGCCGAGCAGCTGGTGAATCGGCTTGCCCGCAGCCTTGCCTTCGATGTCCCAGAGCGCTACATCAAGCGGTGCCCATACCGGTTGAATGGAGGCACCGTGACCTGAAATTACCCCGAGCTGGTTCCACAACCACTCTCTGTCTGAAGAATCTCGGCCCATCATTGCCGGTTTCAACGTCTTGATGATGGACTCCATCCTTTGTTTCGATTCTGCTGCCTGGTCGCCCACGAAGGCATTTCCTTCAATGCCATCTTCAGTGGTCACCCTGAGTACACCCTGGGTCGTGGTTCCCCCAAGATCGCCCCGCTCATCCTGCACTCTGGCCGAAGGGGCTATCCGCTCAATAACGTCGATCGAGATATTGGTGATTTTCATATCGTGGCTTGTATCGTTCGATGCGATCAAATTCAGGATTGGCAGTTGCAGGCCGGATGTTACATCTGCCGATCTATTTTCGCCTCAGCCACGTACTGTTTTGACCGAGTTGCCTCTCGATGCAATAAAGATCGACTGATACCTGCCCGGCCTCACCCTATCCCGCTGATTGGGCGATAACCTTACGGAACTCAATTTCACATGCATTTGTTGGAGAAACAGTTGACGGTTAATGAGGACATAAAATCGCTCGAGCCAAGAATCGTGGAGTTGATGACTTCCTCGATGGCCCAGGACCGCATACCCGGGCTGTCAGTCGGCATTGTCCGAGGAGATGCGCTGGCTGCCCATCACTCGCTCGGGACGCAGAAGATAGGCGTGGATTTACTGCCGACCACACGAACAATCTCACGTGTCGCTTCAATTACGAAGACGTTCACGGCCACAGCGATACTCCAACTCAGAGACCTTGGCCAGTTGGAGCTCGACGATCCCCTGCTGGTCCACATGCCCGATTTCACCGTTGCGTCCGCGCTTCAGGGCACGCTTGAAGGTGTGACACTGCGGCGGATGATGACCCACTATTCGGGACTCAGCACCGAGCATCCGCTGACCGACTGGAACACCCCGTCTTTCCCAACGACTGAAGAACTGTTGAGCGGACTGTCAGCTATCGAAGTTGTTATCCCGCAAGACAGCCAGTGGAAGTATTCCAACCTGGCGGTCGGACTGTTAGGGCACGTTATTGAGCAGGTAAGCGGACTTCCGTACGAGCAGTATGTCTACGAAGAAATCACCGGACCGCTGGGATTGCGCAACACTCGCTACGAACTGGATTCGGATCAGGCAAAGTTGAAATCCACCGGCTACAGCCATCCGGTGCCGGGGTCCAGTGACCGGCGAGAAGCTCCTTACGCCCCGCTTCGTGGGATATCTTCAGCTGGTCAGTTGCACTCGAATATCGAGGATCTGTCCAGGTGGATGTCGTTCCAGTTCACTGCGGGTCGTAATACTCACCCGAGTAAGGTTTTATCAGCCTCGACTCTGGCCGAGATGCACCGACCTGTTTACATGTCGAGCGATTGGAAGACCGGCCAGGCGATTGGCTGGAGATTGAGTCGCCGCGGTGATCTCGTGCTGCACAATCATGGCGGCGGTATCCAGGGTTACGCGTCGAATATGGTTTTCAGCGTTCAGGCCCAGACGGGGGTGATTGTCCTCGCAAATATCTGGCCCGCACCCGGTCCCTATGTCCTGGCCGAAGATATAGCGGAAATAGTTATCAAGGAACTGGGACCGGTAGCCGAGCGGGCAGAATCGGAGTTGATCGATCTCACTGAGGCGGAAGCGGCGGGGTATGTTGGCCGGTACTGGGCCGAACCCGGTGTCTTTGTCGATGTCGTATACAGCGATTCTGAACTGAGATTGGACGACCCGCGGGAAGGGGACTACACCCTGCACGGACCTGCCGCACTCAAGAAGGATCCCACTGCTAAAGTCGGATCTGAATTCAAGGTCATGGGTGGCCGCGGCGCCGGTGAGCTGGCCAAGTTTTCACTCGGCGAGTCCGGCAAACCGGAGTCGTTCAGGCTCGGCGGTTTTCTATACAGGATTGTCGATTAGCAAGCAGCGGTGCAGGCAGAGGAATTTCACGTGACCGGAGTATTCGAAATAGCCGACGGCTTCGTTGAGACCGTGGCAAAGCATCATCCACTCACCGCGACTCACATGGGAGTGCCCGGGTTCGACCACCTGATGGCAGATTACTCGCCGGAAGCTATCGAGGCGTTTCATATGGAATCACTCGCAGCGCTCAGAGATATGGAGGCCGCAGTCCCTGCAAACGAACGTGAGCGGATGTGTAAAGACACGTTTGTCGCCGAGGCCAGGCTATCCGTTGAGCAGCACGAATCTCGAGAATATCTTCGCGATATGAACGTTCTGTTCTCGCCAGTTCAAAGTGTTCGCTCCATTTTTGACCTGATGCCTCAAAACTCGCTCGAAGCCTGGGAGAACATCGCGTCTCGAATGGAGAAGATCGGCGAATCGCTTGCCGGCTACAGACAGACACTCGACATTGGACGTGCCGAAGGTCTGGTGACTTCACAGCGACAGGTGAACGGCTGCGCGACGCAATGCGAAGTCTGGGCGGGTGAGGGCGACAGCGCCCCATTTTTCGATTCACTGGTGAACGCCCTGGCGGCCTCTGATATCGACGACGATTCCATCAGGGACAGGATCGAAGACGCTTCTGCGCTCGCCACATCAGCTTACGGGGATATGGGCGAGTATTTGAGGAGCGAGTATCTCGCTGATGCGACCCCGGTCGATGGAGTCGGGCGCGATCGATACAGGCTCGCAGCCCGTGGATATCTGGGCGCTGAGATCGATCCCGAAGAAACGTACGACTGGGGTTGGGAACAGCTTGCGTGGGTAATGTCGGAGATGACCAGGACAGCCGGATTAATCAAGCCCGGAGCGTCCGTCGGTGAGGCGGTAGAACTACTCGAATCCGATCCTGCTCGGATGATCAAAGGTGAGGGTAAGTTCAAACAGTGGATGCAGGACCTCCAGGACCGGACGATTGACGAAATGGACGGCGTTCATTTCGACATCCTGGAGCCGGTGCGCAAGATCGAAGCTCTGATCGCACCCCCCGGCGGTGCGCTGGCGATGTACTACACGGGTCCTTCGGAAGATTTTTCACGTCCGGGCCGCACGTGGTATCCGACCGGAGGTAAGACCGAGTTTCCGATCTGGCGCGAAGTGTCGATCGCATATCACGAGGGCGTACCGGGCCATCACTTCCAGATCGCCACGAACGTAGCTATGACCGAGGAACTTTCGAGGTTTCAGCGTTTGCTGGCGGGCACGTCCGGACATGCGGAGGGGTGGGCGCTTTACGCCGAGCGACTCATGGGTGAGCTGGGTTATCTGGAAAATCCCGACTACTACATGGGTATGCTGGATGCGCAGGAACTGCGGTCCGTCCGGGTAATTGTCGACATTGGGATGCACCTTGGTCTTAGAATTCCCGCGCACTCAGAGTTTCATCCCGGGGAAGTCTGGACCGGTGACCTGGCCCTCGAATTCATGCGCGAGCGGGTTCACTTCCCGGCTGATTTCGTTGCCTCGGAAATCGACCGTTACCTTGGCATACCCGGCCAGGCGATCAGCTACAAGGTCGGAGAGCGGGTGTGGCTCGAAGCAAGGGAATCGGCGAAACAGAAGGCTGGCGCCTCGTTCGATCTCAAGGACTGGCACAACAGGGCACTGAAGCTGGGTCCGATGGGCCTCGCCCAGATGAAGCGAGAGTTGACTGGAGCCTGAGTGGAACCACAGCATGGCCCTGAGCCGGTCGAGGTTTGAGTCCGGTAGATTCGCACTGGCATCGAACCGGTGGTGGCTGAGCGTTCGTATTCGTGGGGTGAAATGGCTGAAATGTGCTGGCGGGGATCACATTGCAACTTTTGATAACAGACGCCGCACGTGAGTACCTGGACTCACGCGAGCGACCGGTGGCCCTCGACTACCTGGCTGGGCTTGGCTGAGGCGGTCACGCTTCGGTGTCGGTCGACACTTACGCCAAGAAAGCAAACAGGTCGGCTTACCAGGTAGTTCGTGACAAAGGTGTAGAGATACTCATTTCGAAGCATCTCGCCTCACGTGCCGCGGCCGTTTTGATCGAGCGGAAGCGATTCCTGTGGTTCAGGTGGCTTTCAGTCAGAGCGCAACTGTACGGTCACGCCACCTGAAGTCACGGCTAATCCCCGACCGTGAGTCGGGGCAGGAAATGTACTCAAAATGCGCATTTATCAATCGGTCATTACTTCGTCTGCGGGCTGAACCGGCAGTTTCGGGGCGGGCGGATGCCACGGTTTTAAGACCTGGACGATTTCGCGATAAAACTCTTCAAGTGTCGTTTGCACCGATTCAACAAACGAACCTTGAGTGTTGCCATTTTTTATACCCATGTCCGTCGTAAGTGCTATGGCAAAACGACGGGGATTTACTTGAATATCGGGCCAGAGACCAAGAGACGGATTTTCCCTCAGGGCAGCAAGCGTGTTCGATGTCGTATCACGTCGTCTGTCGAAGCTAGCTTCTATCCGGGTTGAGTCGGGCGCTTTCGACAATTGGCGGACAAGCCAATTGATACGCGTTCGGGATCGTCCTTCCCTGGGTGCATCGACGGCCACCGAAACTTCAACCGTACGACGCGCCAGGTTTGCCAGAATTGCTACGTCTGCGATGGCTCCCGGGATTCGAAACGCGCCACGAAATGAATTTTCCTGCTCAAGAAATATCTTCGCAGTTTCAACTCGAGTCGTCTGGTCATGAAGTTCGTTTTTTGAAAGTGGCTGCTGAACTTCTGCCCCGAGCTCTTTTCCCAGTTGCAAACTCAAAAACCGCATGAATTCGATCCACCGTTTGACGACCTCGTCGACTCCCGGGTCCGATTTTCTCAGTGTGCCATCTCTGGCTGAATTTTTGACCTGAACCCAGTGCTGACCCATGTCTTCAAATTCCATCGCCCCAGAGTTAGGGTGTTCCAAATACTTGATCAGTTGATCAAGTATCCAGGCTTGATCCGGATCAGCTACCCCGCGGTGTTCGTGTTGAATGACCGCGTGGGTGATTAAGGCTATCCATGACATGTGGTGTATCTGGACACGGCGAAGCTTGCTTTTGCTGACCGTTACTGGATGCACACCGGCCGCTGGCGCATATTGGTTCGAGACCGTGACAAGCGCATCAAACCCATTAATGCGCGCGACATCCAGATAGCTCTCCAACTGTTCTTGATCCAGTACATTGCGGCCGGTTTTGACTTCAAGCAAACAAGTCCAGGACCGTTTGCCTCGAATTACACGAATTAACCCATCCGGTCGCACTGTCCGCCCG
>JAQBVG010000002.1 GCA_027623655.1 Chloroflexota bacterium
CAGTGTTTACACACCCGGCAGATATATTCAGGCATATTCGCCTTCGGGCTTCCCTCCACTCTCATGCCAAGACGTACCTACCAACCGAAAACTCGCTACCGCGCTCGCGTACACGGCTTTCGTTCAAGAATGAGCAGCAAGGCTGGCCGTGCGGTTCTGGCACGCCGCCGAGGTAAGGGCAGGCTGCGGCTTACCGTTTAGGCAGGCCGTATCCATTGTCCATCTCGACCAGGCAGCGAATTCGCATGCCGGCGGAATTCCGCCATGTTCTGTCGCGCGGTAAACGCGCGTCTGGCGAAAACGCGAACGTTGCCGCGGTACCAAATGACCTTGGCTTCCCAAGATTCGGTCTCTCAGTGAGTAAGCGAGTTGGCACGGCGGTCACGCGGAATCTCGTAAAGCGAAGAGTTCGAGGAGCCCTGAGCGAGATGAAAGTCGTCGGTGGCTGGGATGTTGTAGTCACAGCGAAACCGCTGTCATCCTCCGCGACTTTCGCAACACTCGCTCAGTCGATAGAAGGCTCACTCAGGCGCGTTGGCGTTCAAACAGGTCCCGCAGGTCCCGGTAATTTGGTGGAAGAGAGGGGGGACAGATGATCCGAACCCTTCTTCTGGCACTAATACGTGGCTACAGGGCCGCGATTTCGCCTTACATGCCCGGCCAGTGTCGTTACGACCCAACCTGCTCGGAGTTTGCCGCGGAAGCAATTTCGACTCACGGTTCATTTAAAGGCTCGTGGATTGCGTTACTGAGGATAGGTCGGTGTCATCCCGGCCGCTCGCGGGGTTACGATCCCGTACCGGAAAAAAAGACCTGATGTTTAACTTGAAATCCATTCACCGTTTAGTCGCTGATAGCGGCTATTCCCTGATCAACCAACATAGTTCGGAGGCCTAGTACGCCACCGTCATTTATCACCATGACCGGCCACCAAAAGGGCGGGTTAGAGAGAACAAGAAGAGTCAACGGAAGCCGAAAACGGCTGTCGGTGCTCGCCCTCCTGACGTTCGTCATGATCGTGTCCGCAGCCTGTATCGATGACCTGACGCCCGAAGGTGGGTGGTCAAGTCCTGTCGTTGAAAACGACAAATTGTTTGTCGGAAATCGAGATGGAAATCTCGTCAGGTTCGACCCGGCGACCGGGAACCTCGACCAGAACTGGCGGTACCCCCGTGGAGATGGACTGGGTGCTATTTACAGTAGCCCGGTGATTGTTGGTGACAAGATCTACGGCGCTGGGTATACCTGCCGTGGCGACAACTGCGATGGCGAAATATTCGCCCTGAACCTGGCGGACGGATCGTCGATATGGGGCCAGACCGGTCTCGAGTTGAAAACGAAGTTAGTCGGACCGATCGGTATAGTTGGCTCGACGTTGCTTGTGGGCACTGGCGAACTCGGAGAAGAAGACGACGGTCCTGAGGGATACCTCTACGGGCTTGACGCGTCGACCGGAGCGTCGTCGATCGTGAAGTGGCGAATCGCCCTCGACGGCAACGCCTGGAGCGGGGTTGCTATCGACGGGTCAACCGCTTATGTAGGCACTACGGCCGGTACGATCTACGCGGTCGACACGTCTGACGCTGATCGGTTTAGCGCCGACCCTGATTCACGAATACTGTGGACGTTTGAGGCAGAGGGCGCTGTTGCAGGTCCGATTCTCGCCCGGGATGGCGATATTTTCTTTGGCGACCTGGGCAGTAATGTCTACAAATTGGACGCTTCGGCCAGGTCAGCATCTCCGACAATCTCACGCCTGAACACCGGGACAGGTGAGTGGAAGTTTGAAGCAGGCGCCTGGGGTTGGGCGAGGCCCGTGCTGGAGGGTGGGACCGTTTTTGTTTCGGTTCTCGATGGGACGATTTATGCTCTTGACGAGGCGACTGGTACAAAGAAATGGTCTGCAACGATCGACGGTCAGATTGTTGCGGCTCCAACGTTGTTTGATCGCAAACGAGGTGAAACTCGTGAACGAGCGCTGGCAGTTCCATCTGGCGAAAAAAACGTGCGGGTCATTTCAGTGATAGACGGCCGAGAGCTTGGCGTATTTGTCACTGACGAACCCGTGAAGTCCACGCCGCTGGTACATGGCGGAAACCTGTATGTCCACACTCTCAATGGTGATCTCAAATGGTTTTCTGTCGACGACACCAACCAGAGAGGGTGTATCGATTTGAAAGGCGGCGGACGATGCGACTAGCTGCCACCACAGATCGCCAGGAAATGAACACGACTTCGAACGGCTGGGCCATCTAAATGGAAATATTTGGCATTCTCTGGCTCGAAGTAATCATGCGCCCGATGATCAATAGTCTTGCGCTGCTGTATCACGTTCTGTTCTCTAATTTCGGTCTCAGCATCATCGTTTTTACTGTCTTCATCCGAATCGTGATGATCCCGTTGACAGTGCGGCAAACCCGGCAAATGAAGAAGATGCAGGGTATTCAGCCGAAAATGAAGGCGATTCAGGAGAAATACAAGGGGAAGAAGGGCGACGCCCGCCGTCAGATGTCGTCCGAAACGATGGCTCTGTACAAGGAGGCCGGGGTAAGCCCGATAGGATGTCTCGGCCCAATGATCATCCAGATGCCAATCTGGATCGGTTTTTATCGTGCAATTCTTCGCACAATGCCTTCGACACCGGAGGGGATGGCAAACCTGTCGGGACTGTTCTACGCATGGAACCCCGCGATCACATCAGTCCCATTCGACAGCCAGTTCCTGGGAATTTCGCTCGTGGACCTGGTATCAGCCGTAGCACTGCCGTGGAACTACGCGCTGCCGGTGCTGGTTGGAGCGTCGATGTTCCTGCAGCAGAAAATGACCATGAATCCGACATCGGATCCACGGCAACGCCAGACCAACCAGATGATGCTGTGGATGATGCCAATCATGTTCGGCGCATTCACCTGGCAATTCCCGGCTGGCCTGGCCATATACATACTGTTCTCAAACATTGTCGGCGTGATAATTCAATACTACGTCGGCGGAAAACAACCAGTAGAACTGTTCGGACGATCGTTCCTGGGTACCGAACAAAGCAGGGCCGAACGTGCTGCACAAATTGCGGCCGAAGCCCGCGGTGCCTCTAAGAAAATTGCGTCGAGTCCCGAGGAGTCAGATGACGATGACCAGAGTGCGGAAGTTCAGCGGAAAGACAGTCGACGAAGCGACCGAAATCGCCCTCAAAGATCTGGGCGTAGAACTCGAAGACGTCGACGTTAGGGTAGTCAACCCTGGACGTTCAGGAATCCTGGGTTTCGGTGGCGAACCCGCCGTAATTGAAGTGGCATTGATCGCCGACGGCGATTCGGCTTTTTCGGATGATGAATTCGACGATTCCATTGAAGACCCACGAGCGAACGACGATTACGACGCGACTGCAGAACCCGAGTCGACGGACCCGGAGCGGTCACGCGAGGTCAGCGATGGCGGCATGCGAAGTCGTGATCGAGGCCGGGGGCGCGGTCGCGGGCGCGGCGGTAGAGGCCGCGAGCGTGACAGCCGAAATCAAATTGACCAACCGCGGGCGGGTAGTGAAGCTACCGGTGCTGGTGATCGGTCAGATGACGACGATATGGAAGACCAGCCACAGCAGCGCGAGCGTTCCAACCAGGGTTTACGGACTCGACCAAATGGCGATACGAAGCCACGAGCGCCACGAGAGAGGGATGAGGAAGCCGAAGAGTTGGTGTCCCAACTCCTGGACTATTTCCTTGGGGCGATGGGAGTTGTGGCCGACACCTATATTCGTGACAGCGATGAAGAGGATTCGATGGTCTTCGAGATCGAAGGGCAGGATGCCGGTCTGCTGATCGGGCGACGAGGCGAAACGCTTCAGTCGCTCCAGTTCCTCGTTCGCATGGTCACAAGCCGCCAACTCGGTCGAAAAGCCTATGTGGTCATCGATATTGAAGACTATCGAGAGCGACGCGTGCAGATGCTACGGCGACTGGCACGTAGAACAGCCGGGAGAGTGGTTTCGAGCGGTCGTGAAGATAGCCTCGAGCCGATGTCGCCGGCAGAACGTCGCATCGTTCACATGTCGCTGGCAGGCCACCCCGATGTTCGGACAGAGTCGGAAGGCGAAGGCAGCCAGCGACGGGTGGTCATATTCCCGAAGTAGCGGACCTTGCCGCTGGTGCGTGCGCCAGAGGGATACTTCTCTTATAAAGCCGCCTTTGCAACTGGAAACTGCGCGGTTAGATTAGAGACATGAGGAGCGCTTTTTGACTCAATCTGTGCCTGTTGGGGCCCGTCGTCTCTGCGTCTCATCCCCGTGCAATTGCGGGCAAACAGCGAATCCGGTCCACAACCAGTGACTAATCAGTCGCCAGCACCATCGTTCGTCGCGATTGGTCATCTGACGTTCGATGTAAACGTCGTGGACAACGGTCAACCGAGCCATCACACACCCGGCGGGGCCGCGGCTTTCGCTGCTCTGACTGCCGTGAAGCACGGGATGTCAGCCGGAATCGTGACGGCCGTGGATGAAGACTATCCGGTTCGCGAAGTGCTGGCCGGCGTGGAGGTCCTGGCGTCGGAAAGTGAACACACTTCAACGTTTGCAAACTACTACGATGCGGGAAACCGGTCACAAGTACTTCTCGCCTCTGGCAGTAAGATTTCACGGAGGTCCGTACCGCTTGAATGGATTAGCCCGGATATTCTCTTCGCCGGTCCGCTTCTTCACGAACTCCCCACTGACTGCGTGAACTGGTTTGAAGCCCGTCTATCCTGCCTCGTACCTTCGGGTTGGCTGCGGCGATGGGGTCCCGATGGTGTAATAACCCACGGCAACCGCCTTCCCCTTCCGGCCGGTAAGAAATGGAACATCGTGGTCGTTTCTGAGGCTGAAATTCGGGATCTGCCCGAGAAGCAGCTCTTTGGCCTGAGCGAGATCGTTTGCGTGACACGGGGCGAAAAAGGAGCGCAACTCTGGCAAGACGGTATTTTGCTTGAAGTGCCGGCACTCCCGGCGACGCCGGTGGATGTCACCGGAGCCGGAGATATCTGGGCTGCAGCTTTCGTTATCGCACTGAGCGAACAGGTCGACCACTCGAATCTTCTTGAGGCCGGGCGCTACGCCTCCGCGGCAAGTGCAATCTCAATTGAATCGGAAGGGTTGATCGGCTGCCCATCGAGGGAACAGGTAGTCGAGCGTCTCAGGCGCTCCTAGGCAGATTTCAGGGCTTCGAGTGCCGCACCTTTATCGAGCAGTCCACCAGACTGCCGCCACAGGACTTCACCGTTGCGTCCGATGACAACGAATGTCGGAGTCAAGTAGGCTCGGTAGTCGCGAACGAGTTGTCCGGCAATTGCGTCCTGGACGTTCAGTTTGAGAATTTCGACATCGTCCGGTAGTTCACCCTCCAGCCTCTTGACGATGGGTTGTGAAGCAAGGCACGCGGCGCAGGAATTCGAGAAGAATTCCACGAAGACCGGCTTGCCTGAAGCGATCACGCTCTGTGCTTCCGATTCGCTGCCGACGTTGCTGTCACCCGGCTGTAGCGCGAGTACCGCTACGAGTCCGATGATTCCAACCGATGTGTATAGAAGAATGCGTTTCCGCCAGGCTCGGACCGGCAAGAGTGCAAACATTGCGATCATGAACCCGGGGATGGCGATGACGGCCGAATACTGGTTTACGAATTCAAACAACTGTGATCCTCTTGCAGCTCAGGTGCGGGTCAGTTCTTTTCTGTGGCGAGCACGTCAGGTTAGATTCGGCGAATGCAAACAAGGCGCGAGAAAAGGCCTGCCCACGGGTGGATGGGCCACCAGACAGGACCGAAATTCCCGGCCGGTGTTACCTGGCGTCACGAGCCCAGATTTCGATCAATTATGAAGTCCTCGGCACTGGTCGACCAAGCAAATAATTTGTTCAGAAACCTCAAACGGCCGACGGAATACTCGCAAACAGGCTCAACGCGAACCATCCCGGAAGGTCTCTGACGAGCTCTCGAGGTCCATCCATGGTCACCGAACCGCGCCGTATTGCAGCAACAAAATCGTCTCGTCCGAGCCAGATTTGATGGAGCGTCAGCGTGTCAGCCTCGATGCGGATATCCACCTCAAGCTCTGGATCCTGGTAGCAAACCGACGGATGAGGTCTTTCAAACACAAGCCAATAGCGTTGTTCGTGCGATCCCCGAAGTTCGAACCGGGCAACCACTCGGCGGTCAGGCAATAGCTCAACGTTTATCCGCCTGTGCATGTCCCAGAACAGCAAATCAGGATTCAGGTCTCGCGGCCCGACATCATGATTCACCCATCGGTGGCCCCAATCCCCTAATCCCTTGACCACGTCGAACAACTCCGATCCGGCTTCAGTAAGGCGATACCTGGGCACTCCGGCAGTTCGATCGATGGACCGTCGGAGCAGTCCGGAGTCTTCCAGCGATCTCAAGCGTCGTTGTAACATCGAACGCGATATCCGGGGCAGTCCGCGTTCGAGTTCGTTAAATCGGTCGCTGCCCATTAGAAGTTCGCGGAGTATGAGCGGAGTCCATCTCTGGGCGAAGACTTCCGCGGCTTTTGCGATTGGGCAGAACTGTCCGTAATCTCTCATCGCCACAACCCTATGCCCGTTAGTTTTAGCAGTCCAGTCCCAAAATAGAACTGGACACATGTGGGCATGCTCTTAGACTTGGCATCGACGAGGAACAACGAACTCGTGAAGAACTCGTGGTGTTTCGTCGGGCTGGCAGAGTCGGGCCGCTACGATCCAAATACAAAGGAGAGGACGATGCCCCTATTTATGGACGTTCATAAAAACGTCGAAGGACTCACAGAACAGGCGGTCGCGGGGGCGCACGCGAAAGACCTCGAGGTCCAGGCGGAGTATGGAGCGAAGTTTTTAAACTACTGGTACAACGCGGAAGATGGAACGGTCTTCTGTTTGTCGGAGGCTCCGAACTCTGAGGCTGCCCTGGCAGTTCACACCAATGGTCACGGTTTGGTCGCCGACGAAATAGTTCAGGTTACCGAGGGCCACTAGGACTGTCGCCGGGTGGTTTGCTTCCAACGAGAGCAACTCGGTGCTGGAGCAAATCACCCAATCTCTACCGGCGCCAGTCGGTTGATCGATCAGATCAGGCGCGGACGTAGTCGCCATACAGGCCCGGAATTCCTGGCCGAGGTTACCTGCCGTTTTGAGTCTGACTCTCGATCGACTGGAGGATGCCTCGCATATGGCCAACACAGAAGGCCATGTACTCGCGCCCTTGCGGACTGTCGGTCGAGATGCGGTTCAGATGGTCATAGTCGATCACCCCGTCGTAGCCGACGTCGTTCAACGCCTTCGCCACGTCGTACATGTTGAGGTCACCTTCGTCCGGCATAACCTCTTCGTATTCGCCGTTCTCGGGAATCGTGCCTTTCACATTTCGAAAGTGAACGTGAACAATCTTCTTCCCGAAGCGCTTGATACCTTCGAAAATGTCCTCGCCCGATTCGTAGCGAGTTCCGACGCAGAACGTCATTCCATTGTTTGCTGAGGGGATTTCGTCAAAGCCGATCGAACGCATCGAAGTTGTACAGGACCTGCGGCACGCCGTTGATCTTCGGGACCGGCAGGTCGTTTCCGTGCATGCCGATTTTCATGTTGTACTGGTCGGCGATCGGCATCACGTTTCGATAAATGTTGAGTGTGCCCTCCCAGATTTATTCGGCCGTGGGTGCGTCGTCGCGCAACGGCATGTTGGCAAGCTGTCTTACGGTCATGCGATGATGCTGGTAGCCACCACGTCCTGTCACCCAGCTGTGGAATTCATCACGAAAGGGACGCAGGGTTGCCGCCTGAAAGCACTGGATGCCGAACATCGGAAGCCCGGCTTCACCGCAGAGCTCAGCGTTGACCTGTAGGTTTTCGATTTCTCTGTCGCCATCGGGAAGACCAAGGAAGGCATTCACGTAGTCGGGTCCCGACGTGTTGGCGCGTTCTATCTTCAGTCCCGCGTCATCAAGTTTTTCGATAACCGTCGCGAGACCCTCACGGCTGGCTCGCCCACCAGCCTCGCTGTAACCCGGCACCATGTCGAGAACGACGTCGACGTAGTCGACTCCGATCTGCTTAATGAACTTGAGATCTTCGGGACGGTCGATCCAGTCAGCGCTTATGCGGGTACCGATCCTGATCATGAATTCGCCTCCTAAGTGCGGGCCTGTTTCCTGGCGCGGCTGTGACTGTTCGTCGACCTGAAACCCGGCTTAGCCCGGTGTTGCGTTCAGTTCATTCAGTCGACTTTCCAGTACCGCAACCCTTGACGCCGGGGCGTTCAAATTCGTCGCCGCAAGTATCGCATTCCGAAGGTGAGTCGCTGCCTCTGATCTTGCATCCACACCTGCGGCGACACTCGAGGCCATTTCGTAATACTTCATTGCACGATCGTGATCACCAGCCTCCGAGAAGTGATATCCGAGTCGATGCGCGTTGCCTTCAAGGTCTCCCTGGAAAATTGATTCCATAGCCTCAGCCACCTGAAGATGCAGTTCGCGCCGTCGTCGATGGAGTATCGAGCTGTAGGCGGCGTCCCGGGCTATTTCGTGCTTGAAGATGTACTGGAGATTGGGTAGCCGCATCTGCTCCTGGATCAGTTCCTGGCTCTCCAGTGTCGTAAGCTGCCTGTCGAGTTCGAGGGTGGAATCCGATATCTGGCCAAGAATGCTGTGGTAGAACGCTCGCCCGATAACAGATGCCAGCTGGAGCGTGGCTTTTGCCTCGCCCGTGAGCCGGTCCATACGCGCCATGAGAAGCGACTGGAGCGAATCTGGAATCTTCGCATCGGTAACGTCGCTGGATTCGTCCCACTCCAATCCCTCTTCTGTGTGACGGATCATCCCGTGATCGATGAACCACCTGACCACCTCTTCAACGAAGTAAGGATTGCCTTCTGACTTTCTGAGTACGAGATCTCGGGCATCGGCTGGAAAATTTCGAATATGGAGGAGCGCCGTGATCAGTTCGTTCGTGTGCTCATTGTCCAGGGGGTGTAGCGTAATCTCTGTGTAAATGTCGGGATACTTGCTTCTGACGACTTCCCGCAATCTCTGTGCTGGCGATTGCGGGTCGGGTCGGAACGCCAGTAGCAACAGGGTCGAGGAGCCTTTCACAATATCCATCAAGTGAACCACCAATTCCAGCGACGCGTCATCCGACCACTGGAGATCGTCGAAAACGACAATTAGTGGAGTTAGCTGAGCCTGTTGCAAAAAGGCCGGAGCGACAACGTCAAAGAGGTCTCGCTTAATCGATTCCGCGGGGTAATTGGGGGCGTCGTGTAGGACCTTTGCGGCAATCATTTTTTCGATCGCGACACTACATAGCGACACTTCGCCGTCCGACCCTCCCATCGAGCGGAGCGCATCGTCTACTTTTGCGTGTATGACGCTGGGAGCATCGTTCAGTTGGACATCGAATTTTTGGCGCGCCATGTTTTGGAATAGCGAGTAGGGGCGGCCCATATCGTAGGGAATACCCTGGCCGAAATCCCATGTGCGCTCTGGCATTGTTTTGAACCACTCACTCCGTAGTTCATCGAGTAACCGACTTTTGCCCAGTCCAGCGTCCCCAATCAGAGAAACGATCTGGCCAGTTCCGCTCTTGATCGATTCGGCCAGTCCGACGAGTTGACTGAACTCCTTGTCACGCCCAATCAGCGGAGCCACAAGACCCCTGGGCCGCTCAGTTCGCAGGCGGGTGCGGATGACGCGGTAAACATCGACCGGCTCCGCTTTGCCTTTCACTTCTATCCCGCCAAGCGGCTCGAGATCAAATACGCCCTCGATCAGCCGCTGGGTATCGGACGAGATCTGCAACGTCCCGGCCTACGCTGTCTGCTCCATCCTGGCGGCTACATTTACAGCGTCGCCCATCGCCGTGTACTCGGTAACGGCGGAGGAGCCTACGTCTCCGACGACCACCAGCCCGGTGTTGATTCCAATTCGGACGTTGAAATCCTGACCGTAGTCCTGACGGACACTTTCCCGAAGTTCGTTGATACCGTCCAGGATTTCGAGGCCAGCCCGCACAGCCCGTTCAGGGTCGTCTTCATGGCTAACAGGTGCACCGAAGAAAGCCATCAGGCCGTCACCGGTGAACTTTCCGACGGTCCCTTCGTAACGAAGGATCGGAGCCGTCATGTGCTCAAAGGCTTCATTCATGATGTCGACCCACTCTTCGGGATCGAACTGCTCGGCAAGCGAAGTTGAACTCACAACGTCGCAAAACAGCAGGCTGAGAACCCGACGCTCCCCCCGACTTGAACGGGAGCGTCCGCTGGAGCGGGTTGGCATGCTGGACGGCATCACATTTTCCATGTTTGTCTCACCTGGCCGGAGTCTACGCCGGGGTTGTTTACAGCCTTGGGTCGAATCGGTGCGAAATCAGTTTGGCCGGGTCGTGGAATCTTATCAATAAATACCTGTCGTTTATCACCCCGGGGGGTGGCAGGGGCCGACAGGGTACCCGTGCTCAACTCGAAGGCGGTCCGTTCAGCAGCGCACTCAGGGAATATTCGGCTTCGAAACGGCCGTCGAGTTCCAACCGATGTGTACAGAGTGTCACGTGATTGTGGTCGCATGTGGCGAGTATTTGCTCAAATCTATCGACAGTGGTGTTCCCGAAGAGAAGCAATACGGGCAGCACATGGCGTCGTTCAGCCTGGAAGATCGCAGCCTGATACCACAGCGCCTGCCTTAAACCATCGGACCATGAGTCGGCACGTTCGATTTCAATCACATGAGTCGGGAACTTTGAACTAAACCCGATCAGGAGATCGGCACGCTCTTTGCCGGTCCACATTGCCGCCTGTTCTATTGCGTTTACGCCTGCCAGTCTGAAGATGCGAGTCACCTCTTCCTGGATTTCGGCTTCAGCCTTTTTCGGAATACCCTGGGCTGCGTCGAAGCCCTTCATGATTCCGTCTTTTAATGTCGCGTGGGACAGATTGAACTGGGACTCCCAGGCCGAATAGAGGGCCGCTTTTCGGGTGTTGCTGAGCTGGGACCAGCCGACTGCATCCGCCTCCTGATGGATGGTCGAGACAATCGTTTCTCGTTCGTGTTCCAGCAGTTCAGTCAGCGTTCGAGTCATGGTTTCTTCACCACCGACGGCTTGAATTTTTTGCCGCTGGCGTGGGCCTCAAGCCGGTCCTGTGCCAGTTCGACGTACTCAGACGATACGTCGTAGCCAACAAAATGGCGATGATTCTTGACCGCTGCGAGCGCCGTCGAGCCAGTCCCCATGAAGGGGTCGAGCACCACTTCGCCAGAGAACGTGTACAACTCAATTGCCCGCCGTGGCAATTCTTCCGGGAACGGTGCCGGATGTCCGACCTGTCTGGCTGATTGCGGGGCAAATTCCCAGACGCTTTTCGTGAATTCCAGGAAATCATCTCGTTTTATTGTCGCCTGGCGTCCTTCGAGCGGTTTTCTGCCGAAAGGGGCCTTCTGGAATACGAGAATGTACTCGTGCGTATCACGGAGGGTTGGATTTGACGGCGACATCCAACTTCCCCATGCGGTCGAGCTCCCTGCACCCGCCGATTTGTTCCATATGATCTCCCCCCGCATATGAAATCCGGCAAGTGACGCCTGCTCGATGACGTAGGCGTGAAGAGGGATATAGGGTTTCCGGCCGAGATTTGCCACGTTTACAAGCGCGCGCCCGCCGTCGACCAATACTCTAAACGTCTCGCGTAATACGTTGCCGATAAGCTCCATGTACTGCTCATGCGTGAGATCGTCGTCGTAGTCTTTCCCTACGTTGTAGGGGGGAGACGTAACCATGAGGTGGACGGAACGGTCCGGAAGTTCCGTCATTCGCTCGCTGGAGTGAACGAATATACGGTCCAGGAACTCGGTCGGAATCGACTGTTCCGGCTCAGCCTTCCTGTCGAGGCTTGCCCGATCTTCCGGCTGAAGCGCGCGCGCATAGTACTCGGAAGAATCGTGGCTGAATCGCCCGTTGGTCCCAAAGCGCGAAGTGCTTGTGGGGCGCTGTTTGGGTGTGGATGTTGATCGACGTTGCGTCATTTGTTACGGATGCTAGCAGTTAGCGCGCGCGAGCGCGAACCGGATTGGTCCCTGTTCGGGTCGGGCGCCGGGCAACGGCGTAATTGGGATGTCAATGCGGCGTGTGTGGCGGCGTGGCAATCGGCATTTGCTGAGGGGATTTCACGCGGACGACAGAACCGAAGCGCACAGTGATCAGCGATATCTCCACGCTGGCCTGGGGCTTCCTCAGGATTGCAGGAGTCAATCCGTGCCTAATCGGTTGCCTGATCCAGGATGCTGATCAAATCGACAGCGCGCTTGCTGCTGTCGGCACCTTTTGCAGAAATGCCCTCGTCGAACATCTGGATGCAGAACGGACACGATACTGCGACGGTCTCGGCGCCGGTTTCGAGGAATTGATCGGTACGCATATGATTCACCCGCTCGCCCTCCTCCTCCATCCACATCCGGCCGCCACCGGCTCCACAACAGAACGCTCGTTCCTTGTTGCGCTCCATCTCGACGAATTGCAGCCCCGGGATCGAGCTGATTATCTCGCGCGGGGCGCCGTATTCGCCGTTGTGCCGCCCCAGGTAGCAGGAGTCGTGGTAGGTGACTGTGCCGATCTTGCCAATGCCAGCCTCGGTCGGTTTCAGTTTGCCCCGCTTAAGTAAGTCACCCACAAACGCCGTGTAGTGGATCACATCGTAGTTGCCGCCGAGCTGCGGATACTCATTTTTGATCGTGTTGAAACAATGCGGGCAGGTCGTAATGATCTTCTTGACGTCGTACTGCTTGAACGTCGCGATGTTTGTTTCTGCCTGCGTCAGGAACAGGTATTCGTTGCCCAGTCGGCGTGCCGGATCCCCTGTGCACGTTTCCTCGTCGCCGAGCACAGCGAAGTCGATCCCCGCTTTTTTTAACACCGACGTCATTGACCGTGTCGTATCGACGCCACGTTGTACGAGGGCGCCAGAACAACCGACCCAGAACAACACCTCAGATTCGGGTTTTTCGGCCAGGGTTGGAATATCCAAACCGTCCATCCAGGAGGTGCGGGTAAGGGTTGTGCCACGCCAGGGATGGCCGCGCTGCTCGATCGACTGGAGTGCGGATTGCGCAGTATCTGGTGTAGTAGCCTCTTCGAGTGTCAGGAACCGGCGCATATCGACGATCGTATCGATGTGGTTTATCTCGACCGGGCATGCGTCGAGGCAGGCGGCGCAGGTAAGGCAACTCCACAATGAGTCGTCCCCGACCGCGTCATGGACCATCGACCTGGCAGGCGCCGGTGGAGTTTCCCCCATCGGCGTTCCGAGGAGCACAGGGCTCCGCTCTTCCATATACCCACGCATATTCTGGATGACCGCCCGTGGCGACAACGGCTTGCCGGACGCCCAGGCGGGGCAGGCATCCTGGCACCGCCCGCAGTTCGTACATGCGTCGAAACTCAGAAGCTGGGTCCAGGGAAGATTCGGAATGTCTTTTGCCCCGAATGTTTCAAGAGTTTCAAAATCGCCCATCGGCTTTAGCGCCCCGCGGGGTCCGAGACTTCGGTAGTACCAGTTCATTGGACTAACGATCATGTGGGCGAATCGGCTGAACCGCGCAGCTGCGTAGACGAACGCGGTTGCAAAGATCGCAGCGTGCACCCACCACGTCGCTGCGTGGATCGTTTCGAGGCCAGCAGGCGAAATTCCTGTTCCTAGAAATGCCTTCGCTACGATCCAGCCGACTGGAGACCAGCCGGCGATCGAGGGGTCGTACTGGACTGAAGAGGGATTCAGTTCGGTGGCTCCGATGCGAAGTCCTTCAATCAGGAACCCGCTTGCCAGCAGGCCGAACAGGAACGCCAGCACGATGCCATCGTCGAGCGCAGTGTTCAGGCGCCCGGGTCGCAACACATATCGGCGCCATGCAGCCATCGACAGTCCGACCGCCGCCAGCAATCCGCCGAACACATCCCACACGAAGCCGAGTGGAACACGGGCGTGAACAGTAGGCCAGATCCAGTTCAAATATTTTTCGGCATTGAACTCGAGCGCAGCGATCGTTGTGGCGAGCAGCAGGACGGTGAATCCCCAGAAGATTGCGAAATGCATTATTCCGGGGTAGAGATCGCGTCTGCGTACGAATTGCCTGTGGGCGAACAGGCCAGTGGTCAACAGTGAAAAAAATGCCTTCCAGCGTTTTTTGGTCGGGCCGAGATTTACATCAGTTCCGGCTGTGTGCCAGATCCGCCAGCGACGCCGAAGCGCATATGCGATCGACGCCAGCGCGATCGGGGCGACCAGGTAAACCAGAGCACCGGCGAACGGGTATCCGATATTCCAAAAATCTGTGCGCCCTGCGAAATCCGACATGCCCGAATGAAGTCCTGTATTGGGGGAAAAGAAACGAGTACCGGAAGTTTACGGATCACCTGCCGCCGTGTCGTGCCCCGGCTCCGCGGACAGCGTAGACCTCGGTGCCTGCCTGTCGAAACTCCCTGTGTCAGTTGACTATGCGTGACCACATAAGCACAGATGAGCCAGTGATCAACCACAGGAATATGTTGATCAACAGGGGTTTGTCCTTGATCAACACTTCTTCCGGAGCCTCACCGGCGTTCTGCGAGTGGATCAGGTACAGGTAGCGCATCACACCGTACGCGACGAAAGGAATGGTCAGCATCATTGAGTTGTTGTTGGGGACATTCGCCTCACCGAGCCCGGTGCTGAACGTATACAGCGTGTAGGCAATTAACGTGGCCGTCGCCACTACATTGATGAGACTGTCGAGAAGCGGTAGCGAGTATTGCCGCAAAATAATGCGCTGCGACTCGGAATTGCTCCCCGCCGACTGGAGCTCGCCTCGTCGCTTTGCGAGAGCGAGGAACAGGGCACCGAGGGCTGTCACGACGTAGAGCCACGGCGAAATCGTAAGATCAAGTTCAGTTGCCGCCCCGGGAGGTCCGATTATGGCGTGGTCGATGGCAACCGAACCGGCAACAGCCCGTAATACGAATCCTGAGGCCACCGTCATAACGTCGAGGAGCACGATGTTCTTCAGCCACCAACTGTAGGCGACGTTCGTGCCAAGATAGGTTGCGGCAGTGATGGCGAGCGGGACCGATATCGCGATCGCAGCAACCAGACCACCCACGATCATTACGAGCGCTATGGCGATCGCCCATCCTATTGATATTCGACCGGCGGCGATTGGTCGATTCCGCTTCCGAGGATGTGCACGGTCTCTCTCGAGATCGATCGAATCGTTAATGAAATAAACTGCCGCCGAAAGCAACACGAAAACTGCCAGAGCTGCGAATCCACGGCCGACAATTTCGGCCATGCCGACAATGTCGTCGCGGTAATACCAGATATTAACGGTGAAAAACAGGGGAACGAGCACCAGACCGTTTTTTACCATTTGCCGAGGGCGCGACTCCTCGATGATGGCCCTGATGGTCGGTACCCGTGCAGCCTGAATCGTGGTTTCCTGTTCTGCCGACATTTCAGCGATGATAGGAGTATTTGAAATTTTGGGCCAGTTCAGGCCCACGCGCTAATTAGAAACATTTATGCCTGCCAGCTCAAAAATACGGCTTGATCAACTCGTAGTGCAACTTGGACTCGCCCCTGACATCAGGGAAGCAGGTGCGCTTGTCATGGCAGGCAAAGTTGTCGTTGTTGGAGAACGGGCATCGCCAACGCCGGGCATGCAGGTTCAATCAGACGTCGAGATAACCGTTGCTCCAGAGAAACAGTTTGTTTCCCGTGGCGGAGAGAAGCTTGCCTATGCGCTGGACTCGTTCGGTATCGACGTAGAAGGCGCAGTTTGTCTCGACGTCGGGGCGTCAACCGGGGGATTCACCGACTGCCTGTTGCAGAACGGAGCGAAACGCGTCTACGCAGTTGATACGGGCCGAGGGCAATTGCACCAACGGTTGGTGCACGATCAGCGGGTCATTAGCATGGAACGCACAAATATTGCAGAGGGAGTTGAACTTCCAGAATCGATAGATTTCGTCGTCGCCGACGTTTCATTCACTTCTTTGAAAACTGTGTTGCCGTCGGCTTTTGAACACTTTGCCAGGTCAGGTGGTTCCACCGACTCGGGGCGTGCTGTTGTGCTTTTAAAACCCCAGTTCGAGGCGAAGAGAACAGAAGTGCCACGTGGAGGGGTAGTTGTCGATCCGATCGTTCACGCAGCGGTGATAGGGCGTTTCGTTAGGTGGGCTGGTGAATCTGGAGTTCGGATCAGAAACCTGAAGAGTTCAGGGATACTGGGAGACAAGGGAAACCGCGAGTTTCTTCTGCATCTTCAGTACTCACCACCAGTCGGTTGAAAAAGGCATCAAGAAATTCATGAGTCGCGTTGACCGTCTCAGTTCAGGCAGGTTAAAATTAGTAGTTCAGTCGTCGATTATTTCGGGAGATATTTGACACTGCTGACATCGTCGACGCAATTTAGCGTCACGACAAATAGAACGGACCGAGCCAATCCTCGATGAGCCTTTGTCAGAGTCTCAAAGCCCGATCAACATCGAATCGAACGACAAGCCGCACGAGGCGTGTGGAATCGTCGGCGCATTTGTACCCGGCGAGAGCATAGCTCGCACCACATTTTTCGGTCTGTTTGCGCTGCAACATCGTGGTCAGGAAAGCGCGGGAATCGCAACTTCTACCGGCGATCGGATTCACCTCAAGGCGCAAATGGGCCTTGTATCGCAGGTTTTCCGAGAAGAAACGATGGCGGGCCTTCCTGGTCATCTGGGTATCGGCCACACACGATACTCAACGATGGGTGGAAGCAAGGAGTACAACGCTCAGCCATTGCTGGCCAACGGCCCGCGCGGCCAGATTGCCGTCGGGCACAACGGGAACGTGATTAACGCCGCCGAGTTACGCATCGAGATGGCGGAAGAGTACGGCTCAGTTTTCGACAAGACTTCAGACACCGAGGTCATCGCCGAGATTTACGCCAAGGCTCCCGGTAGCGATTGGTTCGAGGTGTCGGCCTACGCCATGCGCAGGCTCAAGGGCGCGTACTCGCTGGTAATCATGACGAAAGATCAGTTGATTGCCGTACGCGATCCGCTCGGGATACGCCCGCTATGCCTCGGCAAGTTGAACGGCGGGTGGATAGTCGCATCTGAAACAGCCGCGCTGGACAACCTCGGAGCCGAATTTGTAAGAGAACTCGGACATGGCGAAACCGTCGTCATCGATAAAGACGGTGTTAAATCGAAGATTTGGTCTGGCACACGGTCGAACCACGCGATGTGCGTATTCGAGCAGATATATTTCGCCCGACCCGACAGCCTTCTAAACGGCGAACTTGCGTACGAAACTCGAAAGAGATTGGGCGCTGAGGTGTACCGCGAGCACCCTGTCGACGCCGATATAGTTGTTGGAATCCCCGACTCCTCGACACCACATGCTGTCGGGCTGGCTGCAGCCGCCAAGATCCCCTACACCGAGGCGATCATTCGAAATCGTTACGTTGGGCGTACCTTCATCCAACCTGATCAAAAATCGCGTTCAGAAGGCGTGCAGACCAAGTTCAATCCGATGCGTGGAGTTATCGAAGGGAAGCGACTGCTGGTAGTCGATGACTCTATCGTACGCAGTACTACGATCACCCAGGTAGTCAAGATGCTGCGTAGGGCTGGTGCGAAGGAGATCCATGTCCGGGTCGCTTCGCCACCAATAAAGTCGACCTGTCACTTCGGTGTAGACATGGCCACGCTGGGTCAGCTAATTGCAGCGAACATGACCGTCGAAGAAATACGAGACTACATCGGCGCCGACTCTCTGGCTTACCTGTCGGTCGAGGGACTATTGAGAGCGGTACGAGCGCCGGACAACGCCTATTGCACCGGGTGTTTTACAGGTAATTATCCGATTCCAGTTCAGCTTGAAATGAACAAGCTTGGATTCGAAGTCGCCCCGGGCGTTTAGTTTCCGGCAACCCCTCGGCGAAACAACCGCCGGGTATCGGGTCCTTTCAAGGCGTTTAGAAGGGACTTTGTACTCGGCAATCCCGCCTGGCAAACGTATACTTGTGGCCTGGTAATTTGGCGCCCGAAAATGGCTGGCGCAGCCCGATATGAATATCCCCACGAAGGCCCCGACGCATGACTGAACGCCCGGCTGGAAAGACCTACGCTGATGCCGGCGTAGATCTCGACGCAGCTGCCTCAGTCAAGAACACCATAAAGAGTATTGCCGCTGCGACTCTGGGTAGCGCGGTGGTCGCGGGTCCAGGTGGGTTTGGTGGGGTGATCGACCCCGATCCAGCTGGCGACACCCTGCTTGTCGCGAGTACCGATGGGGTTGGCACGAAGCTTCGCATCGCAGATGCCCTAGGTAGACACGATACCGTTGGCGCCAGCATCGTTAATCACTGCATCAACGATATTTTACCCGCCGGTGCACGTCCTCTTTTCTTTCTTGACTACATCGGTCTCAGCCGGTTCGATCCCGTCAAGATTGCCGAGATCGTGTCTGGATTGGCGAAAGCATGCTCGGCGGCCGGCTGTGCTCTGCTTGGCGGCGAAACCGCCACGATGCCCGACATTTACCGTGGCAATGATTACGATCTCGCAGGCTTTATCGTTGGAACGGTTCGCAAGGATGCTCTGTTGAGGCCAGAAAACACACGAGCCGGCGACGTGATCCTCGGTCTGGCATCTGACGGCCTCCACACCAACGGGTATTCACTGGTCCGATCGGTGTTCGATACAGACGCTAACCCTTCGGTGCTCGCAACCAACGTTCCCGAAACTTCTCACACTCTTGGCGAGATGCTTTTGCGCCCTCATCTCAGTTACCTCGACGCCATTGGACCGGTGCTCGACAGGATTCGCGGACTTGGCCATATTACCGGTGGTAGCTTCTACAAAAACATTTCCCGTGCTCTCGCCGACGGTCTTGGGGCAGACGTCGATATCTCGACGTGGGCCGTTCCACCGCTTTTCAACTTCATCCAGGAGACAGGGCGGATAGACGACAGGGAAATGTTCCGAGTATTCAACATGGGTGTGGGTATGACGATCATCGTCGAACCTGGTCTGGCCGACGATGTCCTGAACAGTGTCCCCGGAGCATTCCGCATCGGCGATGTGGTGGAGCGCATGCCGGGTGAAGAGCGTACGAAATTGATCGGGTTGTAGATACTCGAGTGGCAAGACCGCGGTGCCTAGATCAGTGAAGGGTACAAAACCAAGTTGAAGGCGCTTCTTTCTGCGTACGACCGAACCGGGCTGGTTGACTTCGCGCGGGTACTGGCAGCTGCAGGGACCGAGTTGATCAGCACGGGCGGTACGGCAAACGAACTTAGAAATGCCGGATTGACCATCACTGAGGTTGCCGACGTGACCGGGTCTCCAGAAATACTCGACGGTCGGGTCAAAACTCTGCATCCCCGGATCCACGGGGGGTTACTCGGTAAGCGAAGCAACCCTGGCCACGTGGCGGAAATGAAGGAACAGGGCATTGAGGGAATCGACGTTGTAGTGAACAACCTCTACCCGTTCCAGCAGACTATTGCTAATCCCGACGTAACAATCGACGAGGCACTGGAGAATATCGACATCGGCGGTCCGGCCATGACACGGGCAGCTGCAAAAAACTTTCCTGACGTGATTATCGTTGTAGACCCGGCAGACTACGCCAGGGTGGGCGAGATGATCTCGTCAGGGGCTGGCGTACCGATGGCGGAGCGTCGCCGACTTTCCGCAAAGGCGTTTCAGCATGTAGCGGCTTACGACACGCTGATCTCGGCATATCTACGAGAGCCTGAGACAAACGGTGAGAACAAATTGGCGCTCTTTCCGGAAGAGATAACTTTCGGTTGGACCCGGGTTGCAATTCCGCGCTACGGCGAGAATCCGCACCAGGCCGGTGGAATCTATGCGACGCCCGGCGAAAAGGGTGGGATCGTCAACGCGAAGAAGCTGCATGGCATCGACATGTCGTACCTCAACTACTTCGATGCCGACGCAGCCTGGGTCTCGGCAAATTCGTTCGACTCGCTGTTAGCTAGCGGGCAACACTGTGTTTCTATCGTGAAGCACGCTAATCCGTGCGGTCTCGCGATCGATGACAGCCAGGCCGAGGCCTATCGCAAGGCACTTGCCGGAGATCCTATATCTGCGTTCGGTGGGATCGTGGGATTCAGTTCGATCGTGACGGCAGAGACTGCCGATGCGATGCGGGGTCTCTTGCTCGACGTGATTGTCGCCCCGGGTTACGAACCGGAAGCCCTCGAAATATTCAAGAAGCGCAAGAGGACCCGAGTCCTCCAGGCAGAACCATCAGCAACGCCGCTACTAACTGTGCGTAACGTCACCGGCGGCGCGTTGATCCAGCAACCCGACGCTATCGTAGAGGCTGCATCAACGTGGAAAGTCGTCACTGAGAAAACCCCAACGGAACAGCAATTGGCCGACATGGCATTTGCCTGGAAGGCCTGCCAGCTCGTTCATTCAAACGCCATCGTGTTCGCGAAGGATTCGATGCTTACGGGCATGGGCGCAGGCCAACCGAACAGGGCGATTAGCGTCTATCTAGCGGGTCGGGCCGCAGGTGAAAACGCGCACGGTTGCGTGATGGCAAGCGATGCTTTCTTCCCCTTCCCCGACGGAATTGAAACCGCTGCGGCGGCAGGCGCTGTCGCGATTGTTCAACCAGGTGGATCTGTGAAGGACGCCGAGGTAATTGAGGCCGCCGACCGCCTTGGACTTGTGATGCTGTTTACAGGCACCCGACACTTCTACCACTAGCCTAATCCCTGCTGACGTTATCGAAATGCCAACGACTGTCGACATCGTGATCCCGGTCCTCAATGAGGAGGTAGCGCTGCCGGTCTGCCTCGAAAAGTTGTACGCGTTCATAGCACAACACCCTGACCGGAACTGGCGGGTCGTGGTTGCTGACAATGGCTCGACTGACAGAACGACAGCGATAGCGAACGAATTAGCAAGCCAGTATCAGGATCTTTCCATTTCACGACTTGAGTTGCGTGGCAGGGGCCGAGCGCTCAAACAGGCATGGACAATGAGTGACGCGGATGTTCGTCTCTACATGGATGTCGATTTATCGACCGATCTGAAAGCATTGCCGAGTCTCGTAGGGGCGATCGCTGACGAGGGCTATGAGATTGCCATCGGTTCCCGACTTATGGCGGGATCCGAGGTTGTCAACCGGACACTGAAACGTGAGATCACTTCCCGTGGATATAACGCATTGATCCACGTGTTGTTCCCATGCCCTGGATTTAGAGACGCTCAGTGCGGCTTTAAAGCCGTGTCGAAACGTACCGCCGAGCAATTGGTGCCGCTCGCCAGGGATAACGCCTGGTTCTTCGATACCGAACTGCTGTTGCTGGCGAGGAAAGCCCGATACGCCATCAAAGAAATACCGGTCCACTGGGAGGATGACCCTGACACCCGGGTCAAAATCGTTTCAACCGCCTGGGAAGACATAAAAGGCCTGCTGAGACTGAGGTTCAAAGGGCGGCCGACACCATCATCGGCCACTTGACCATCATTTCCAACGCTAGCTACAGTTGTTTACCGCGCAATCGCAACTATGGCTTCGCAGCGCAATAGCATCAAAATATGACTACTCCCGGCGACTTTGAGATCGCACGCTCGGTTCTAACCGGGTACACCGCAGATAACGAACTTCACAGGGCGTTGACCATACTCCGAAACGAGGGGGTCAACCCCGAAGTCGCGGTTGAGGTTACTGCCGACCGCGACGGGATATTCTGTGGCATCACGGAAGTAAAGACACTTCTTGGACGGGTGCTGCCTGAAACCGGGCGAGAGGTGTGGGCGCTCGACGAGGGAGCCTCAGTCTCCGCCGGAGAAGTGGCCCTGCGCATACGCGCACCATACGCATCGTTCGGCCTGTTCGAAACGGCGATTCTGGGCACACTTGCTTCTTGCACCGGCTGGGCGACAGCCGCGAATGAGTGCGTTCAAGCAGGGGACGGAATTCCGGTAATCGGCTACGGCGCTCGACACGTTCATCCGCAGGTGGTTGGCGTAATGGACTATTCGGCGGTCGTCGGACACTGCGTCTCGACCTCATCGGTCGTGGGCCAACAACTCCACGGATTGACTCCTTCCGGGACCATGCCGCACTCGATGGTGCTGTTGCTGGGCGACACCGTTCGATCGATCCTGGCGTTCGACAAGCACATGCCACCCGAGGTTCCGCGAGTTGCCCTCGTCGACACCTTCAAAGACGAGGCCGAAGAGGCCCTGGGAGTTGCCAAGGCGCTTCGTGAGCGACTTCGAGGAATTCGCCTGGATACACCAAAGGAGCGCGGGGGCGTAACACCAGATCTGGTACATGAGATCAGAGCTCGGCTTGATCAGGGTGGTTACAACCAGGTCGATATTTTCGTTAGCGGGGGTATCACGCCGGACCGTATTCGGGAGTTCGTGAAGGCCCAGGCCCCGGTGAGTGCTTTCGCAGTCGGCTACTACATTGCCGCGGCAAGCCCGGTGTCCTTTGCTGCCGATATAAAGGAAATCGAAGGCAGAAACGTTGCGAAGCGCGGGCGTATCCCCGGTCTGTCGGTCAACTCGAGATTGGTTCGAGTACTTTAGTCCGCTTTAATCAGTTCGAGTCTGATGACCACATCGTGGTGAGGCTGAACTTTCGCCCACTCGGCAACTCGAGATCCAGATACCCAGGCGATACCTTTCGCTGACTCAACGATCGGCACACGGCCTCGCCATCGTTCGGGAACTCCCTCGCCTACGAAGAAATCCTGCAGTTTGACGCGAGGTTCCATTCCGAGCGGTTGAAATCGATCGCCGTCTTTTCGATTCCGCAGGGACGGCATCAATTGTTGTAACTCCGGCGATGCGAAGGTTGCCCACCGGCTGTCTGGCTTGAGTGACTCCGGTCGTGGAACTATTTCGGCGGTCACCGAGAAATGTTTGTCGAGCCGCGTAGTTCCAGGGACGGTCATGGTTGTGGAGGTGATCGAATCCGGGAAGGGGCAATCATCGTCGCCAGCGGATCGAAATCCGAACGTATCGCGGTCGACAAAGAACAAAACCCGGTTTGGAAGATCGAGCGAAGTGCCGCTCTGGCCGATGACCAGATCGACCATGGCCGAAACATGCTTTTGCTCAAGGTCCAGCCCGTGACCAAGGTGATCCTCGTAGGTTCGCATGAGTATTCTGGCGATCAGAGATCGTGGGAGACCTGTTAGCCTCGACCGTAAATAATGTCCAGGGTTTCCACGAAGATCAGCCAGGTAATTCTCGACGGTCCAATCGACGATTTCGAGGTCGCTCGACACATTTTCAGCAAGCCGTGCCAGTGCTTCAGTCGCCCCGGGAACCACTTCGGCCAGCCGCGGTAACACGTCCAGTCTGATTCGGTTACGGGTGTACACCCGGCTCTCGTTCGACTCGTCAGATACCGGCACGATTCCGATCTGAGAGCAGAACAGGGCACAGTCGACTTTTGAGATGCCCAGCATCGGGCGAATAATCGTAAAACCAACGCTCGATCCGGGGAGTTTGAGTGTAGACCGAACGCTCATGCCTGCTATTCCTTTGAGACCCGATCCCCGGGAAGCATGGAGAAGCACCGTTTCCGCCTGATCGTCCCGGGTGTGCCCGGTCACAACACCCAGGGCAGAACGCGAAACGACAAGCTTTGAAAGTTCATTGTAACGCGCCTCGCGTGCCGCCAGCTCGATAGAAATGGCCCGGCTTTTTGCAACTGCCCTGGCGTCAACCTCAGAAACGATGAATTCGAGACCCAGGGATTCGGAAATTTGCCTGGCTCTCAACTGATCGTGATCCGATGACTCGGGACGAATCTTATGATTCACGTGAGCACTCAGCAACTTGAAATTGCGCTGTTCAGCAAGCTTGGACAGTCCGGCGAGAAGCGCTGAAGAGTCGGGTCCTCCCGAGAAGGCGACAATCAAACTTGCTCCGTCTGGAACGTTTGCGTGAGCCAGTCCTGCACTCAATTGCTCAAGGAATTTTGAGTCGATGAACATCGGGCTCTGGCTATTTTGTGGGTTCAGGGACTTCCGTGAACCGCCTCACGCGTATGCTGTTGATCTTGGTCCCCTCGATTTCCGCGACCTGCATACTCAGGTTCCCGTAACGGACCCTGGTACCGGCAGAAGGCAGCCGCTGCGCCTGTGCGAGGAAGAACCCGGCAATGGTTTCGTAGTCTCCTTCGGGGATACCCAGGCCGAGCTCATCGTTCGCCTCGCCGATTTCGAGTCCGCCATCCAGCACGAACGTATTGCTGTTGATCGTCACGAAACGGCGGTCGGGCTCCCGGCCCTCTTCGCGAGTGCGACCAACGATCTGTTCGATCAGCAGGGTCAACGTGATGATTCCAGCGATGCCTCCGAATTCATCGACAACCAGCACGACTTTGTGCCCCGACTCTTGAATCTCTTCAAAAAGGTCATCCAGGCGCTTCGTTTCAGGCACGAAATAAGCCTCGCGCATCAGCTTGATTACAGACTCACTGAAATTCAAGCCCGTCTCCGATATCGAAGCCAACACGTCTTTGATCGAAAGAATCCCGAGCACATCGTCATGGTTCGCGTCGTAGACAGGAAATCTTGTGTGAGGAAATGCTCGATACGTGTTCATGAACTCACGGAAGGTAGCGTCGGACTGAATCCAAACGATATCCGGCCGCGGGGTCATAACATCGCGCACTTCCATCTCGCCAAATTTAAATATGTTTTCAAGTAATTCGCCTGTCGATTCTTCAACCGTACCTTCGGCTTCCCCCAGGTCGATAAGAGTTCGGAGTTCTCCAGCAGTGACGATAGGGCTGGAAAACGACTCTTTGCCACCAAGCAGCCGTACGATACCTCGAGGGACAAGCGTGAATGCGAATACGACGGGCCATGAAATGGTCATCATGACAAGCACGATGCGCGCGGTTGCCAGGGACCATCGCTCCGCGGCGACTACGGCAAGTGTTTTTGGCGTTAGTTCGCCGACGATCACGATCAAGATAGTGGCGATTACCGTTGCTGAGACCGCGGCCAGCGCTGTGGGCTTGCCACCCCCGATTGTCGCGATCGCCAGTGTCGTGCCTACGGAGGCCACAGTGATGTTTACAAGGTTCCCTATGAGAAGAATGGTTCCGAAAAATTTCTCGTACTGGTCGAAAATACGGATTACAAATTTGGCCCGTGAATCGCCTTCTTCTCCCCGATGCTCGATTCTGAATCGACTGGCGCCGAGTACAGCTGCTTCCGTAGCACTGATAAACGCGCTACCCAGCAGCCCAATAACAATAATTACGATCGAAGTTGCCACTTGATTCCATTAGCGCGGTCTCTGACTTAGGAGCCGCTGTCCGTGGTAACAAGTTTATCCGCCATCCGCCACCCGCACACAACTTGAGAAAATCCCAAATTGCGCGGGTGCGGGGCAAACAGGTTATTTATTCGGAAGTCGAGGCCAGTTCGGCATCACTCATGGGAGTGTGATCCTCTGTGATCGCAGAATTTGATTCACCGGCGCGAATACTGGCCTCAATCTGGTCTCGGATGTCAGTGTTCTCTTTCAGGAATTGCCTGGAAGCCTCACGTCCCTGACCCAGCCTCGTATCACCAAATGAGTAGAACGAGCCGCTCTTTTTTACAACCCCGATTTCAGTACCGAGATCGAGCAAGCTACCTTCTTTACTGATACCAGATTTAAACAGAATCTCTATCTCAGCTTTTCGGAAAGGAGGGGCAACCTTGTTTTTGACAACCCTGGCCCGTACGCGGTTGCCGATAATTTCCTGTCCTACCTTGACAGCCTCGACCCTGCGAAGATCGATACGCACCGAACTGTAAAACTTGAGTGCTCGTCCGCCCGGCGTAACTTCCGGGCTTCCGAAGACCACACCGACTTTTTCCCGGAGTTGGTTGATAAAAATACAGACCGTGTCGGTCTTGAGGATGATTCCAGTCAGTTTGCGCAAGGCCTGCGACATTATGCGAGCCTGCAGGCCGATCTGCATGTCACCCATGTTGCCTTCGAGTTCGGCTGAGGGGACAAGAGCTGCCACACTATCAAGGACGATGATGTCGAGCGCACCGCTGCGAATCAGATATTCCGTGATTTCGAGTGCCTGCTCGGCGGAGTCGGGTTGCGAAATCAGGAGCTTGTCGACATCGACGCCAATCACCTTTGCATATGACGGATCCATTGCGTGTTCGACATCGATGAACGCCGCCTGACCGCCAGCAGCCTGGGCTTCGGCTACTACCGACATCGCCAGGGTTGTTTTACCGGCGGATTCTGCCCCGAATATCTCGATTATTCGACCACGTGGCAGTCCTCCAACGCCGAGTGCGAGGTCGAGAGCAATCGAACCGGTTGGAATGACCTTGATGGAGTTCGAAGCGCTCGATTCGCCCAGGCGCATAACAGCACCCCGACCGAACGCTTTTTCGATCTGTGCGAGCGCTAGCTCGAGAGTTTTATCTCGATCACTGCCAGTCCCGTTGACCGAGACCTTCGCCTGTTCTCTTTTAACAGCCAACGTCGCTCTTCCTTCTGCGCTAAATAGTGGCCGGATGAACGGGATCAAACACCCGCAACGAAACGCAGATTAGCACAAGCGTTCTAATGCCGCAACAGGCCGATGTCACCCACTGAGAGAACGATAACGTTCTCCCAGCCAGCCTGTTCTCAACACTTACGAGTCTGCTTCAGGAATTACGACTCAAACTTTCGATTTGCGAAATCTATAAATGCCTGTGTGTGCCGTCCTCGGACCCGACCGGTTTCGTACACCAGTTTTAGATCGCGTTCGAGTGAAACGCCGTCGATGCGTACCGCGGTTGTTGCCGTGCTGTGGCTTTTAGCAGCGTGCAGGCTCACGAACCCAACGCCAATATTTTGCGCGACCGCAGCGATGACCGCCTGAGTGCTTCCAAGCGTCATCGAAACCCTGTGCTCAGGTAGTTCGATACCTGCTGATGAAAGTGCCTGGACGAGCGTCTGCCACGTGCCCGAACCGCCTTCGCGTTCAATAATGTTTTCGTCGCGTAACTGGTCGATTGTGATCGATCGTTGATCAGCAAATCGATGATTGTTCGACACAGCGAGGACAACTTCGTCTCTCGCGACAGCAACTGTCGAGTACCCGACCGCAGTTGCCGGCATGCCGGTGATGCCCAGATCCGCCTGGCGGTCACCGAGCGTTCGAGCTACCTGCGCGGAATCAGCGACCAGTACTTCGACCGAAATTCCAGGGTGCTGCTGGGTAAATGATGAAACCAATCCCGGGATGACGAATTCTGCCGGTGTCGAACTGGCAACAATTCTGATTACCCCGCTAAGCGCAGAAGGGTCGGGGCCGAACCGTGATACCAGTGCATCGAAATCAGAGAGCGTACGAATCGCGAACTGCATGGACTCTCGCCCTGCGTCGGTGAGAATTGCCCCGGTGCCTCGACGTTCAAGCAGCCGCGTGCCCAGTTCCCGCTCCAGTCGTTGGATTTGCCTGCTCAAACCGGGCTGGCTCATACCCAAACGATCAGCAGCCCTGGTAAAACTCCCGGTTTCTGCAACTGCTTTGAGAGCCTCAAGCTCTGCAATATTCATTATTTATGCACCCCAGACATCAATCTGTCCATTATCCGTGGTCGCCTGCTTCCATGCCCGTAACATGGTAAAACATTTCCTGCATTCAACTTATTTATAAACAAAGGAATTGTGAGACTGCTGGGTGAAGTTTCAGTGAAATTCTGAGAACAATTACTAACGGTTATCGCGTACCGGTTGGTGCAGCTAGTGGAACCGAGATAGCGCAGTCACCGGCTGATGCCTTGCGGTTTTCCGCATCGGGAAGGTATTACGCGTACGATGACGATCATGATTGAAGTCGAACATCGCCGTATTTCGATGTTCGGGGACATGATCTTTTCGAAGAACAACGCCTCGCACCAGTCTCAAAAAAGGAGAGCCCCCGTGACACCATGCGTCCGAGGGCTCAACCAGTTATTGTCGTGCCGAACTATGCGCTAGAGACTCGTAGGTCGTGCCCCTAATGTTATCGAGATCGCAATTTCAACACCGTCCCTGAATACACCAACAACGATGTCATCACCCGGCGCGGTGTTCAGTGCAAGGTAGGCGACCAGGTCGTCCATTGACTTCATCTTCACGGAGTCGATCGACACAATGACGTCGCCGTCCCAATTTTCACGACCTTCAATAAGATTACCGTTGCTCGAACGACTGCCAGAATCCTGGCGGATCCCGACCCCGTCAGCAGGTCCACCGGGTGAAACTCTCATGACCATTGCGCCGGTGAGGTTGCCCGGAAGATTGGCGTTCTCTCGTATTTTTATACCTACATCCTCACCACTGATCCCCATGAGGGCGTACTCGTGACTTCCGTCTTCGATCAACGAAGGTACTATGCGACTTACGAGATCTGCAGGTACAGCGAAGCCAACACCGGAGTTCTGCCGGGAGTCGCTTTGTATCTGCGTGTTCACCCCGATCACTGCGCCATCCATATCGAGTAACGGTCCTCCGGAATTGCCTGGATTTATCGCAGTATCGGTCTGGACGACGGCCGGTATCTGGTAACGAGAAAACCCGCTGAACAGCGTTCGGCTAACCGCACTCACGATTCCGGTGGTCATGGTGAACTCTTCACCGAACGGGTTCCCTAGGGCGATAGCCATTTCACCTGGCCGAAGATCCGAAGAACTGCCGATTTTGAGAGGTACAAGCTCATGTTCGACGTCCATGAGCCTTATGACGGCCAGATCGGAGTCGGGGTCGAAAGCCACCATTTCTGCCCTGTATTCCCGGCCGTTAAAGAATTTAACGGTTATCGAGTTCGCTCCCTGGACGACGTGGTAGTTCGTCACGACGTGACCTTCGGTGTCCCACACAAACCCGGATCCCGATCCCTCACGCAGCGAGGTCCCGACGCGGATGAACACGACCGATTGAACGGCGGTTTCGTAAATGCCAGCAAGATGTGTGCCCTGGGCGGCTACGATCTCTGCAGGTGTGAGTTCATTGAAGCCTATATCCGCTATTTCAGGTAACGCATCGCCCGCAGGGCCGTCAGTGGTGGTGTCCTCGAAGATTGCCTGAATCGGAGTGTTTGAAGCTCCGGCTTCCGTCACCGGTGAATCTGCCCCTCCCCTCGCCACCTGTCCGGTGAAGGTAGACGCGCTCGCATCGACATTGGCTACCTGTTCAGCAGTGGGCGTGAGAGGATCGCCGGCATCCGTTGATCCGCTACAGGCGACCACCGCGACCGTGGCGAGCGCGACTGCACCGCCGATGAAAAATTTCTTGAGATTGTTCAAAATATTCATAATAGATTCGATGCGCCGCTCGACCGATCGATCAGCCGCAGGCTAGTGAGAAGGTGACATCTAACTTACGCGGCGAATGTGTAACAATTTTGTGGGTAAATACGAATCCGGAGGGCCGTCGTTCGTACTTGACGATCGCCGCAATCGGATCTAGAGCAACCTGTCTATCTCTGCCAGCCCGTTGCGATCGGAAGGCGGCGGTCTTTTCCAAATGCCAGTCCGGTGATCTTGACACCCGGAGGTGACTGGCGCCGCTTGTATTCGTTGATGTCGACGAGGCGAATGATGCGTCGAATTACGGCTTCACTGGCCCCACCCTCAGGCAGTGCCTGCTCATGTTGAATGATGAGATCGGGGGCCATTCGTTCTTCGATGTACATGTGAATCACTCGGTCCAGTTGATCGTACGGAGGAAGAGAGTCCTTATCCAGTTGGCCCGGTCGCAATTCGGCACTCGGTGGTTTATTGATGATCGCCTGCGGGATTGGCGAATTTGGACCCCGCTTGTTGCGGTGCTCGCTGAGTTCGTAGACCACTGTTTTTGGAACGTCTTTTATCACCGCGTAGGCGCCCGCCATGTCTCCGTACAGAGTTGCATATCCTGTGGCCATCTCGGACTTGTTTCCGGTTGTCAGGACCAGCCAGCCAAACTTGTTGGCGACTGACATCATCAGGTTTCCTCGAATTCGTGACTGCGTGTTCTCTTCGGCCACTCCGGGTTCAGTGCCTTCGAACACCTCGCTGAGCATTTCTTCGAAGGCGGCATGACCGGGCTCAATCGGTATTCGCCACAGCTCGACGCCAAGACGAGAACAGAGCTCTCTGGCGTCGAGAAGGCTGCCTTCCGACGAGTAACGAGAAGGCAGAGATATACCGACAACGTTTTCAGGACCGATCGCGTCCGAAGCAATCGCGGTGACCAGCGCCGAATCGATCCCGCCAGAAACAGCGATCGCTACCTTTTCGAATCCTGTCTTTCTTACATAGTCACGAGTTCCCAGCATGAGTGCTCGATACACGGCTTCCAGTCTGTCCAGTCGATGGATCGAAAGCCCGGAGAGTTGTGGGAGGTGTTCCCGAACCTTCACATCGAGTGCATATTCCGAGGGCTGTCCGATGGAATCGAGCTCATCCTGCGGAACGGCGTAAGCCTGGTGCCGGTCACGCAATTTTTCCAGGCGAACGATATCAATATCGGCTACCAGAAGTGCTTCCTCGAATCGTGCAGCGGTGCCGATCAGCTCGCCGTCCGGGCCCGCCAGCATACTGCCGCCATCGAAAACGAGCTCGTCCTGGCCTCCGACCTGGTTGGTGTAGAGCGTAAAAACCCTGTTTCGTCGGGATAGGTCGGTGACGATATCGACACGGTGGCCCTGCTTGCCCGACTCGTAAGGTGAAGCGTTCAGATTGACGATTATGTCGGCACCTGCGGCACGTTGGACTTCTGAAGGTCCGAGCGGCTCCCAGATGTCCTCACAGATGTTGACCCCAACCTTGATCCCGCGGATTGTCAGGACCGGGCAAGCGTCACCTGTTGAGAAGTACCGACGCTCATCGAACACGCCGTAATTTGGAAGATGAATCTTTCGGTAAGTGGTGACAATTTTGCCCCTGTGGAGCACCGCCGCGGCGTTGTACAGCTTGCCGTTGCGCGAGTCGACAAAACCGACCACTGCGACGATCTCACCCACCGATGCGGCTATCCGACCCAGTGCTGCCCTGTTTGCCGTGATGAAGTTGTCGTAGAGTACGAGGTCCTCAGGTGGATAACCGGTGATCGTCAACTCGGGGAACGCAACGAGATCCGCGCCCTGGCCAAGCGCGAGCGAAATCCATTCCTCGATCAGAAGGGCGTTTCCGTCGATATCTCCAACCGTCGTGTTTATCTGTGCGGCGGCGACACGCAGTTTTTTTGTCGAACCTGAAGCGACGGGATCGAAAGTCATTGTGATTCGATTCTATCGTCGAGACTGGTCGCCGTCGTTTTTCCCTGCGAGCGCCATGATCGGAGGTCGAGCGTAGCCGCTAACTGTCGGTAGTTGTGAACTGCCCATCAAAAAGATGTCGATCTGACGCGCGCAGCGACGACCACTGGCGATCGCGTGCACCACCAGCGACTGACCCCGCTGCATGTCGCCGCAAGCGAAAACTTTGTCGACGTTGGTCATCATTTTACCGTTGGCAGCCACGTTGCCCTGAGCGTCGTAATTTACGTCTAGCGCATCGAGCAGACCATCATGTTGGGGGTGGAGGAATCCCATCGCAAGAAACACTGCGTCTGCCTCGATTGTGAACTCGCTTCCAGGGACTTCGTTCATGCTGAACCTCCCTGTCTCATCATCCCGGATCCACTCAACCCTCGCGCAGTCCATCCTAGTTAGATTCCCCTTATCGTCGCCGACAAACCGTTTGGTGACCACGTTGAAATCCCGGAAACCACCTTCCTCGTGCGCGCTTGACGTCCTGAAGATCGTCGGCCACTGAGGCCACGGATTTGCCTCCGTTCTTGTTTCCTGGGGGCGAGGCATGATTTCCATCTGGATCACGCTACTTGCGCCCTGGCGGTGCGTGGTGCCCAGGCAATCTGCTCCCGTGTCACCGCCACCGATTATTACGACGTTCTTGTTCACGACATCGATGTTTTCCTCCGGAGGGAACTCCTGCCCGCGCAGTTTGCGGTTCTGCTGTGTCAGGAATTCCATAGCGAAGTACACACCCTTCAGGTCACGGCCTTCCACCGGCAAATCTCGGGGCACAGTGGACCCACCTGAAAGACAGATTGCGTCGAACTCCGCGTGAAGCTCTTCGTGGGTAATGTCGACCCCGACATTTGTGTTCACGCGGAACACGACACCCTCGTCGCGCAACTGATTCGCACGCCGCTCGACGACACTCTTCTCGAGCTTGAATTCAGGGATGCCCAGCGCGAGCAGTCCACCGATGAATTCGTTTCGTTCAAAAACGGTCACGGTGTGTCCTGCGCGTGCCAGTTGTTGCGCGGCGGCCAACCCGGCCGGTCCCGACCCCACAACCGCAACTTTCTTTCCAGTTTTTTGAGCTGCAGGCTCGGGTTTGATCCATCCTTCTTTCCAGCCGCGATCGGCAATGGCTTTTTCGATCATTTCGATCGTTACAGGATCTGAATTGATCGACAGGGTGCAGGACGATTCACATGGGGCAGGGCAAACCCGACCAGTGAATTCTGGAAAATTGTTAGTCGCGTGAAGACGATGGATCGCCTCCTCCCAGTTGCCGTGATAGACGAAATCATTGAACTCGGGAATCAAGTTCCCCAGTGGGCAACCTCCGTTACAAAACGGTACACCGCAATCCATACAGCGACTCGCCTGTCGACGAGCGTCAGAATCATTCCACGCCAGATAGACCTCTGACCAGTCGTTAATTCGTTCGGCCTTGCCACGGCGCGGTGGTGTGCGACGACCAGCCTCCATGAACCCAGTTACTTTACCCACGACTGCCAACCTCTTCCCTGGTGCCAGGTGTTCCGTCCAAATTGCCGCCAACACCATTTGCCGCCGACCTGGCTGCCTGTCCACGTAGCACCCGAGCGTAGTCTCGTGGGAGTACTTTTTTAAACTGCTTTACCGAGGTCGACCAGTCGGCAAGCAGCCGTGCCGCAAGCTTGCTATCCGTGTATTCGAAGTGATTCTGGATCATGCTCCTGAGTTCACGGTCGTCATCGGAACCGGGTACTACGTCGAGAAGGTCCGCAATCGCGCGGTTAAACCTGGAGTTGAACGATCCATCTACATCGATAACGTAGGCCACTCCACCGCTCATGCCTGCTCCAAAGTTTCGACCCGTTTTACCCAGAACTGCAACACGACCGCCCGTCATGTACTCGCAACCGTGATCGCCGACCCCCTCGACGACTGCATGAGCTGCCGAGTTACGAACCGCAAATCGTTCTCCGGCGAGTCCGTTCACATACGCCTCTCCGCCTGTCGAACCGTACAGGGCGACGTTACCGATAATGATGTTATCTTCAGCATCGTATGAACTGTTCGCTGGTGGTGTAATTATGAGCCGACCTCCGGAAAGGCCCTTTCCGAAGTAGTCGTTGGCATCACCTTCGATTTTGAAGGTAATACCTTTGACAGCCCAGGCACCGAAACTCTGCCCGGCCGATCCCTGGAATGTGAAGTTGATAGCACCGTTGAGGAGACCCTCTTCACCGTGTTTCTTTGCGATTATTCCGCTCAACGTGGCGCCGACCGTGCGGTTGGTATTTTTAACCTGCAGAGTCTGATTTACGGTCTTGCCTTCTTCAATTGCGGGCCGTGCCAGCTCGATCAACCGGTTGTCTAATGACTTGTTCAGACCGTGATCCTGCAGTATCTGCTGGTAGGCGTGGTCGCTCGGCAGCACGTCCGGTTTCATGATGATCGGGGAAAGGTTGAGAGTTTTCGCCTTCCAGTGGTTGATATCGTCGCGGACCTTCAGCCTGTCGACACGACCGATCATTTCGTTGACCGTGCGGAATCCCATCTTTGCCATGTGTTCGCGCAGACCTTCGGCGAGGAACATGAAGTAGTTGACAACGGCATCGGGGGTACCGGCAAACTTTTTGCGTAGCTCAGGGTCTTGAGTAGCGACACCAACCGAGCAGGTGTTCAGGTGGCATTTGCGTAACATGATGCAACCCATCGAGATCAGTGCACCTGTGGCGATACCCCACTCCTCGGCTCCCAACAAAGCCGCCATCAGGACGTCTCGCGATGTCTTCATCTGGCCGTCGGTCTGCACCACGATCCGGTCTCGCAGCCCATTTGCAACGAGGACCTGCTGAGTTTCAGCCACACCAAGTTCCCATGGCAGCCCGGCATGGCGAATCGAACTTAGCGGCGAAGCGCCAGTACCGCCAGAATCGCCAGAAATCAGAACTACATCGCCCTTACCCTTGGCCACTCCAGCCGCGATGATTCCGACACCGGCAGCTGACACAAGCTTGACGTGGACGCGTGAATCGGGATTCACGCTTTTCAGGTCGTGAATAAGTTGTGCAAGGTCCTCGATCGAGTAGATATCGTGATGCGGCGGTGGCGAAATCAACTCCACGCCGGGTGTCGTCTTCCTTATGTATGCGATGTAGTCCGAAATCTTCCGACCCGGGATTTCACCGCCTTCACCGGGTTTCGCACCCTGCGCCATCTTGATCTGGAGATCTCTGGCGTTGACCAGATAGTTGGTCGTCACACCGAATCGACCAGATGCCACCTGTTTGACGGCGCTTGAACGTGAATCGCCGTTTGCGTCTGGTGAGAACCGAACCGGATCCTCCCCGCCCTCGCCGGTGTTCGACCGAGCATTTATACGGTTCGTCGCGATGGCCAGTGTCTCGTGGGCCTCGCGGCTGATTGACCCAAGCGAAATCGCGCCCGTGGCAAACCGCTCTGCGATCACCGAGGCGGGTTCCACTTCGTCGAGGGGGATGGGATCACCGAAGATCGGCTCCAGCATGTTGCGGATCGTGACGTGCTCTTCACCTTCTTCGTCCGAGGCGGACTCAAACTGCTTGAACACCTCTGGATCGTTCCGGGTGACTGCGTCCTGTAAAAACGCGATCGTGTCCGGATTCCACATATGTCGTTCGCCGGTCGCTCTCCAGAGGTACAGACCACCGAGATCGAGTTTCAGGTTGGAGGGGATGCTGTCAGGGGAGTAAGCGCGCGAATGGTTCGCCAGTACATCAAGAGCGATTTCTTCTGTGCCAATCCCGCTGATGCGCGAGACGGTCCATGTGAAGAACTCGTTGACGAGCTCTTTTGAGAGTCCGAGCGCTTCAAATATCTGGGCGCCGATATAGCCCTGAAGGGTTGAAATTCCCATTTTGGCCATCGTCTTAACGACGCCTTCTTCGATGGCTTCACGGAAGTTCTCTTCAGCCCTGTCCTGCCCGGGAATTCTCTCTTCAGCGGTCGGCCGTAACCGCAAACCCACGATGGTTTCCATCGCGAGGTACGGATTTACCGCCGATGCGCCGTAGCCGAAAAGAGTTGCAAAATGGTGGACTTCCCGTGGTTCACCCGACTCGACGATGATGTCGGCCTCTGCACGGGTCCTTTCACGAATCAGGTGGTGATGCACCGCACCGGTTGCGAGCAGCGAGGGTATGAACGCGTGCTCAGGATCGACACCGCGGTCGGAAAGGATCAGCAGAGTGTAACCATCTTCGATGGCGCTGCTGGCCTCTGCCCGGATTCGGTCGAGTGCCACATTTAGTGCGTCTGTTCCGCCGGATACCGGGAACAGTGTCGAGATCGTCTTTGCTTTGACTCCCGGACGGGTCGATGCCTTTATTTTTGCCAACTCAGCGTTTCGCAGTACCGGATGGTCGATGCGAAGCGTCCGACAATGCAACGGTGTTGTTTCGAAGATGTTCGTTCTGCGGCCTGCGGGTACGGCGCGCTGCGTTACCAACTGCTCGCGAATCGCGTCCAGGGGAGGGTTCGAAACCTGTGCGAACGCCTGCTTGAAATAAGCGAACAGGGTTTGTGGCTTGTCAGAGAGGACGGCCAGAGGCGCGTCATTGCCCATCGAGCCCTGGGGCTGGTGCGCCGTGATAGACATCGGACGGATCAACAAGCTCAGATCTTCACGGGAATAACCGAATGCCATTTGCCGACTGACAAGGGTTTTGATGTCTGTTCCAGGAACATTTTCGGCTTCTGGCAGAGATTCGATCGTTTCACGATTCTCCTCAAGCCATTCGCCGTAAGGATGCTGGCTTGAAATCCGATCGATGACTTCGTCTGGCTCGACGATACGCTGTTGCTTGAAATCGATCAGGAACATACGGCCCGGTTCGAGGCGCGAACGATATTTGATGTCTTTGGGATCAATGTTCAGCACGCCAGATTCGGATGCCATCACCAGTAGATCGTCGTTCGTGACCCAGTAGCGGAACGGTCGCAGACCGTTCCTGTCGAGAACGGCGCCAACCGCGTCGCCATCGGTGAACACGATCATTGCAGGGCCGTCCCACGGCTCCATGATGTTGCCGTGGTACTCGTAGAAATCCTTCACCTTCTGTGGCATCGACTCGTGTCCAAACCAGGCGGCGGGCAGCAGCATTGCCGCGGTGTGTTCGACTGAACGGCCGGTCATGCGAAGAAGCTCGAACACGTTATCGAGCGAGGCGGTGTCTGATGGGTTGTCTGCTTCACAGATCGGAGTCAGCCGGGAGATCCTGTCGCCGAACAACGGCGATTGGAGCGTCCGCTCTCTCGCCTGCATCCAGTTGCGGTTGCCCCTGACGGTATTGATTTCACCGTTGTGGGCCAGCATCCGGTAAGGATGGGCCAATTTCCATGAGCCGAGCGTGTTCGTCGAGAACCGGGAGTGGACCAGGCCGAACGCACTGACCATCCTCGGATCCTGCAGATCGATGAAGAACTTACCAAGTTGATCGGTAAGGAGCATGCCCTTGTAGATGAGGGTGCGTGATGACCACGAGCAGACATAGAACTCGCGAAGCAACGTCTTCCGGGTTTCCGGGTCCTGCTCGGCGTTTAACAACTGCTTCTCGGCAGTCTTTCGTGCGAGGTACAGGCGGCGCTCCAGATCATCGCCCTCAAGACCGTCCGGCGCCACAACAAATAGCTGGGCAAACTCCGGCATGATCGCGCGGGCAGTGACTCCAATTGCGGCAGGGTCGACTGGTACATCACGCCAACCCAGGACCTTCATGCCGTTGTCAATGCTTGCCGATTCCAGCGCGGTGCGAGCGGCCATGTTTAGCGACTGGTCGTTTGGAAGGAAACACATTGCAACGCCGTAACGACCCGCTTCAGGGAGGTTAATTCCTGCCTCCTGCGCCACCGAATTTATGAACCTGTCGGGCATTTGAATGGTGATACCCGCACCGTCTCCGGTCAGGGGGTCTGCCCCGGCGGCTCCGCGGTGACCGAGGTTGACCAACACCTCAAGCGCCTGATCGATGATCTTGCGGGATCGCTCACCAGTGATATTGGCGACCATTCCGACGCCACACGCGTCGCGCTCCAGCTCAGGGACGTACAACCCGCGTTCACCAATGTCTGTAAAATCGGGCAGCGTCGTCTCAGGTAGCTGATTAAAAATATTCCGGACTTCGGTCATGTTTTTCCTGGCGCAAAGATTCTATCGGTCAAGCTGGGATACCGACCTTACAGGTTTCGGTACTTCTCAACTTCGTAGTCGGTCACTGTATTGCTAAATTGCTGCCACTCAAGTCGTTTGTTTGCGAGGAAGTTTTCTTTCACGATCGGCCCAAGGGCGTGCTCAAGTAAGTCGCTGTCCTCCGCCAGGCGTATGGCTTCCTCCAGCGATCTTGGCAGGCGGACCACGCCACGATCGTTCAGTTCGGAATCGGACATCCGATAAACATCTGCCTCAAGAGGCTCTGGTAGTGGCATGTTTTTCTCGATTCCGTCGAGACCAGCAGCCAGCAGGACCGAGAACAACAGGTAGGGGTTTGCCGCTGGGTCTGGCGCACGGTATTCGACACGTATGCTTTCCTCGCGTCCCGGCCGATACGTCGGCACCCTGATGAGGTCGCCGAAATTACCGGTTGTCCATGAAGCAAATATCGGTGCCTCAAGACCCGGCAACAACCGTTTGTAGGAATTGACCCACTGGTTAGTCACGACACAGATTTCGGCGGCGTGACGCATCAAACCGGCAATAAATTGTCGACCAATTTCGGAAAGATTGAGATCGGCGTCGGCATCGAAAAAGGCATTGTCGTCGCCTCTGAAAAGCGACATGTGCGTGTGCATTCCGGAGCCGTGGCGGTCACCGAACGGCCGGGGCATGAACGTCGCGTACCCTCCGTCGGCGGCAGCCAGCTCTTTTGCGATCACCTTGAATGTGATCACCGAATCGGCCATTGTTAGAGCGTTCGTGTGGCGGAGGTCAATTTCGTGTTGACCGCTCCCCACTTCATGGTGGCTGTGCTTTACGGGTATGCCCATTTGCTCGAGGGTCAACACTATGTCTCGACGGAGATCGGCACCTGTGCCGTCGACAGACGTCTGGTCGAAGTATCCACCCTTGTCCTGGTTAACCTCACGGTCTGGACCGTTCACTCCGCAGTAGTACTCGATTTCGGGTGCGACGTAGAACGTAAGGCCCATTTCGTAGGCTCGTGCGATATTTCGGCGGAGGACCTGCCTTCCGTCGGTGACCGATTTATCACCCGACACCGTTTCAATATCGCAAAATAGCCTGGCGACCGCGTTTTTGCTCGGGCGCCATGGCAAAACCTGGAACGTGGACGGGTCCGGCATGGCGACCATGTCTGTCTCATCGGCCCTGGTCAATCCCTCGACTGAAGCACCGTCGAAGCTGGCTCCGTTCCGAAGTACACCTTCGAGTTCGTCAACCGTAATTGCGAATCCTTTCAGTGTGCCAAGGATGTCGGTGAACCACAGCCTGATGAATTTCACGTCATGCTCGCGCGCCGAGAACAGGACGTATTTAATCGCCTCTTCGTCTATTCCCGGACGTATGTTTTCGGCAGTTTGGGTCATGGTTGAACTGGCTAACGCAGTAATTGGCGCGCGGTCGCTCGCACCGACCTCCCCTTCGACGTGGTCACTGGTCGATGGGGGAGTATTTGAAAATGTTTTCCGATTGTAAACAATCTAATTTGTGAGTGAAGCCCGGGATTATCTCTGGGTCTCCTGCAACTATTCGATAAAAAGAGTGGATCAACTATTTTGCTCTCGTGCGTGCGCTATACGCGCGCTACCTTTTACAGAAATGTTTCAATAGTTGGTTGTTTAGTCCTCACAGTTCCGGATTGGCTGAATTTTCGTACGTTCACTGATTCGCTGCAGGTGAGCGAAAGCGATAGCCAACGTTCCACTGGGTTTCGATGAAATGATGGGTAACGTCGTCGATCTTGCTCCGTAGTCGCCGAATATGAACGTCGACTGTCCGGGTCCCGCCGAAGTAGTCGTACTCCCACACGCTTCGCAACAGTGATTCCCTGCTGAATACGCGATTGGGATTCGAGGCCAGGTACTTCAGCAGTTCATACTCCTTGTATGTCAGATCGACTTTGCGGTTCCGTAATGTCACCTCGTATCGATCACAATCGATCGTCAATTCGCCGTGGACTATAGTGTTTTGCGCTTCCACCGGTGTGTGCATCGACATTGCGAGCTTCAAGCGCAGCACGACCTCTTCAGCGCTACAGGGAAGGAAGCAGAGCTCGATATCCTCCCTCGTCGCGCTAATTCCCTCCAGAGAGGTGACCGGCAGTATGACAACGACCGGTACACCGGCATCAGCTACTGCATGGACCAGGCCAGATGGCCCGCCTAGGCCTACTCCGGTCGCCCAGACCAGAGCACCTTCGACGCTTGAAGCCAGTTCGTCCTTGCTCGTTTCGGAGGTGAACTTTATTAACTGAAGCGATGAATTGAGCGCGCCTACAGCCGCCCGCAGGCGTTCCGATTCAGCATCTCCGAATCCCAGTAGCGCTATCGAACTCAATTGATGACACCTGAACTCATCGGCGTACCGATCACGCCGCTACGCTGGGCTCACCGACCTTCACATGCGATCGGCTACCGCCGTGTACGCACACGAAGCACTCAAGGTTATTGGTTTGTGGCGAATTTCACAACCATTTGCGATTCTGGCGCAGTCCAGATTGCGACACGCTGAAAAGAGCGGAGCTTTCGCGTTGACTTGCCGGCGTACCCATTCGTATACTTACCCTTCGTGGCCTGATCCAAATGGGTTGGGCACGGCTTATTGTGGCCTATTTTTTGGAGTAAATTTTGCCCACGATTAATCAACTCGTGCGCAATTCGCGTAAACAGAAGCGGCGCAAGCCTAAAACGCCTGCGCTTCGTTTCTCGTTTAATACCTTTGGCAGCAAGCTGGTAGAGCTTAAGAAAGGCAGCCCGCAGAAGCGCGGAGTGTGCCTTCAGGTTCGAACTGTCACCCCGAAGAAGCCGAACTCGGCTCTTCGCAAAGTAGCGCGAGTACGTTTGAGCAACGGGATGGAAGTTACGGCTTACATTCCAGGTGAGGGCCACAATCTGCAGGAGCACTCCGTCGTGCTGATACGTGGCGGAAAAGTTCCAGATCTTCCTGGCGTTCGATATCACATAGTGCGCGGAACGCTGGATACAGCTGGCGTGGAAGATCGAAAACGCGGGCGAAGTAAGTACGGTACGACAAAGAGCTAGCTAAACAGTCCTGGTACAAACCGCCGCCTCTCTGGAAATCGGATAGGCGGTTATGTTTGCCAGTGGGGCTGCTTGCCAGCGAAGAATTTCCAGAACGAATTAGCGAAAGTAAAGAACAGAAGAAATGTCACGCAGGCGTCGCGCGCATCGCAGGCACATAGCCCCGGACCCACAGTACGGGAGTGTCGAGTTGACTCGCTTCATAAACCGATTAATGGTCGGTGGTAAGAAGTCGGTCGCTCAGCGTGCGACGTATGACGCCCTCGACATGCTTGCAAAGGAAACCAACAGGTCTGGCTTGGAAGTTTTCGAACAGGCAGTACGAAACGCAATGCCTGCACTCGAAGTGAAGCCCCGCCGAGTAGGTGGAGCAACATATCAGGTGCCGGTTGAAGTGCGTCCCGAACGTCGGGGTGCACTCGCGCAGCGGTGGCTCATTACCGCTGCGCGTGAGCGTTCGGGCAGGCCAATAGCCGACAGGCTTTATGCGGAACTGCTCGAGGCCTCTCGCGGTGGCGGCGTCGCGGTGAGGAGACGGGAAGACCTTCACAGGATGGCTGAAGCGAACAGGGCTTTTGTCCACTACCGCTGGTAGGGAACTACTCAATTAAATTAGCCGCAAAACCGCCCCGATGATGGACTCACGGGGACGGAATGAATGGCAACTGGAATGACCACAATTTCCGAAAAGAAAACCGACCTGAAAAAGGTTCGGAACATAGGCTTTATAGCCCACATCGACGCCGGTAAGACCACAGTGACTGAACGCGTGTTGTTTTTCACTGGCGAGACTTACAAGATCGGCAATATCGACGAGGGCACGACCGTAATGGACTTCATGTCGCTCGAGCGCGAGCGCGGGATAACCATTGGATCCGCTGCCACGAACGTCAAGTGGGCCGGTCACCAGGTCAACATTATCGACACCCCCGGTCACGTTGATTTCACGGCCGAAGTAGAACGTAGCCTTCGAGTCCTCGACGGTGGCGTGGTCGTTCTCGAATCGGTTTCAGGTGTTCAACCTCAGTCGGAGACAGTCTGGCGCCAGGCCGACACTTACAAGGTCCCGCGACTCATTTTTGTGAACAAAATGGACCGACTTGGCGCTGATTTCGACTATGCCGTGCGAACGGTGCATGAGCGTCTCGGTGCTAACGCGGTCCCAATCCAGATACCCATGGGTGCCGAGTCGGAGTTCCATGGCCTCATCGACCTCGTTGCCCAGAAGGCGTATTCGTACGAAACGCCTGAAGCAATCGAGCACCAGATCACCGACATCCCTGCCGAATACAAGGATGCAGCTACCGCCGCTCGATTACACCTCGTCGAAAAGGTCGCCGAGACCGACGACGACTTAATGTTGAAGTTCCTCGAGGAAGAAGAAATCTCTGATCAGGAACTCAAAGCCGCCCTGCGAAGGGCGACAATCGCTCTCAAGATCTTCCCGGTCTGTGTCGGGTCGGCTCTGCGACACCGCGGTATCCACCCATTGCTCGATGCTGTGATCGACTACCTGCCATCGCCACTCGATGTGGACGCTATCAGGGGCATTGACCCTAACGATGAGTCGATCAAATTAGAGCGGATGCCGTCGCCGGACGACCCGTTGTCGGCCCTTGCATTCAAGGTGGTCACGGATCAACATGTCGGCCGTCTGGTCTACCTCCGGGTTTACTCCGGGGTGCTCGAAGCGGGTACTAATGTCTATAACTCGGCCACACGGTCTCGTGAGCGTGTGGGTCGGTTGATGGTAATGCACGCAGATTCTCGCGAAGAGAAGAAAAGTGCGGGGCCCGGCGAGATCGTCGCTGCGATTGGCCTGAAGGACACCGTCACCGGGCAAACACTCTGTTCGCAGGATCACCAGATCTCACTGGAAAAAATTTCATTCCCGGAACCAGTCCTTTCAGTCGCAGTTGAGCCCAAGACTCGAAGCGATCAGGAAAAGATGTCGACTGCTCTTCTCCGTCTTGCTGACGAAGATCCGACGCTTGTCGTCTCAAGCGATGACGAAAGCGGCCAGGTGATTCTTGCCGGGATGGGTGAACTCCATCTGGATGTCATTGTCGAGAGGATGCGTCGAGAATTCGGTGTTGAAGCTACGGTTGGTGCCCCGCGTGTCGCTTACCGAGAAACTGTAACTGCCATTGCTACGGCACAGGGCAAACTTGTTCGGCAGACCGGTGGTCACGGACAGTTCGGTGACTGCACGCTCAGACTTGAGCCTCTTGAGCCGGGTGGCGGACTGCAATTTGAGTCAGCAATTACCGGTTCGACGTTGCCGAAGGAGTATTTCAAGCCAATCGAGCAGGGATTCCGTGAGGCCGCCCGGTCGGGCGTACTCGCCGGTTACCCTGTCGTCGATCTGAAAGCGGTGCTCGTCGACGGTTCGTACCACGAAGTCGACTCCTCGGAAATGGCGTTCAAAGTAGCCGCCTCCATGGCGTTCAAAGCGGCCATGAGCAAGGGTAAGCCCGCTCTACTTGAACCGATAATGAATATTGAGGTCGTGACCCCCGCTGAATACCTGGGCGACGTACTCGGAGATTTGAATTCTCGACGATCCCAGGTTCAGAACATGGAGGCGCGAGGTGATGTGCAGGTAATTAGCGCATTCATCCCACTTGCGGAAACCTTCCAGTACGCCACCCATGTTCGATCGTTGACCACCGGTCGTGCCAGCTTCTCGATGGAGTTGGACCATTACTCGGCAGTGCCGAAAAATGTTGCAGAGAAAGTGACAGGGAACTAAGGAATGCCAGGACAGAAAATCCGGATCGTCCTAAAGGCGTTCGATCACCGGGTTCTAGATATATCAGCTCAGCAAATTATGGAAACAGCTGAACGAACGGGAGCGCAGACATCGGGGCCGGTCCCGCTGCCGACATCGATACGTCGATTCGCGGTAATACGCGGACCGCACGTACATAAAGATTCACGCGAGTACTTTGAACTGCGTGTTCATAAACGGCTGATCGATATTCTCGAGCCAAGTTCGAAGACAATCGATTCGCTTACCCGCCTCAACGTCCCTGCAGGCGTCGATATCGCGATCAAGCTGTAGGGCAATCGGTTAGCAGAGTAAACAAGATAACGAAATGACTATCGCTGGACTTCTCGGTCGAAAGATCGGAATGACAACCTACTACCACGAGGACGGAACTGCAGAATCGGTTACGGCGGTCGAGGTCGGGCCATGTGTCGTCACACAGGTGAAGACAAAAGCGCGCGATGGCTACGAAGCCGTTCAGATCGGATTCAGTGCAGCCAGGAAACTAAGTTCGCCCGATGCCGGGCATCAGAGTCGTTCGGGCCGTAAGTTCGAGTACCTGCAGGAATTTGGAGTGGGCGATCTTTCCGAGTTTGAAGTGGGTCAGGAACTGAAGGCGAATGTATTTGCAGTTGGTGAACCGATCCAGGTGATCGGTTCATCCAAGGGCCACGGATTTTCAGGTGTCATCAGGCGGTGGAATTTCCACGGCGGTCCAAAGAGTCACGGTCAGTCCGATCGCTACCGTTCACCTGGTTCGATCGGTGCAGGCACGTCCCCCGGGCGCGTCTGGCCCGGGACGAAGATGAGCGGTCACTATGGTGTGGATCGAGTCACGGTCAAAGGCCTCAAGGTCGTCGCGACCGATACTGAAAAAAATGTAGTGCTTGTTCGTGGCTCCATTCCCGGCGCCAAGAACGGCATTGTTCGAATCGAGAAGCAGAGCAAGTAATGGATCTGCAAGTAAAAGACAACAATGGCAACGTCGTCGGATCGGTCTCTGCAAGCGACCGAGTCTGGGGCGCGCCCAGCAATGACCCGCTGCTGCATCAGGCAGTAGTGGCACAACAGGCCAATAAACGAAGCGGCACGCAGGACACCCAGACACGTTCCGACGTGAGCTTCTCCACGCGCAAGACCAGACCACAAAAGGGTGGAGGCGCAGCCAGGCAGGGTAGCAAACGGTCTCCGCTTAGAAAGGGTGGTGCTGTTTCTCACGGTCCGCACCCTCGAAGCTACCGTCAGCGATTGCCGAAAAAAATGCGCCGACAGGCGCTACGCGTCGCCCTGTCTGACAAGGTTCGAGAGGACAGCCTGATAATTCTTGATGTACTCAAACTCGATGCTCCCAAGAGCAGCATCATTCGGGACATCGTGACCGCGCTCAACCTCAAGGGCCGGACACTTATCGTTACAGGTGCCACGGATCATAATGTGATTAAATCGGCCGGAAACCTGCCCGGTGTGTACGTCCAGTCGGCTTCGTTGATGAACCCGCTGGAAGCGGCCACGGCTTCCAACCTCGTGATCACCCAGGAAGCTGTCGCGGCCATCGATGGACTCTGGGGATCTGACGGGGGTGTGAAGTAATGAATCGTGCAAGCGTGCTGAAGCGACCGATTGTGACTGAGAAGACCACACTGCTTGGCGAGTCCGGGCGTTATGTATTTGAAGTCGAATCAAGCGCGAGCAAACACGATATTGCCCGCGCCGTCGAGTGGGCATTCAACGTTAAGGTAGTCAACGTAAACACGATGAACGTGACGGGCAAAATGAAGCGATACGGCCGTCGGCCGACGAAACAGCCTGATTGGAAGAAAGCCGTCGTGGCACTGGCCGCGGGCGACACAATCCAGTTGTTTGAGGGAGCCTAACCGATGGGCCTGAAGCAATATAAGCCAACATCCCCTGGACGTCGCGACACAATCGCGGACGACTTCAAGGACATTACTAAAGGCAAACCCGAAAAGTCTCTGCTCGCCCCTCTTTCAAACAAGGGCGGACGAAACAACCACGGGAAGGTTACAACCCGTCACCAGGGTGGTGGACACAAGCGCCGATACCGAATCGTCGATTTCAAGCGCGACAAGTCCGGCGCAGCCACCATTATGTCGGTCGAATACGATCCAAATCGGACTGCCCGTATCGCTCTGGTGCAATATGAGGATGGAACGAAGCGATACATTGTTTCGCCGAACGGTATCGCTGTCGGTGACGCAGTTCAGAGTGGCGATGAGACCTCTGTCACTACCGGTAACAGTCGGTCGCTTGGATCGCTACCAACAGGCACACCGATTCATAACGTTGAAGTCACCCCCGGCAAGGGTGGTCAGATGGTGAAGAGCGCCGGTGCCGTCGCGCAGGTGATGGCCCATGAAGGTGGGTACACGCTCGTGCGACTGCCGTCGGGCGAGATGCGCCGTTTGCTCAGTGACTGTCTTGCTACTGTCGGCCAGGTCTCAAACCTCGACCACAAGAATGAGAAACTGGGCAAAGCAGGACGTAGTCGTCATCGTGGTCGGCGCCCGACAGTCCGAGGGTCGGCAATGAGCCCGAATGCGCATCCACATGGTGGTGGTGAAGGCCGAGCCGGAATTGGAATGCCTGGGCCTAAAACCCCATGGGGTAAGCCAGCACTCGGCAAGCGCACACGTCGCAACAAGAGCACGAACAAATTTATTCTCAGGCGGAGGTATGACCGCTAGAGACCGTTAGGTAGTTGGCAGTCGTTACGAGCAACAGATGTCCAGATCAATCAAAAAGGGTCCGTACGTGGATCCAAAGCTGATGAAAAAGGTAAACGCGATCCAGGCGGTCGGTTCACGAAGTGTGATCCGGACGTGGGCGCGTGCCTCGATGATCATGCCGGAAATGGTTAGTCTCACCATCGGCGTTCACGACGGGCGTCGATTCATGCCGATCCTTATTACAGAGAATATGGTTGGTCACAGACTCGGTGAATTCGCGCCGACACGCACCTTCCGAAGTCACGTCGGCAGATCCGATAGGACGACGGGTTAGTCATGGCAATTGCACGAACTAAAAATGTAGGTATTTCTGATTACAAGCTGCGGCTTGTTATGGATCAGGTCAGGGGCAAAATGGTTAGCGAAGCTATTCCGATGCTCCGCTATATGCCCAGCCCGGCAGCTGCTGAAATTCTAAAAATTCTCAATGCGGCGACGGCGAACGCTGAACACAACGATCTTCAGTCTCGGGAAGACTTGAAGATCGTCCGGGTCACTGCGGACAAGGCGACATGGATTCGACGATTCAGGCCAAAGGCCCGCGGACGTGTCGGAGCGTTCGATAGACCAACATCCCACATCACGATAGAAGTCGACGAGGTTAGGAACTAGGTATGGGTCAAAAGACACACCCGATCGGGTTCCGACTCGGCGGCGTACAGGACTGGCGGGCACACTGGTTCGCCAGCAGAGGCTCGGATTACCGTCGCCTCGCTGAGGAAGACCACAAAATTCGCGGTCTGATCCAGGACCGCTATGCGGAGTCCGGTGCTATTTCACGTGTTGAAATTGAACGTGGCGCCCAGGATCTTGTGGTCACGATCAACACTGCCCGCCCTGGGATTATCATCGGGCGGGGTGGCACGCGGGTCGATGATCTTCGCGGTGACCTTGAAAAACTCACCGAGAAACGGGCGCGCTTGAATATTCAGGAAATACGTCAACCCGAACTCGACGCCACTCTTGTTGGGCAGTCGATAGCTGAGCAACTTGAACGCCGTGTAGCTTACCGACGTGCAGTACGACTCTCGATGCAACGAACAATGCAGTCGGGAGCGCTCGGTATCAAAGTCGTCGTTTCAGGTCGACTGGGTGGTGCCGAAATTGCCAGGAACGACAAGCAGAAAGAAGGGCGAACACCCCTCCACACGCTGAGAGCTCAGATCGATTTTTCAGTCACACATGCCAAGACCAGTTTCGGCGTAATTGGGATCAAGGTCTGGATCTACACTGGAGACATGATTCCTTCCGCGGAAAACTTGCGAGCCCGGTCAATGGCACGCCTTGCGCTCGGAGCGACCCAGGAAGCTCAGAGCAGTGGTAACAGCGGAGGCGGACGTGGAGGCAGGGGATCGTCTTCCCGTGGCGGTGACGATGACGGGGGCGCCGGTTAACTATGCTTCAGCCAAAACGATCTAAATTTCGAAAAGAACACCGTGGTCGTATGAACGGGATTCGCACCAAGGGATCTACGATCGTCAGCGGAGAGTTCGGCCTCAAGGCGGAAGAGCCAGGTTGGGTTACCGCACGCGAGATCGAAGCCGCAAGACGTGCCATCACGGGTTATGTAAAACGTGGTGGGCAAATGTGGATTCGATTGTTTCCTTCAAAGCCCATCAGCTCCCGACCCGCAGAAACCCGCATGGGTGGCGGAAAGGGAGCAGTTGACCAGTGGGTGGCTGTCGTCAGGCGCGGACGAATACTTTACGAAATTGCCGACGTGCCAGAAGAGGCTGCCAGGGAAGCTCTTCGTCGTGCTGCTCACAAACTGTCAATCCCAACGAAAATCGTATCCCGGAACGAAGAAATTTAGGAATGCCTGACGCAGGTCGGCCGATGCCGACAATGTCTCGCAAAAGCGAACAATACGATGCGAATTAGCGAAGTCAGAGAAATGAACGATACCGAACTCGACAAAGAGCTCGGAGAGCAAGAACGCGCCCTGATGAACCTGCGGTTCCGTAAGGCGACGCTTCAGTTGACAAATACAAACGAACTCTCGAATACGCGAAAAACGATTGCCCGAATAAAGACCGTGGTTCGTGAACGAGAGATCACCGCGAAGATAACCACCCTCAAGGGTGAAGGAGCTTAGGTTGGCGCGCAAACAGCAGACCGGCACAGTTTTGAAAGATCAGAACGACAAGAGCGTCGTGGTTGGCGTTTCTTGGCTGCAGCGCGACCGAATTTATAAGAAGGCCCGGCGCAAATTATCGAAGTTCGTCGTTCACGACGAAAACAACTCAGCGACAGTTGGCGACCGTGTTCTTATAGAGCAGTCACGACCGATTTCCAAGACCAAGCGATGGCGGCTGGTCAACATCATCGAAAAGATCGATGTCGCCGAAGTTCAACCTTCTGATATTGATTCTGAAGCTGCGCTCTCGGGCGCAACCGAGTCTGATGAGTCTGAGGACTAGAGCGAAATGATTCAGCGAGAAACAAGACTCAAAGTCGCCGACAATTCAGGAGCCAAAGAAGTGCTCTGCATAAACATTGTCGGCGGAGGCGCGCGCCGGTACGCATCACTCGGAGATGTTATTACCTGCGCGGTAAAAGATGCACAACCCGGCGGCACGGTTCAGATGCACGAGGTCGTGAAAGCCGTCGTGGTTCGAACAGCAAAAGAAGTTCGACGCAACGACGGTTCATATATTCGATTCGATGACAATGCATGCGTGATAATCGGTGAAGATCAAAACCCTCGAGGAACTCGAATATTTGGCCCTGTAGCCCGCGAATTGCGAAACAAGCAGTTCATGCGCATTGTGTCGCTGGCACCGGAGGTTTTGTAAACCATGGCCCAGACACGAATCAAACGGGATGACCAGGTACTGGTTATCTCCGGAAAAGACAAAGGCAAGCGAGGCACTGTGGTCAGGGTCCTGAAAGACGAAGGCCGTGTGGTTGTCGAAGGCGTGAACATGGTTACGCGCCACATTAAGCCACGACCGGGAGTGGCGCAGACCGGAATTGTTCTGGGCGAAGCTCCGCTTTCACTATCAAATGTAATGCTCATCGATCCAGAGACCGGTAAAGCCGGTCGAACTGGTCAGAGAGTCCTGGAAGACGGGACGAAAGTTAGGGTGGTCAAGAGTGGCAAACGCTCCTGACGAAAATATAACAGAAGAAGCAGTAGCCAAGAAAAAGCCCGCTGTAAAGGCGAAGGCTGCGGCTAAGAAGTCGGCTGCCAGGAAGCCTGCGGCGAAAAAGGCCGCGGCCGAGAAACCCGCTGCGGTTTCGGCGACGCCAGCTGCCAGTGAAAAAGTCGCGTCTGCGACGAAGTCACCGACAAAAACTGCGCGGCCGGAAATTGCTGTCCGCGTCCCACGTATGAAACAGATTTACCGGGACGAAGTCGCCGAAGTTCTAAAGCGTGAGTTCGGCTATAAGAACCCGATGCAGATCCCGACGATCGAAAAGATCACGTTGAACATCGGACTTGGCGAAGCTCTCGACAGCAACTCGGCCGTAGGTGCCGCTACCGGAGACCTTCAGAAGATTTCCGGTCAGAAACCCACGGAAAATCGTGCCAGGGTATCGATTGCGAACTTCAAATTGCGTGAAGGATCGGTGATCGGCACGTCGGTAACTCTTCGTGGAAGGCGCATGTGGCAGTTCCTTGATCGTTTGGTGAACATCACCCTTCCTCGGACACGTGACTTCCGCGGCATCAGTCGAACAGCGTTTGACGGACGCGGGAACTATTCCCTGGGTATGCGAGATCAGTCGACTTACCCGGAGATTGACTACAATGAAATTGACAGGATGCGAGGTATGCAGGTGACCATAGTCACATCTGCACGCACCGACGAAGAGGGACGGCGACTCCTCGAGTTGCTCGGCATGCCGTTCATGCACGTTGATGAACCCGTTGCCACTTACTAATTTGTTTGGAGTTATTTGTATTGGCTAAAAAGTCGATGATCGAAAGAGAAAAACGTCGCCAGAAGATGGTGGATGCTTACGCCGACCAGCGCAAAGAATTGCGCGGTATTTCGATCAACATCAATCGAACATCCGACGAAAGGTTCAGCGCCCGCCAGAAACTGGCGAGTCTGCCAAAGAGTTCTTCCAAAAACCGTCTCCGCAACCGTTGTGCTGTAACGGGACGACCCCGGGGCTACATGCGCTTCTTTGGCCTTTCAAGAATCAAATTTCGCGACCTTGCGTTGAAGGGCGAACTGCCCGGAATTCGCAAGGGAAGCCTGTAACAGAAGTTATCTAACTAACAAGAGAATCGATCAAGGTGCCAGTAACAGATCCTATAGCCGACATGATCACCAGAATCCGCAACGCGGTGCAGGTGCGACATGAGTCCGTCGACGTTCCAGCGTCTCGGATGAAGTCTTCCCTTTTGAAGCTCCTTTCCGAAGAGGGTTTTATTGAAGGTTTCTCAGTAAGCGAAGAAGACTCGATCGAGAAAAACATGGAAGTCCGACTTCGCTATTACGAAGACAAAACCCCTGTTATCCAGGGGCTCAAGCGAGTCAGCAAACCCGGTCTCAGGGTTTATGTTGGCAAGAACGAAGTGCCCAGGTATTTCGGAGGTCTCGGTGTCGCGTTCATGTCGACATCTAAGGGTGTAATGACTGGTCAACAGGCTCGTCGACAGGGCGTTGGTGGAGAGTTGCTTTTCTACGTCTGGTAGAACCGCAGTGATCCTTATTAGTAATTCGTATTAACGAGAGAAGATCTAAAGTGTCTCGAATAGGTAGAGCCCCGATAACTGTTCCGAGTGGAGTCGATGTGAAAATCGACGGCACAACGGTCACGATCAAAGGCAAAGTTGGTGAGCAGTCACGAACCTTACCAGCGACGATGAAGATCGTCCTGAAAGACGGCGTTATTACAGTGGCCCGCCCCAGTGACGAGCCAGATCAACGCGCTCTTCACGGTCTGACCCGCAGCCTGTTGCAAAACATGGTGGTCGGAGTATCGGACGGCTTTTCGAAGCGACTTGAACTCATTGGCACCGGTTACCGGGTCCAGCAGAAGGGCAAGGCGCTGGAGATCAACGTTGGCTACTCGCATTCAATCGATATTTTGCCGATGGGTGACAACACACTGGCTGCGGAAGGTCAGACTTTCGTCGTTGTGAGCGGACCTAGCAAGGAAGATGTGGGCGAGCAGTCTGCTCGGATACGCAAGCTACGAAAGCCGAATCCGTACACAGGCAAAGGTATTAAGTACTCGGATGAGGTAATTCGCCGCAAAGCTGGTAAGACAGCCGTAGGCTCCGGTAAGTAAATATGGGTAACAGGAAGTACGACACACGAAAACGGTGGATCAGGCACAGGCGCGTGCGAAAAACGGTGCGCGGCGTTGCCGATCGACCTCGGCTCGCTGTATTTCGCAGCAGCAGCCACATCTATGCCCAGGTTATCGATGACGATCGCGGTCACACGCTGGCGTCGGCTGCTTCACTGGCGCTTGAAAACACTGACACTAAAACTGCAGCGGCAAAGGCCGTTGGTGAGGCGGTTGCCCGGAAGGCGTTGGCGGCCGGAGTTACCAGGGTCGTTTTTGATCGCGGTGGCTACAAATATCACGGTAGAGTGAAGGCGTTGGCTGATGCCGCACGCTCAGAAGGACTTAGCTTCTAGATGGTCACGACTCAGAACGGATCTTTCGAAGATTCACGCGACAGCGGCAACGAAGATAGTGACGGTGGTCGCAGCTTTGCCGGCAGGCGTGGCTCCGGCGGTGGTCGTGGCCCTGGCGGTCCCGGTGGCCGGGGTGGTCGCGGGTCTGGTGGCAGTTCCCGAGACTCAGGTGGGCCCGGCGGTGAACGCCGAGGTCGTCGCCCGAGGCGCGAGGACGAAGACTCGGGTCTTGTCGAACGCGTTGTGAAAATCCGAAGAGTGTCCAAGGTCGTTAAGGGTGGTCGCCACCTGACATTTAATGCGATGGTCGTTGTTGGCGATGGTAATGGCAACGTAGGTGCTGCGCTCGGCAAAGCCGGGGCAGTGCCGGACGCCGTTCGCAAAGGTACGTCGTACGCCAAAAAAGAGATGAGGCACGTAGCTCTCCGTGGATCGACGATTCCGCACGAAATCACGATGAAATTCTCGGGCGCCAGAGTGCTATTGAAGCCGGCCGCTCCCGGAACTGGCGTGATCGCCGGTGGTGGAGTTCGCGCTGTGATGGAAGCAGTTGGCGTCAAGGATGTTCTTTCAAAGACATTCGGCTCACCCAACATCATCAATATCGTAAAAGCTACGCTGGCCGCACTCGATCAACTCAGAGACCCGGCCGCTGCAATCGAGCGACGCAGGAACTTCGGTGTAGCTGCTGGCTCCACAAACGAAGCTACTTCGTAGAGACGTCAGGAACCACATGTCACAGTTACGCATTACACAAATTCGCAGCGCAATTGGCACCAGGCCAGTTCAACGAGCCACGTTGAAGGCCCTGGGACTCCACAGAATCCGCCATCAAGTTGTTCAAGACGACAATCCTGTAATACGCGGAATGATCAAAAGAGTCGTTCACATGGTTACAGTCGAAGACTCGAAGTAGCCATTTCCGTTGTGGGGCGGTTCGATCTGCCCCGGCACCAGCAATTAAGTAAAAACACGAAACAATGCCCGGACTTCATCAACTCAAATCACACAAAAATGCCAACAGGGACCGCAAGCGCGTAGGCCGCGGTAACGGTTCCGGCACAGGCACCTACTCCGGTCGAGGTTCCAAGGGCCAGAAACAACGCGGGAGCGTTCCGTTCCTGTTTGAAGGTGGACAGCTACCGCTTATCAAACGGCTGCCTCACATGCGTGGCTTCACGAACATATTCAGGGTTGAAACTGCCGCTGTGAACATCGCCTCGCTCGAAGGGCTGAAAAGCGGCTCTGCAGTAACTCCGGAATCGCTCATAGAAGCGCGCTTGATCCACAAGAAGGACCAGCGAGTCAAGATCCTGGGTAACGGCGATTTGACCAAAAAGTTAACTGTTTCGGCCCACGCCTTCAGCAAATCAGCGAGAGCGAAAATAGAGTCCGCTGGCGGCAGCGTAGTAGTTATCGACGCCCCCGATTCTGACAAGGTCTTGAAGTCCGAATCGGCTGAATAAGTATGACCCAGGCCAAACAAACATCTGAATCTGCGGTACCTGCGCTTTTCCGTGCTGCAGCAGATGCATGGCGCATTCCGGATCTAAGATTCAGAATTCTCTTCACGCTGGGGATTCTCATCCTCTTCAGGTTCTTCGCTCACGTTCCTGTGCCGGGTGTCGATCGGGAAGCACTTGCGGCCGCTTTCGAAGCGAACCCCTTGCTCGGATTCCTGGACCTGTTTTCTGGCGGTGCACTTCGAAATCTTTCGATAGCCGCCCTGGGCGTTTACCCGTATATCACAGCGTCGATTATTCTCCAGATACTGACGCCAATCATCCCCACGCTCAAAAACCTTTCACAGGAAGGTGAGGGCGGCCGCCAGGCCATCAATCGGTACACTCACTACCTGACTGTCCCGCTCGCTTTCCTGCAGGGTTACGGCCAACTGAACCTGTTCGCTGGCGGATTCGTGTCGCACAGCGGTCCCGCGATCAGCGGTATCGGACTCGGTTCAGACACGCTGAACACCCTGGCAATCCTCACTGCCATGACAGCCGGAACGATGCTTCTTGTCTGGATGGGCGAGCTTGTGACTGAGAAGGGTATCGGCAACGGGATATCGTTGATCATATTTGCCGGTATCGTTTCGACTTTGCCGCAGGTAGTTGGCCAGTTGTGGCTGCTCCGCGACCAGGTTTTCCAGGTCGGCATGCTGATATTTATTGCGATCGCCATCGTTTACCTCATTGTTTATTTCGCTGAAGCGCAGAGGAGAATTCCTGTCCAGTACGGCCGGAGTGTTTTCCGTGGCGGTCAGATGTACAGACAATCGGGCGCGACGCATATTCCGCTTCGCGTCAACGCAGCCGGAATGATCCCGCTAATCTTTGCGTTCTCGATCCTGATCCTGCCTTCCGTGATAGCCAGCTACTTCAATGACGGTTCAGGCGGTTTCATCGCCACCGTAGCCAGCTTCTTCCAGAACTCTTTCGGTCCCACCAGCACCATCTACTGGATAGCTGTGTTCCTGCTCGTCGTGATATTTACGTTCTTCTACACACTCGTGGTCCACAACCAGCAGAATCTTGCTGAAAACCTGCAAAAAAATGGCGGGTTCGTACCGGGAATTCGCCCCGGACCACCGACCAGGGTGTACCTGATGCGTGTCGTATTGAGAATCACCTGGGGTGGTGCGCTCTTCCTTGGCTTCATCGCCATCATGCCGTTCCTCGCCCAGCTGGTAACGAATCTTCCAAACGCTACCACGATCATCCAGAGCACAAGTTTGCTCATCATGGTCGGCGTTGCTCTCGATACGATGCGACAGTTGGAATCGCAGCTCCTGATGCGTAACTACGAGGGATTCGTCCGCTAACGAGCGGAACTGCAGAACATGCGCATCGTTCTATTAGGTCCGCCCGGCGCGGGCAAAGGCACACAGGCACGCCGACTCGCAGAGTCGACGGGTATGAACCATCTCTCGACCGGCGACATGCTTCGCGGCGAGGTGGCATCGGGCACAGAACTGGGATTGCTGGCGAAGTCGTACATGGACCGGGGTGATCTTGTCCCCGACTCGAATATCATCTCCATGATTCAAATCCACATCGGCGACCCGGCTGGGGTGTTGCTCGATGGTTTCCCGCGTACTGTCGTGCAGGCGGAAGCCCTCGACGAAGCACTAAAGCAAGCTGGTACTCCCATCGATAAAGTCGTACATATGTCAGTTGATACCGATGAATTGATCCGACGTCTTTCAAGCCGGGCACTGTGCACAGATTGTCAGACTCCGTACAACCTGGAGTCGAGTCCACCTGCAGTACCCGGTAAATGTGACAGATGCGGCGGGGCAGTTGTAGTTCGAGATGATGACAAACCGGAAGCTGTTTCGAACCGGATGAACGTGTATCGACAACTCACTGAACCGGTGCTCCACTATTACAGGTCACGCGGCGATGTGGTCGAAATTGACGCTATCGGGACGCCTGACGAGGTTTTTGCAAAGCTTTCTCAGTCAATTGGTGCAGGCAATTCCGGCAGGCCGTCGAACTAATTCCAAGATTGGGATATACTTAGGGGTGAATGTTCTTTGAGCGGTGAATCGACGCCCAGTTTCGCTCCGAGCGATAGACCGGCTCCGGGTGCCATGTTAAAGACGGCACGGGAGTTGGAAATTATGCGCGAGGCGGGACGAATCGTCGCGTTTGCCGTCCGAAAATCGTTCGAAGCGTTGGAGCAGGGCATTACGACCCGTGAACTTGACGACATCGCTCGTCGGGCCATCGAGTCGGAAGGTGCGGTACCCGGATTTCTGGGACTTTACGGTTTCCCCGCAACAGCGTGTATATCGATAAATGAAGAGATTGTTCACGGAATACCGGGTGACAGGGTCGTCCAGTCAGGCGATTTGGTGACACTGGACTGCGGTGCCGTGGTCGACGGGTACAACAGCGACCTTGCGGTAACGCAGGTTGCTGGTTCTTCAACAAGTGCGAAGGATGACCTGATCAACACCACCCGTGAGTCACTGAATAAGGGGATCGAAGCGGCCAGACCCGGTAACCGGGTAGGCGATATTTCAAACGCCGTCGAGAGCTATGTGCTCCCGAAGTCTTATGAACTGGTACGAGAGTATGTAGGACACGGCATTGGCAGGAACTTGCACGAGCCGCCACAGGTGCCGAACTTTGGGCCAGCCGGCCAGGGTTTGGTACTGCGGCCGGGTCTGGTACTTGCGATAGAGCCAATGGTCAACGTTGGCAAATGGAAAACACGGATGCTTGATGACGGATGGACCGTCGTCACCGAAGATGGTGCGCTTTCGTGCCACTTTGAGCACACCGTGGCGATAACGGAGGACGGACCGGCGGTTCTAACAGTTGAATAGCAACGAACAGAACACATAGGGACGTAAGATTATTTGGCAAAAAAGGAAGCAATCGAAGTCGAAGGTCTGGTTAATGAGGCGTTACCTAACGCTTTCTTCAAGATCGAACTTCCTAACGGACACGAAGTTCTTGCGCATGCTTCGGGGAAGATTCGAAAGAACTTCATCCGAATCCTGCCAGGAGACAAGGTCCTGGTCGAGTTGTCGACCTACGACCTGACACGGGGTCGGATTACATACCGGTTCAAGTAACCGCCACCAGAGACGAACAGAGTCAGATCATGAAAGTAAAAGCATCGGTCAAGGCAAAGCATCCCGGAAGCAAAATCGTCCGTCGGAAGGGCCGCGTCTACGTAATCAACAAACTGACCCCACGCCTCAAAGCGCGGCAGGGCTAGTCGAACAACAGGAGAAATCGTCCTTATGGCGATCATCGCCGGCGTAAATATTCCGGATAATCAGAGACTCGAAATCGCACTGACGTCAATCTATGGCATCGGTCGGACCACATCGAAGAAGATCGTGGACGACGTGGGCATGGAAGACACTACTCGCGTTCGGGATCTATCTGAAGAGGACCTGGCTCGAGTGCGAAGTGCCGTCGACAGGAGTGGCCTGTTGATCGAAGGTGATCTTCGCAGAGAGACCCAGTTGAACATCCGGCGGCTCACGGACATTCAAACTTACCGTGGAATTCGCCACCGCCGTGGTCTGCCCGTGCGCGGACAGCGAACGAAAACGAACGCCCGGACCAAGCGTGGTCGCCGTCAGACGGTCGCCGGCAGGAAACGGGTATCGGCCGGTTAGGCCAGTACAGGCTTACGCACGGTACACCCGAACTATTTGACACCAATTTTGACCGAATTCGTCGTATAGGGAAAACAAGATAAAGAAAGAACTATGCCAAGGCAGCGAACACGAAAGCGCGAGAAAAAATTTGTCCCACAGGGCAAGGCTTACATCAGCGCGACATTTAACAACACGCTCATTTCGTTGACCGACCCACAGGGCAACGTAATTTCGCAGAGCAGCGCGGGTGCCATGGGCTTCCGCGGCTCCAGAAAGTCAACAGCTTTCGCAGCTCAGCGTGCCGGTGAAACGGCAGCGCGGACGGCCATCGAACACGGGCTTAAAACGGTGAACGTCATGGTCAAAGGTCCGGGTTCAGGTCGTGAGGCCGCAATACGAGCAATCCAGGGTGCGGGGATCCGGGTCATCTCCATAAGAGACGTGACACCTGTCCCCCACAATGGCTGTCGACCACCAAAGAAGCGTCGAGTTTAGAAACCGTCATCCATCGGGTACTGCGCTTTGCCAGACAGTTATCCGTATCGGTCGACACCAACAAGTTATGAAAACAAGCCAAGACGAGTAACCAGGAAACTAGATGGCACGGTACACCGGACCTAAATGCAAGAACTGCCGACGCTTCGGAATGAAGCTCTGTTCGCGTCCTTCAGGCAAATGTGCGTGGGAGCGACGTAAGAGCTCGCCAGGTGACAAGTCGACACAGCAGCGTCGCCGACGGATTTCCGAATACGGTACGCAGTTGCGAGAAAAACAGAAAGCACGCGCAATTTATGGCGTGTTGGAACGGCAATTTCTCAACTACTACAAAAAAGCGAGTCGACTGGAAGGTGTCACGGGCGACCGTCTGCTCCAGTTGCTTGAGACCCGATTGGACAACGTTGTCTACCGGCTCGGATTTGCCGATTCCCGACCACAATCCCGTCAGATCGTCAGTCACGGTCACATCAGGGTGAACGGAAAAAATGTGAACATTCCTTCGTACCAGGTGAAAGCGGGAGACCGCATAAGCTGGCGCGACAGGTCCAGGGAAACCGGACTGTTCGAGATCGTTTCTGCCGGCATGGGTGCTAATTCAATAGTCCCGAGCTGGCTCAATGTCGATTCAGAAAAAGCGATCGGCGAAGTCGTAACGCTGCCAAAGCCAAACGACGTCGAACTCAGTATCGATACACGTCAAATAGTGGAGTATTACTCCAGGAGGTAGTTCGCGCCGATGCTCGAACGAATGTACGGCATTACTCCTCACGAAGAGTTGCCACCACCGGTTCCAGAGGTCCCTGACCTCTCAATATCAATCCAGGAAAACGAAGAGACCTACGGCCGTTTCGTCGCAGAGCCGCTTGAACGCGGTTGGGGTGTCACTATTGGCAACCCGCTGCGACGATCGTTGCTCAATTCCCTCTCCGGAACCGCCATTACCTGGGTCAAGATCGACGGCGTGCTCCACGAGTACTCGTCCGTAAAGAACATGCGCGAAGAGGTCGTCGAATTCCTGCTCAATGTCAAGGGTATTCGGTTGCGCTCTCTCGCCAATCGTCCCGGTCGACTTCGTCTCGAGGTCGATGGCGAGGGTGAGGTTCGGGCTGGCGACATAATGGCAACTGCCGATTTCGAGATCGTCAACCCGGAACATCATCTCGCGACTCTCGATAATCCTGCCGCGCGACTCTCTGTCGAATTCAACGTCGAACAGGGCGTCGGTTACGAACCGGCAAGCCACGAAGACGGGCTGCCGATCGGTGTTCTGCCGGTCGATGCGATCTACACGCCCGTCCGCAAGGCGAACTTCTCGGTCGAGGCGACCCGCGTCGGCCAGCGATCCGATCTCGAACGACTGGTCGTTGAAGTATGGACCGACCGGACGATTACGCCGCTTGATGCGGTCCAGTCAGCCGGAAAATTGCTGTCGGAAAGATTTTTCCTGTTCACCCGTCTCGATAAGGAGCCGGATCCAGTAGACAGGCCAGGTTCTGAAATCAACGTCACGTCAGAGGTGTTCAACACGCTGGTCGAGACACTGGCACTTTCAGCCAGGACACTCAACTGCCTGAAGCGCGCCGGGATCAATCGGGTCGGCGAGGTTCTGCAGATGCCGAAGGGCGATCTTCTGAAGATTCGAAACTTCGGACAGAAGTCTCTCGACGAACTGTACGACAAACTTGCCGAACGAGACTTCCTGCCCCAGGACAGCCCGGAAGACGATGTAGATCTCGATTCGGAAGACGACGATCTCGATGATTTGGACGATCTGGAGGACGAGACCAGTGAGGCATAAAGTATCGGGTCGAAGACTCGGCAGAGCCTCTGGTCCGCGACGGGCGATGTTCCGGATTATGGTTACAGACCTGCTCCGGCACGGCCAGATCAGGACCACGGTTGCTAAGGCGAAAGAAATTCGACCAATGGCCGAAAAGATGGTCACCCTCGCCAAGAATGGCACGCTCCATGACCGCAGACTGGCTGCCGCCTTTATAACTGATAGCAGTGTTGTGAGGTCGGCCTTCGAAGATCTCGGCCCCCGGTATAAGGACCGGGCCGGTGGCTACACGCGTATCACTCGTATAGGTGTTCGTGCAGGCGATGCGGCTGAAATGGCTGTGATCGAGTTTGTCGACTAAAACGAACAGGTCAGTAAAGAGCGATGCGTTTTGGACTGGTTGTGGAGTACGACGGAACAGACTTCCACGGCTCACAACTCCAGGCTAACGCGAGGACTGTTCAGGGCGAATTGGAAAGCGCCCTGGCGCGGCTCTTCAACAAAAATATAAGAGTGCACTTTGCGAGTCGAACAGATGCGGGAGTGCACGCGAAAGGGCAGGTCGGGTGCTTCGATGAGGAAACCGACATGCAGGCGGATCAGATCAGGAAAGCGGTGAACCACTACATGACAAAAGATGTGCGCATTCGGTGCGCACAAATTGTCCCGGATGGCCCAAACGGGTTCGATCCTCGTGGTGACGCGTCATCTCGCAATTACGTGTACAAGTTCAATGATGCCCGGTCTGAACCCGCAGTTGATCGCAATTTCGTGACGCACGTCCGACGGAGCCTCAATGACGTGGCGATGAACGATGCCAGCAAGTGCCTGGTCGGATCGCACGATTTTGCTGCTTTTGCGGGACCGGGGACGCCGCCTGATGCTTCGACTCGACGAAACGTCGAAGCTGCCTCAGTCTCGAGAAACGGCAATAACGTCGAATTCAGGATCACAGCCAACGCATTTATGCACCAGCAAATTCGCAGACTCGCCGGTGTGCTTTATAGCGTCGGCACCGGTAAAACATCGACGAACGCGGTCAAGGACTTGCTCGATCGTCATGAACGGGGGGTTGCAGCCCACGTAATGCCTGCACATGGGCTCTACCTGGAGAACATTTCATACAACGGCACGGGTGAGTGTGGATTACCAGCACTATCACTCCCGATTTCCGTTAGTCCGAGCGTAAACTAGAGTGCTGAAAATTCCGGGAATTCACGTTTAATCATGGTTACCAAGCTAAAACAATACAACCCGAAAGCCGCAGAACTGGTGAACGACTGGCAGGTCCTTGACGCCAGTGGTCAGGTTCTGGGGCGACTCGCAACCCAGGTGGCGACATTCCTGATGGGCAAACATAAGCCCGACTATGTGCCCCATCTGCTCACAGGCGATTTCGTTGTGGTAATAAACGCAGCCGAAATCAAAATCACCGGCCTCAAGGCTGAACAAAAGATTTACAAGCGTTACAGCCAGCATCCGGGAACTCTAAAAGAGATCTCATACGATCGCATACAGGAGAAATTCCCCGAACGGATCATCGAAATGGCCGTGAAGGGTATGCTGCCGAAAAACAAACTCGGGCGAAGAATGCTCAAGCGGCTCAAGGTCTATGCTGGTGCGGAGCACCCGCACTCCGCGCAGGTGCTCGGTTCAGAGCGCCGAGAAGAGCGTGAAGCAAAGGCTGCGGCCAAAGCTGAAATCGCAGCCGCAGCAGTGGCAAAATCTCCCGCGAAGAAAACCGCCACCGCACCGGTATCGGCGAAAGCCGAAGCTCCGGTTGGAGAGACGGGCATCGCCGCTGCAGTAATGGAAGCTGTTGAAGCTGCGCCCAGTAAGCCTGTTGCCAAAAAGGCTCCGGCAAAGAAAACCACAGCTGCTAAGAAATCCACCGCCGAGAAGGCTACTGCGAAAAAAGCGCCTGCGAAGAAAGTCGCAGAAAAAAAACCTGCTGCCAAGAAAGCAACAGCTGCGAAAAAGCCAGCAGCCAAGAAAACCACAGCAAAAAAGACAACAGCCGCTAAATCAAGCGACTCAGGAGAGAAATAGTTGACTCAGCAGCAGTACTACTACGGCACAGGTCGTAGGAAGACCGCCATCGCACGTGTGAGGATTTACAACACACCGGGTGGCTCTACGGTCAATGGCAAGCCAATCGATGAAGTCTTTACGGTCGGTGCCTGGCTCCGGCAAGCAGTCGGACCACTCCGGGCGGCGAACCTCGCCGACAAGGTGACCGTTGTTGCCAGGACTCACGGTGGCGGTGGAGCCGGTCAGGCGGGTGCATTTGCTCACGGACTCGCCCGCGCTCTCGTTGTGATGGATGAAAATCTACGAAAACCCCTTCGTGAAGCCGGTCTCATGACTCGTGATTCCCGAATGAAAGAAAGCAAGAAGTACGGGTTGAAGAGGGCCAGAAAGGCCCCGCAGTACACCAAGCGTTAAGTCGCACCAGTCCTGGCATTTCGCCGAACAACACAGAAGCCTCGAACATTTTCGAGGCTTCTGTGATTTCAGTTCAGTTTGTAATACCGGGCAGATAGGCCCATACAGGATCCTTGAGGAGAGTTGGTCGGTGCAAACTTCTCAAAGGGAACTACCCGAACTCGATCGCGACACAGCGTGCCAGGCCTGCGAGATCTGCCAGTAAAGAGATTGACGCATTCGGGAATTGTTGATGTGCAAGCTGCAGCACCGCGTCGGCTATCGGCGGGTCGATCTCGATGTAGGCGGCACTGAATTCCGGCTTCAATGCACCACGAATACCTGTCAAAAGCGGTCTGATGACATCGAGTCCATCTTCGCCTCCGTCCAGCGCCAGGGCGGGCTCCCGGGTCACTTCAACTTGAAGATCCGCCATTGCCCCCCTGAGGATATACGGTGGGTTCGAAACGATGACGTCGAATTTGGATTTAAGAGGCTCTAACAGGTTGCCCTCGTAGAGTTCGATCTCAGCCCCGAGGGCGGTAGCATTCTGACTGGCTACCTCCATGGCTCCAACAGAAATGTCGGTTGCTTCAACGATGGCCGAAGGCAATTCGAGAGCGAGCGATATTGCGATGGCGCCTGAACCCGTGCAGATATCTGCAATTCGGGGTGATTCAATCCTGTACGAGCGTACAAACTCGATCGCCTGCACGACCAGCTGTTCTGTTTCCGGTCGTGGAATGAGTACCCTGGGATCAACATTGAATCGTCGTCGAAAAAACTCAACGTTGCCCGTGATGTACTGCAGCGGTTCTCGCTCCAGGCGACGGGCCAAAAGCCCTTCCAGGTGATCGAGTTTAGCGACCGGTGGCGGGTCCGGCAGACGACCCAACTGCTCCTCAGCGCTCCATCCGAATGCATGCCGGATCAACAGTCTCGCGTCCATTCCAGCGTCACTTATTCCTGCATTCGAGAGACGCCCGGCGATGGACTTGATCAGGACAGAAACCGACTCGGTGGTCATTGGACGAGCGACCCTTGTCAGCCTGCAACAGCGGCCAGTTTGCGCGCCTGTTCCTCTTGAAGCAGGGCGTCGATGAAACCATCGAGGTCGCCGCTCAGAACCTGCGGCATCTGATGACTTGTGTATCCGATGCGATGGTCGGTAATGCGAGACTGTGGAAAATTATAGGTGCGGATCTTCTCGGAACGATCGCCGGTTCCGACCTGGGATTTGCGGTTGGCGCTGATCTCGGCCTGCTGTTTCCGCAACTCCATGTCCCACAATCTCGAACGGAGGATTTCCATTGCCTGCAACTTGTTCTGCATCTGAGACCGCTCGTTCTGACATTGCACAACAAGTCCAGTGGGCAAGTGGGTAATTCGGATGGCCGTTGCCACTTTGTTGACGTTCTGGCCTCCTGCACCCCCCGAATGGAACACATCGATCTTGATGTCGTTGTCCTCAATTTTGACGTCGACTTCCTCGGCTTTCGGCATTACGACAACGGTTGCGGTCGAAGTGTGAATGCGGCCCTGCGACTCAGTTGAGGGGACTCTCTGCACCCGGTGGACTCCACTTTCGAGGTGAAGCCGCTGGTACGCACGTTCACCCTCGAGCTCGAACGTAACTTCTTTGATACCACCTACCCCGGTGTCGTTCTGGTTGAGCACTTTCAGTTTCCACTTGCGGGTTTCCGAGTAGCGCTGGTACATACGAAAGATCTCGGCTGCAAACAAACCTGCTTCATCGCCTCCGGCACCCGCTCTAATTTCAACAACCGCGTCGGCGAGTTCGGTTTCATCTTTCGGGAGTAATTCAAGCCGAATTGCAGCCGTTGTGGACTCGAGCTTCGCCTGGAGTTCTGTGACTTCAAGGTTCGCCATTTCCAGTACTTCCGGGTCGTCCTCTTCGGCAACAATCTCTTGGGCGCCTTCAAGATGGGACTGGGTACGCGTCATCTCGTTCCAGAGTTCAACGATCTGCTGTAGTTGGCTGTATTCGCGACCCAGTCTCCGAATCGCGTTGGGATCCGACGCTGTTTCGGGTTGAGACATAAGCCGCTCAACCTCACCGTGTCGATCGGCGATTTCTTTGAGACGGATTTCCATTGATTGCTGCATGATTCGAGGGTACCAGTATTCGTGAAATGAGCGGGGTTAAGAGCCATACGGACCGGGGTGTCAGAATCTGTGCCCGTGGCAACACGATTCGTGACGATCGACCTGAAACCAGCTACCGGTCGCCCGCGGTCCCGTTACCCACACACCTGGTTTGGTTCAGACGAACGTGCTCGGCGATCGACACGGCGTCCAGGGTTACTTCCGACTGTCCGCCGTCTTCTGCCAGGCTCTTTATTGAAACGACACCCTGTTCAATTTCCCGGTCGCCAAGTATCACCACGTTGGCGGCGCCGAGGTTGTTGGCGTAACGCATTTGCGCCTTCATCGACCGTTTCGGAGCGAGAATCGTCGAAATATCGGATGCCCGGAGACCCATCGCCAATCGAGCTGCGGCGGTACCGACATCGCCCAGTGCCACTACGACCACATCGGGTCCGTTCGAACCCTTCACAACCAGTTCCTGTTTTTTCATTTCGAGGATCATCCGTTCAATCCCCGAACCGAATCCGATACCCGGTGTATCAACGCCGCCGAGTATGCCGATCAGCGGGTCGTAGCGTCCGCCTGCCAGCAGGGTTCCCTGGCCTCCTGCATCAAGTGGCTCGTATTCAAATACGGTTCGGTTGTAGTAGTCGAGTCCACGAACCAGTCGATGGTCGATCCTGTATGAAAACTCCGGGTAGATCGACTTTAGATTGTCGAGAAGACCGAGCAACGTTTCCCAGTGGTCCTTCGACTCTCCGCCGACATAGTCGACCGATTTCGGTGCAGCGTCGGCCAGGGCCTGGGTTTCGGGCGCCTTGGAGTCGAGAACACGAAGAGGCGCCCTTTCCAGCCGATTTCGATCGACCACAGGAAGTTGATCCGCGTGTTCGGTGAAATATCTATCGAGATCGTTGATGTAGTCGGCGCGCCCTTCTGGGTCACCCAGTGTGTTCAGACGTAGCGTTACGTTCTTGATGCCGAGCGCAGCAATGTACTTCCATCCGAGTTCGATGATCTCGGCGTCGACCTCGGCTGATTCGTCGCCAATAGCTTCAACGCCAAACTGGTGGTGCTGGCGCACGCGTCCGGCCTGCGGGCGTTCGTAGCGGAACATCGGAGCTAAATAGAACACGCGGACCGGTTGCGGTCCATTGTGGAGGCCGTTCTCGATGTAGGCCCGGCAAACGGAGGCGGTGCCTTCCGGGCGCAGCGTTATCGAGTCGCCACCGTGGTCCTCGAACGAGTACATCTCTTTCTGCACGATGTCGGTTTCGTCGCCGACACCGCGCTGAAACAGACTGGTGTCTTCAAACGCCGGTGTATCGATCCGCTGATAGCCAAACTGCTGAGCAACTTTGCGGGCGGCAGAGTAAACATGCGACCAGTGAGGCTGATCCTCGGGGAGTATGTCTGCAGTACCGCGTGGGCGCTTGAAGTTCATGTGAACAATTGTCTCTTAAACGGTGGCGCCAGCACACTACGTCACCGCTGTCCGAATCGCGAAGTGTGCATGGAGAGGTGGCTCCGGAAATCTGCACAGTGGGATAAGTGGAATCGCTGCCTGAGTGAGGCATGATAGTG
>JAQBVG010000067.1 GCA_027623655.1 Chloroflexota bacterium
TTGCCGCTCAAGCCGGTGTCATAGCCGTTTCGGCCAAGAATTTCGACGTACGTCGTGCGTCCATCGAGATACTGGATAGTCTTGCCATCACCGGGCAGATTCACGGAATTTCCAGCCCTGAGAAAATCTTGAACCCCGTGTTGCGAGGGCATTTGACCGGTAAGGATCGAGGCCCTGGCGGGAGAACACACAGGCGATGCACAGAAAAAATTCTCGAACCTGATCCCGGTCGCCGCCAGCCGATCAAGATTTGGCGTTCTTAGCTCGGGCGTTCCCGCGCAGTTCATCGCCCACGGCCCCTGGTCGTCGCTCAGGATGAACAGGATGTTGGGCCGATGTGGATCGCGACTGGCCAAAGTAATTCCTTCTAGTTTTCGTAGAGAAGAGGTTTCGGTGAATCGTATGCGGAACCGCCTCACCGAAGCGTCACCGCCCGGGTGTGATCAGCCCCGGTTCTTCGCAAGCCAGCCGTCTACAAGCTCGACAGTCTCATCCACAACATCCGATTGCATGCCGTTCTGTGCGGCAATTGTCTGGACCAGCCGATCGACACGCTCGATATTCCGTGCTCCGTTCGCAAGCGCCCGTGCTGCCGACGATGGGTTCACCAGCGAAAGAGCTGCGTTTGCGTACTTCTCGAACGGCACCAGGTCTGTCCGGTCTCCGCCAAGCGTTTCGCAGAGATCGACCACCCATTCATATGTCGCCCGCGACGCCGCGATATCCGAGTGAACCGCTTCCTTGATCGGTCGCATACCACCCTTCTGAACGCAGCGATAGTTGCCGGCCATCAACATGCTCCACTTGGCAAGTGGTGTGAAAACAGAATCGTGTACTCGCAACTTCACCGGCAACTCGACTTTGCTCCCGTTCACCTCGAACCGAATCGCCTGGATGTCGGTTTCCAACTGCTGCAGGATCCCCGTGTGAGCAGGGGATTCGAACCGTGCTGCCTTGAAGTTCGTCGGCAACCCCACCTGCAGCACGTTGATCTTCTCAGTCGGTGGCCGAAACGCCTGTGGGTCAGGACTGCAAAGCGTGATCATTGCGGGGTCGAAATCGTCCCAGACGGTCGGATCGGTATAGCTATCCCGAATGCCGTCAGCGTCAATCGAATCGATTCGCCGCAGGTAGGCAAGCGGGGGCATATTCATGATTGACATGCACGGCACTCCCGATTTCGCCACTCGCTTCAGCAGGTCGCTAACTTCTGGGGCACCGTACTGGGGTTCCTGCATCGCGAGTGCGACAAGATCGTAATCCGAGGGATTCACATCGGCCGGACCAGCTGCCGAAAGTTTTCCCGGCATGCTCTGCGAGTTGAGTTCGACCAGCCCGTCTGCACCTCGCACTGGAAGGCGTACTCGCGCCCCTTCGGAGTGGATCACTGCAACTTCCTCAGGGAGGCAGACGAGTTTTACTGAATGTCCGGCGAGTGCCGCTTTCGCACCCAGTAACGAACCATACGATGCGCCAAGAATCAGGATTTTGTACTTGCTGGCCATGATTACTCCGGTTCAGCCCAACTAGGTCATTGCTGTGTTTTCAAAATTAGCCACAGTTTCAAACCGGAGCCACTGCAAGTCAACAGCCACAGCGAGTCTGCGCTGGCTCAGTCACCGAGAAGTTTCGTCCGCGGCGGTGATTTACTGAATGCCGTCCAGTAGCCCCTTGCAATCTTCGATTGTTATCTCACAGAGTGAGGATGAGGTTGCCGACGATGGCATAGGTCACATAACTCGTCCTCGTCGCGCTGATGCCGCCGACGGCGAATGGTGCTGGCTTGCCGCGCCCCGTTGCGACGTCGGCTGGTCCCATTCCCGAGGCGATCGCAGATTCGTGCGACTCGTAAACCCGAACCTCTACGTCTCGCCGCTGAAAGAAGCCGTACCAGACGCTGGATGCACCGGGCAGTGTCTCTGCCGAGAGTTCTTTCGAGTTTTTCCAGCCCGCAGCGACAACGTCATCAACCGTGAACACCCGTCCAGACTGGAGAATCTGCACTGGCTCGACTTCGTCAACCGTCGTGCCACCGCCAGCCTCGCCCTCACCGGCTCCGCAGGCAACGATGACCATCAGCAGTAGCAGCGCGATCACACCGGTCAGAACGTGACGAGGTCTCATGGGGCGCAGTATAGGTCAGACCGGGTGAGCCAGCACGTGCCAGATACTGTGCCAGATAGTCGATGCCTGTGTCTGAGTCGGACGTTGCAACCCCCTCCAGAATTGGCACCGTGCTCAACTGAGACTCAATTAGACCCTGGTCAAGTCCCCGACGGTCTTTTATTTCCAGAGTCTCTCGTGCCCAGAACCGGATCGATTCAATTCGACCCGTGGGATTCGCTTGAAATCAAGCCGCCAAGTAAAACAGCGAAATACCCGCTCTTCCATCCAGGTCCGGATAAATCGCAATGGTCAAGTCAATCCAGTGCACCAGGTCCTCACTCACCCATGATCCTAGTGAACACCGTCGTCGACATCGTCCCGAACCGGTGGAACGGGTGATGCAGATCCAGTCACTGGAAAAGTCGATCGGATCGTTCGTGAAACTCTCGCGTGGCGATGTGCGTGTCCCGGTCACTCAAGGCAGGTAGTGCGTTCGACAGTTTGGTGTCAATTGAATCGCGGCGCAGGGCAGTTACTTACAGGTCGCCCTCTGTACATATTCAAAAATGCCCCGGATGTCCTTCACAACCGGGCCGTTCCAGTCAGCAACTCCAACCCGTAACATCTCGCCGTCAACTGGTCTTAAATCGTCGATTTTCAATGCGTCCAGTCCGGCGCGGAGAGCGCCATGAAGTTCGTCCGATCCGCCATCCCCGACAAATAACGAGTCTTTCGCATCGACGTCAAGTTGTCGAAGAACGGCCTCATAAGCCCTGGCATCTGGCTTTCGGATATGCGTTTCGCAGGAAAAATGCAAGGCAGTGAAAAACTGGGCCAGTTCGGATTCGGCCCACACGGCAGGAACATCGTAAACGCAATCGGTGACCAGCCCGATCTTGACCGGAACATCTCGTAACTTCTCAAGCATCTGGACCACGCCCGATTTCGGGGTCAAAAACTTGCGCGTGATTGACCGTCGCACCGTCATACACCCGGATGTTTGATCGTTGCGAATCGTCATATCCAACAGATCGGCCATCGCCAGAATGTCGCCTTCGGATGAGCCGAACCTGCCATCCAGTCGACCGTCATTAATCGACATCCAGGCCGGATAGAACTGTTCAAATGGCTGGTCCAGTATCTCGGCGACCTGAGCGACCATGCGTCGGTAATCAATCATCGACGGAGCAGGTATCAAAGTCCCGAATAGATCGAACAGAACAGCTTTATACATAGATGGCCCTTCGCCCTCGAAACACTTTCAACGCTGCCAATTCCCGGGCTGCAATACATGACCTGTGCCTGTAAATTAGCCGATGGCTCCCCCAGTATCTCCAGAAACCGTAAATGCCGATACGCAAACTCAACTTCAGGACGACCATATGACAAACGAACGAATCGGATTTGTAGGACTCGGCATGATGGGATTGCCGATGGCTAAGAACCTGGTTGTTGCCGGGTACGAGGTTGTCGTCTTCGATCTCGACAAACGCTCTGTAGAAAAAGCCTTATCGTTCGGTGCAAGGTCCTCGGATTCGGCAGCAGCTGCTGCTGCTGAGACTGACATCATCATAACGATGGTCCCCGACTCCCCCCACGTCGAGGCGGTAATTGCCGGTCCGGGCGGGATTCTCGAGGAAATAAGGTCCGGTTCGGTCGTCATCGATATGAGCACCATCTATCCGGAAACCGGGAAGAAAATGGCGGCGCTCCTCGAAGCCAGGGGTGCAAGTTTTGTCGATGCGCCGGTGACCGGAGGAGTCGATGGCGCCATAGCCGGGACGTTGTCGATACTCGTCGGTGGCAACGCCGAAGCCTTTGAACGGGTGTTGCCCGCGCTCAACGTGCTCGGAGGGAACATCACGCACATGGGCCCGGTCGGAGCCGGTCACACCACGAAAATCGCAAACCAGCTAATAGGTGTCGCAACGCTTGCCGGGATGTCAGAAGCGTTTGTGCTGGCGAAAAAGGCCGGACTGGACATGCAGACGTTCTACAACGCGGTAAAAAACGGAGCTGGTCGATCTTGGGCGCTCGACACTCTCGGTCCGAAAATCCTGAATGGCGATTTTTCACCCGGTTTCATGGTGAAGCATATGCAGAAAGATCTGCGGCTGGCCGGTCAACTTGCAGAGGAAACCGGGACTTCTATCCCGACCTCATCTTTAATAGCCCAGCTCTACAGGTCGATCCAGGCTGAAGGTCAGGATGCGACAAACCAGGGTCATCAGGCATTGATCCAGGCAATCGAAAAACTGTCGAACGAACAGGCCCGAAAATAAACCGACGAAACGTACGAAACGCCAGATCTCCTAGATCGCATCGACTTTTGTTGCCATCTCGAAATCAGCTTCCACAATTCCGCCTTCGCTGTGACTCCACCAGGTGAGCATGACCCTGCCCCACTCGGTAATGATTCTCGGGTGATGGTCCGCCACTTCGGCAAGTTGCCCGACCCGGTTGGTGAACTCCAGCGCCTCGGCGAAATCCCGGAACAAAAACTCACGGTTCAATTTCGACATGCCAGCTTCGTCGATGATCTCCCAGCCCGGAACACCCGGCATCAACCGGTCGATCCGCGCCCTGTCTAATCTCGCCACAATTATCCTCACTTGTTTAGTCCGGCCGCAGTTGCCTCGGTCAGGTGTTCGAGTCGCCGGGCGGCACAATCGGAAGTATGACGTGCGAAGGATGCTCTGCATCAGTAAACACCGAGTTGCGCGCCGTCCGGACTTGCGTGTGCCTTCCGATCGGTTCACCGGTGTTCGGGTTGACGTCGAATCTCGGGAAGTTGCTTGACGATATATCGACCCGAATTCGATGTCCCTTCTTGAAGAGGTTAGAAACCGGCGGCAGTTCTATTTGCAGTGAATAAATGGAACCTGGTTCCATCAGCCTTTCTGCGGAATAACCGTCTCTGAACCTTGCACGCCTGATCGAGTCTTCGAGCGGTAAATGGAAGCCTTCCGGGAATTCATCGCTCGGCGGAAAGATATCGAGAAGTTTGGCGGTGAAATCGGTATCCGACGCGTCAGATGAAATCCACAGGTTGACATTGACCGATCCCGTCACCTCGACATCTGCTTCAAGTGGTGGAGTCTGAAACACGTTTACGTCCGGGCGATCTGACAGCAGCATCCCCGAAACAGCCGTTCCACGACTTACCCCGATCGTCCTGTCGCGGATCCGCTGGTGTATCGGGCCGTCAGGGATAAGTGATCGCATTCGTGCCCGCTGAGGCACATAAGACGCATCGATCTCGTCTGGCAATACGATCCACTCGTAGAATCCGGTCACGTTGCCGCTGACCGTTGGGACCGGTTTCGACGGATCATGGAGCCATGTTGTCGGCGCCTCAGTTGGTCCGGGTGACGCGATTTCCAGTCCCCCACCAGTCCTCAGGTAGTAGGCGGTATCGATCACCCTTGCCAGCGGCCATTGCTGCTCGACCCGCCACGTGCCTCCGTGCTCGATGCGTCCGGTCGAATCGATATTACCGCTACCTCCACCCATCACGAAAACGCGCACAGGGTCATCGTCCTCGACGCCGGTATCTTCATCTTTCAACCACCTGTCGAACCACCGGAATCGTTCCCGGTTCAGTACCCTGTCGCCCCATCTGACAGATTCACCGAATTCGACTTCACCTACGTGAGATGCACCCTTTCCGCGCATCGAAACGTGATTCCACGGACCCAGGATCAATCGCTGCGGAGTCGAGTTTTTCTTCGCCATGTAAGCAAACTGCTCCGAGGTTTCGGCAGCGAACGGGTCGTACCAGCCGGAGCTGTAAACCGCAGGAATATCTGCCATGCGATCAAAATGCTGCGAATGATCGAGCGACTCCTGCCGCCACCAGTCGTTGTAGGCGCCGTCCCTGTAGTAGTGCATCAGCATTTTCTCGAGGTTCGGGACAGCACTGATTGGTGTTTCACCCTCCATGAAGGGCTGGTTCCACACCTCCTCGCTCAGACGCTCGGCCCCGCGTTCGATACGCTCGATGGCAACTGGATCATCGGCAATTTCCTGCGAGTCGTACCCGTGCAGGTACAGCGCGCCATACATATGCAGGGCCATCGCGCCTCCCTGGCGTACTTCCCACCTGAACGCATTGGTGGGGGCGACATCGACCCATAGAGCAGCGAGATGCGGCGGTCTGTAGAGCGATGCCATGTTCTGCACTATCCCACCATGGGAAGCGCCGACCATGCCAACCCTGCCGTTAGACCACGATTGGCCCGCAGCCCACTCTATCGTGTCGTATCCGTCCAACCCTTCTTTCTGGTTGGCCGTATGAAAATAGTCACCTGTACCTTCCGACTGTCCCCGTCCCCGCAGGTCCTGGAGTAGAACGACATACCCCCTGGGGACGAACGCTTTCGCCACGGGGTTGATCCAGATCACAGCGTTCGATTTGTCGTAGGAAGTCCTGCCAAGTATTACCGGGAACTGTCCGGAGAGTGGCTCGCCATTCTCGTCGGCAGGCCGATAGATGTCCGTGGCAAGTCGCACCCCGTCACGCATCGAGATCATTACGTCCTGGGATACCACAATGCCGTAGTTTGGTTCTTCTACCTGGGCCATGCCGTTCTCACCAATTGAATGTTCAGCGAATTCTGGTGGGAACTATGTCCGGTTTCGCAACAGAAATAAAGTGGCCTGTTCCTGATCGAATCAGGCAACACCGTACTGCAGTTGGAGCGCGCACCGCCCGGTGTTGCACGCCACAGGCTGAATTCAGGGGGAGACCAGAGACAGTTTCGGTAATCGGTCAGACGACCGTTTCAACCGATTTCCTGCGAACCCAGGCGATGTGCACTCGTCAAGTGATACGAAAAGCGGCAGGTTTGGATTCTTCCGGGTCTTCAAGAGCTCCAGGATGTACCCGGCTAAGAAAGCGATATAGCGGTAAGCTGTCGTTTCGACCCTCACGCTCATTTGAACAGTGACCGCACAGGTGATATCCCCATGGCTCTGGACAAGCAGCAACTCGAAGAGATGTATCGCAGGATGTGCCGCATTAGGTATTTCGAAGAGGCCGTCATCGAAATCCACTCGTCCGGCGAGCTGATCGGACCGGCGCATCCCTATATCGGCGAGGAGGCGGTCGCTGTTGGTGCCTGTACGGCGCTCGAAGACAGTGATCGAATTGCCGGAAACCACCGCTCGCACGGCCATCCAATCGCAAAGGGTGGCGACGTCAAGCGCGCCATGGCGGAAATTCTCGGCAAGTCCGATGGCTTCTGCAAAGGCAAAGGTGGATCTATGCACCTTGCCGATTTCTCGATAGGAATTCTCGGCGAATCGGGGATCGTTGCATCGTCAGTACCGATCGCCACAGGCGCCGCCCTGGCTTCGAAGCTTGGTAAAAAGGGATTCGTTTCGCTCGTCTTTTTCGGCGACGGCGCATCTAATCAGGGAGCGTGTCACGAGTCGATGAACATGGCTGCGCTGTGGGACCTGCCGATCATCTTCATGTGTGAGAACAACGGCTACGCGATCACGACCTCGTATCGAAACTCCGTCTCCGTTGAACACGTCAGTGACCGCGCCAGCGCTTACGGCATGCCAGGGATCCTTGTTGATGGACAGGACGCGATCGCGGTGTGGGAGGCCACAACCGAAGCAGTCCGCCGAGCAAGGGCCGGGGAAGGGCCAACGTTGATCGAAGCAATGACCTACCGCTTCGAAGATCATTCGCTTGGACTCGACCGGATCAGGAAATCTGCATATCGCTCCCAGGAAGAGGTCGATGAAGCCATGAAGCGCGATCCGCTAAAAATCCACCGTGCTGCCATGATGACCCATGCCTTTTCAACTGAACTCGAATGTGACGAAATCGAAAACACGGTCAGAGCTGAAATAGCCGAGGCTGTCGAATTTGCCCGAAACAGTCCATTCCCCGAACCAGGAGCTCTTTTCGACGACATGTGGGCTACACCCGTCAAAAACACACCGGTCAGCCAATCAACTCGTCGATAAATGGCCCAGTATTTGCCGGTAAGCGCGCAAACAGGATAAGAACTCAAAATGCCCGTCAAAACTTACATACAGGCGATTGCTGAAGCGACCATTGAAGAGATGGAGCGCGACGAATCCGTGTTCACGATGGGCGAAGATCTTCGGCAATCTGTCTACGGTGCAACCGCAGGCCTGTTGGAGCGGTTCGGCGAAGATCGGGTTATCGACACCCCGCTATCTGAGAACGGCTTCTTCGGGGCCGCGCTTGGTGCCTCGCTGTGCGGGATGCGACCGATTGTCGAGACAGTCACGAGCTTCCTCTGGGTCGGCATGGATCAGTTGATTTCGCAGGCATCGAAAATGAGATACATGTTTGGCGGTCAGGCAGAATTGCCTGTGACCTTCAGGATCAGGATGTTTTACGCAAGAGGAGCTGCCGCCCACCACTCCGACCGCAACTACCCGATCTTCATGAACACTCCCGGGCAGAAGATCATTTGCCCGACGAACGCTTACGACGCAAAAGGTCTCATGAAAACAGCAGTGCGAGACAACGATGTATGCCTGCTGTTCGAAGACGGAATCGCGATCAGCTCCCGCACAGAAGTCCCCGATAACAAAGACCTGCCCGGTGGAGAATTACTCGTTCCATTTGGCGTCGCAAATACTGTCCGCGCCGGTTCTGACGTTACTGTGGTTGGAATTGCCGGAGGTGTGCAGCATGCGCTCGATGCGGCGAAGCTGCTGGAGCCGGAAGGCATTTCGCTGGAAGTCATCGACCCGCGTACGCTTGTGCCGCTCGACATGGAAACCATCCTGAAATCGGTCGAGCGGACAGGTCGTCTCGTGGTGGTCGACCCTGCCCACAAGATGTGCTCGGCAGCATCGGAAATTGCGGCTACGGTCGCTCAAGATGGCTTCTGGTCGCTCCAGGCGCCGATACAGGTCGTTGCATCCGAGCAGGTCAACGTTCCATATTCCCCGGCCCTCGAACCGCTAATCTATCCGACCCCTGAAAAGGTGGTCGCCGCCGTACGAGCCGTCCTCAACTAGTTCGGAACAGTCCTCTACGGGCAACGTCGGTCTACCCGCTAGTCAGGCGTGCGAACCTGTGCAATGGTCGAACTATGTTGCAGTTAGCGGACATCGCCGGGAAGCGCGGACCGCGGCCGGGTCTCTTGATGTCGGTAGCCGCGTGGGCACTGACGTTACTTGTGTTGGCCGCCTGTACCGAACTCGGTGCCCCGGTACCGACATCGTCTTCGAGGCCCGGCACGCCCGACACCACAAACCCATCGGTCGTTCCCGCAACTGAATTCGCCGACTCGACCCGCCTGGCCGAATCTGCGTCCGAAGTGAGGTCGAAGCCGACCGGAACACCGCGGGCGGTCGTCTCACAGGCACTGACTGCAATCTCACCTACGCGGCAACCAGTACGTGTAACACCGACGCCTGCCCCACCGTTGCATCACTTCGAGACCGCAGACGAAGCGCTGGCAGCGGCCACGAAGTTAGGTTGCACCGGATGGAATCAGGCCACCGTGGAAGGCGTGTTCTACTACAGGGCCTGCGCCTCTGACGATCTATACGGGGCACCGTTGACGAATCCGCGGTCAAGTTCGGCTACCACCCCGGATTCGAGTACTAATCCACTTGAACCGTCTGGAGTTGCGACTGCTACCGTTCGCCCAACCGTCACGCCAACGGTGACCCCCGGGCGGGACCAGTCGGTCGCCGTGGGAACCATACCCGAGCATTACTTTTCCACACTCGAAGAAGCCGAACGAACCGCGCACGAACTTGGCTGCTCGGGATGGCGTGGTGTTTCATTTGGCGGTGGCGGCTACTTCCGTCCCTGTGGCTCCGATGACGAATACGAAAGCCGCAGGAGCGGTGGGCCAGTCACTCTGTCGGGCGCAATGTGCGACATCAACAGCGACCCCACCGTGCGGTTTACCGCCGCGCCTACCGATCTCTCCCAGATCACCTCTATCGTCCCCGCTGGGTCACCGTCTGGTGGAGTCATTAAGCCCCACTCGTATCTTCACAATATGAACCTATCGAACGGCAGGAACGTGCGTATCCCGGTATACGCCGTCGCCGACTCGGTGGTGACCGCGGTCGCCTACTACGAAACTACGGTGGACACCAGCGAGTATCTGATCTTTTTCGATGTAACGTGTGAAATCAGCTTTAAATACGATCACATCGCTGAACTGGCACCGAAGCTCGCTGCGATCGCTCCCGCAACGCCATCGAAGGGCAGTTCGACGACTCGGACAGATCCAATCAGGCTTGAAGCCGGTGAACTGATCGGATACACGATTGGTGCCGGTGGCCAGGGCGCGTGGGACTTCGGGGCCTACGACACCACATTCACGAACCGGTTCGCAAACCAGGAACGGTATGTTGCGGGACACATGAATCAGTCGATTCACACAGTCTGCCCTTACGATTACTTTGAAGAGCCACTGAAAACCCAGATGTACGGGCTGTTCGGGACGCACGATGGTCGACGACTTGCAAGTGTCGAGTGCACTACCACCCAGCGTGACGTTCTCGGTTCTGCGTCTGGCGCGTGGTTCGACACGCTGGACCTGGCGCCTTCTCGGACTCCGATGTTGCAATCGCCATGTTGCCGGGCGAGATCGTTGCAATCACCGGAATCGGAAGCGACATGCGAATCGAAAAGGGCCAGTCGTCCTGGCTCGATCCCGAGCTCCTGACAACCTCTCACTGCTACTCGGGCAGCGGACGCTGGTTCTTCATAGAAATTCGTGCCGACGGAATGCAAATGGCGGTAGCTGAGGGTACAGGTGGGTGTCCTAACGTGCTGCCCTCCGACGCAACGATCTACTATCGCTAGCGCTTAGTCGGATACTGCTCGTCTGTGGGACTCGCGCTCACGAGCACTCGCCTCGACGTCTCTCGCCAGGTTTGAGCAGTCCTGTGGAACTCCACAAACGACAATCGCGTTTGAGAATCGTTTCACCGTCGCGTGCGGATACCGGTTTTCCAAAAGCATCTGGGCCAGAATTATTTGTGCGCGTTCAGTCATGGTAGAAAAATCGTTTCCTATTCCTACGACTACGACAACGTCGCTCTGTCCAAAATGACCGTAGAACTCGTGATGAGTCGATACGGCTCGACTGTCCGTGAAGTAAAGAACACCTTGCAGATCTTGCCTCGCGACAGCGTACGGCGTCGGTCGCAGCAAAATCCACCAGACCCCGAAAAGCAACACGGCGATAAATGCAAGACCAAGCAACTTATCTCGCCGACCAACCTCACGGCCAAATTTACCTCCTATCGGCAAATTTACTCGTCTCAGGAATGGATCATGGTGAGTACTCATTGTGGTGGATCATGCGATGAAATTCACTGATTGCCATGCCATCTTAGCATTTTCGTGTGCCGACAACTTCTCGTTCACTGAACTCAAAAATCACCTGCCGTGTAAAATTGGCTGACTTGATTGCCAGCTTCTTCGATTGGCGCCAGACAGTCCATATGAACCCCACATCACGCACCTTGGTCGCAGCGTTAGCCATGATTGCCGCGATGCTCACATTGGCCCCCGTATGCGTGCTTTCTGGCGGTGACTCGAAAACCCTCTCCGAACGTGTCGAACTGGGGAGTGGTGCCCTCGTCGAAGTCGTTGGCGAAAACGCCGAAGTGCGTGTTCACAGTGTCTCGACCGGGACGCTCGATCTCAAAATCACGATGAACAACAGGGAGTTTGTCGATTTTTATACACAGAGTCTTTCCGGCAACCCGGTAAATCACTTCGTTATTTCCGCCACCACCAGCACCGGTGGACAATCGACCGCGAACTCTGTAATTGAGCTTGGCGTCCCGAACGGCGTCGAACTGGCGATCCGTACCACGAACCGGGCGATATTTATCGACGGTGTTTCGCTCCGCACTGCGTCGATCACGACGTCGAATGCACCGATATCGGTCGCCAATTCGGCCGGAAATTTCGATTTGAACACGACGAACTCTGAAGTTACGGTTCAGTCCGTTGACGGCCGCGTCAACGTAGCAACCACCAACGCACATATCTGGTTCCAGGGTACAGTCGACAGGGGCATAAACTCGCTCGTTACTACGAATGGCGATGTCGTGGTCCGGATCGGCGAGCGCTCGGACGTTTTCATAACCGGTACGACCCACAACGGCGATGTTTCTATCGGCGGTGACAGCGGCCACACCGGAATCGAAATACACGACGACACTGCTGTCGTTTCCTATAGCATCGGAACCGGTGTTGCCAGCCTGAATATCACGAGCGGTCCCGGGGCAATTCACATCAATCCTAAATCCATTGCCGTATTCGACGGAGACAGCTGATATCAGCACGAAATCCAGTCGCAGCGTTCCCGTCGATCTGGCGAGGATCCTGAACGACAGTTTCTACATCCGTGTGACTCTCACCCGCAAGAACGGTGCTGCCCGAACGGTCGAGATGACGTTCGTCTGGGATGGCAGCGACAAGATCGTCCTGTCAGGCTACCCGGGTAAGCGAGATTGGGTCGCCAGCATGGCCAAAAATGCGGAAGTTACGGTTCACACCGTTGAGTTCGAGCCGTGGTTCGACATTCCTGCTAAAGCCCGCGTGATCAGGGATCTCAACGAGAAGTTGCCTCTGGTCATCGCGTTTATCAACCACTGGTCACTACGTCCCGGTTTCCCGCGGGCGCGCTTCAAACTGCTGCTCGCGGCAGTGAAGATCAATCGATCGCTCCACCTGCCATGGTGGGGTCCGTTCATGATCGCAAAGCGAATATTCAACGGTATGCCATGCGTTGAAATCACGTTCACCGGTGAGCCAGTCCGGCGGGTTAGCGACGGTCCACCCGGCCTCTCAGTGCCGAGGGAAGGCCGGCCGTTCTGACCACTTCGCGCCTCGTATTGCGAGGCTACGACCCAGTATCGGGCGAGAACTCCGACTCTGCAGACGAATCTCTCTCAGGAAGGTAACCGGTACTTGCCGCCTCGGCGATCTTTCGCACCTCCGGTCCGAAATTATCCGAACCCGCTATCCAGCGAAGATATTCAGGATCGCTGGAGACGACCTCGACAAGGCGTTCACCACGGTGCTTCCCGAAGTTCACAAGCGCATCACCGTCCTCGCTCCATCTGAACCGGCCATCAGAGTCGATCGAACCGCTGTCGATCCCCTTCGCCCAATCAGCAATTTCTGCCGGAGCTACCGGGACATCGGTCGAGCTCGATACCTCCCCTCGCAGTATCTCCAGGACATCCCTTGCCGCCTGCGCCTCGTCAGAGCTCTCGGGACGTTTCACACCCACAAACCGTGCAAAAGCCGAAGCCAGGTTTCGTGGTTCCAGTCGGTGGAACACTGTCATCGCATCCACAATCGCCCTGCCGCTGACCGTAAACACGACGCCATTACGGGCGAACTCGGCAATCAGCAGGGGTAGCCCGAACCGCTCGATGCCGAATCCTGCCAGGTCGCACCCTTCGAGATGATCGGACAACGCCCGGGCATAAGAACGAAAAACCGGCCTGTCCATGACGTCGAGATCGACAATGCCGTGGACTTGCGATGCCCCGGGAGGAATTGGCAATCCGGGATTTACGACGACGGATTTCACATGCTCCGTTCCGTCAGGATCGATCTTGAGGACGGATATTTTCACAATCCGCGCGGTCTCTGTATCGAGCCCCGTCGACTGTATATCAAGTATTGCCAGCGGACGCGAAAGTTCGAGTTTACGCTCTCTGCCACTCGCGGCATATTGCTCCGGCATGCTCTACATCCCATCCCCAGAATTTCGATTCGATTGGAGCGTAGCACGACGGATTGCAGTCGGACTGAGCTCGTGTCACGCTCCAGAATGGATTCAAAAACAGTTCCAGTGCGCGATTGGTAACGGACGTGTTCGAACGAATCCCTGTGATTGCGAGAGCGGCACAATCTCGGGCAGGTGACCGGTAAGGCTTGAGTGGCGACCTTCTGCCGTCTGGATCATCAAACAAAATAGGTGCGTGCGTTGCAGATACTTGCGCCGGAATTGCCGATAAGATAAGACGCTCGCAGCTCGTATCTGCCCGATGCACAGTGCATGAGGCAGATCGCCGAGTACCCCCGGGCCGGAGTGGCGGAATGGCAGACGCGAAGGTCTCAAAAACCTTTGTCCTCACGGACGTGTGGGTTCGACTCCCACCTTCGGCACCACAATTTCTAGTTCAACCTGGGTTGTTCGATACGCGCAGATTCGGA
>JAQBVG010000068.1 GCA_027623655.1 Chloroflexota bacterium
TCCCTTCACAGAACCGAAGGTTTGTATCAGCATTTTTCGTCGCTTCGGGCCAATCCCCGGGACTGTGTCCAGAGCTGACTGTACCGAGGATTTTCCGCGCAGGTTTCGATGGAACGTGATGGCGAACCTGTGTGCTTCGTCGCGCGCACGTTGCAGCAGGAAAAGCCCCTGCGAATTTCGTGGCATGATGACAGGTTCTGCGGCATCCGGAAGAAAGATCTCTTCCTCACGTTTTGCGATCGATGCTAGTGGGATGTCTTGAAGACCCAGGAACAGCATTACCTCGACGGCCGACGAAAGCTGGCCTTTTCCACCGTCGATCAGAACAAGGTCAGGAGATGCGGAAAAACTGGCGTTTTCTTCGCCGCCTTCCCTGACATTCTTCAAACGTTTGAATCGTCGAGTCAACACCTCTCGCATCGAAGCGAAATCGTCGTTTCGACCGTGGCTCTTGATTTTGAATCGCCGATAGTCGGACGAAAGCGGTTTCCCGTCCTGGAACACCGACATACTCGCGACTGTGTTTGTTCCCTGGATGTGGGAAATGTCGTAGCACTCGATGCGTAGTGGCAACCGGGGCAGGTTCAACTCCTCCTGGAGTTCTGACATCGCTGTTTCCATGCGTGACGAATCAGATATCCATTTCAACTTGAGCTGCTCGAGACCCTGAATGGCGTTGTCGCTTACCATCTGTACAAGACGGCGTTTTGCACCACGTCGCGGAGTGGTGATGGAAACAGGTCCGTCCCGTCGGGATTCCAGCCAGGAGGTGATCACCGCTTCACGGTTGATTTCCTGGGGTAGCAGGACCGTACGTGGGACGTGGGAGGCGGACGTGTAGAACTGCTCGATGAAACGGGCGAGGATTTCTTCGCCCTTTTCGTCCCTGGTCCCTGTCATGGTGAAATGGTCACGACCGATCAGGTTCCCGTGTCGCACGAAGAAGATCTCGACCCATGCTTCCTCACCCCCGAACGCAGCGCTAATCGCATCGAGGTCCTCACGCCCCAGGCCAACAACTTTTTGACCCTCGTAGACGCGCTCGATCGCCCGTAGACGGTCTCGCAAAGCACCTGCACGTTCGAACTCGAGTGCGTCGGATGCCTCACGCATAGTTGCCTCAAGCTCGTGGACTACCTCACGGGTGTTGCCGTCCAGAAACATGATGACCTGCTCGATAACCTTCGAATACTCAAGATTTGAGGCGTACCCGGTGCAGGGAGCAACACAGCGTTTAATGTGGAATTCCAGGCAGGGTCGGTCATCGGTACCAGTTATTGCTTTAGTGCACGACCGGTAAGGAAACAGACGCTTTAGCAGATCCAGGGTTTTACGAACGCTACCTGCGGACGCGAACGGACCAAAGTAGCGCGCGCCGTCGTTGGCGGTTTTTCGAGTTACGTATACCCGGGGAAAATCCTCTGCAAGATCAACCTTGATGTACGGGTAAGTTTTGTCGTCCTTGAGACGGACGTTGTACTTAGGCTTGTGCTTCTTGATAAGGGAGTTTTCGAGAAGCAGGGCCTCCTGCTCGGATTCGGTGACGATGTATTCGAAATCCGCCACCCGAGAGACCAACTCGAGGGTCTTGGCATCGAGATTGCTTCGCGATCCGAAGTACGATCTCAGTCGGTTGCGAAGAGAGGCCGATTTGCCGACATAGAGCACCTTCCCGCCGGAGTCGCGGTGAATGTAGACCCCCGGCTGTCGGGGTACGGCGGCTAATCGCGTGGAGAATGTCGGTGTCTTGACAGGCAATTGAATACCTGGCCGCGCCGTCTGTGCCTTCGGGCGACCATTTCACGTAATTCGATCATTAACCGGCGTCTACGTGTTCAGCCCAATAAATAATGCCGAACCGCGACTGCCTACAGCACAAACGTAAGAACAACCAGGGCCACGGCTAAAACGCCGGCCAGAGCACCCATCTTTTTCAACTCGGCTTTTAGTGATCTCGTGTAGATCCCTGACCGTGCACTGGCTCGACGCGTGACTCTCTCGACTCTGGCTCTCACTCGAGGTACCACATCTACAGTCGATGTGGCGACCCCGGTTTGTGTACTGTCATCTGTACGGCGGACAGGTTCAGACTGGGCAAACACATTGGGTTGCCGGATTCGTCTACTTTTCTTTGGTGCAGGATTTCGGATGTTTTTTGGCATTGATCAGAGACGAACTTTGAGTAGTTACAGGGTGTTTTATTCCGAAGTCGGGGTCGACTGGGCAAATTGTAACTCCGCCCATTTTAGACCCTTCTCAGACATGACCTTCGCCGCATCGACCGTCACCTGTGCGGCGTATTCGAGCGAGACGTCAGAAGTGTTCCACATGAAATGATACAAGAACGGATCGATCGGGCTAGATTTAAAAGCCCGCTCAAAATAACGGTGTTGTGCGATATCGGCCCGTTCTATGAGTTTCTCGGCCTCCTCGGGGGTGCTCAGTCGGCTTTGTCCTTGCACCTTTTTGACACGATCCTCCAGTTTGGACACAACCCCAACTCGCAGGACCTTCGGGTTATCGTGCAAAATCGCGGCGCCGCCACGGCCAAGTAATACCACGTTGCCGATTTCGGCAAGATCGTTGATCACCTTGGCAGCCGTGTCGATGAAATGCCTGTCATCAATCTCTTCGGCACTTGTATGTGGTGCATCGTCCATATCGCTGTAGGGCCGGGCGAGCAACTGCTCAATGCCGGGACCGAAGTAGGGATCGCCGCCCATCCCCGCAACCGCCGATCGATGGAGCATTTTCTGGATCGTCTGGGCAAACCTGTTTGCCAGTGACGGAACACGACGCTCTTGATCAGCAAGTGCGCCAACGGTCGAACCAACACGCCTGGCGATGTCGGCCAGCATTAGTCGGTCGACGAAATCCAGGCGCAGTTCTTTAGCCACAATTCGGCCAAGATCAGGACCGCCGGCACCAAGCCGACCCTCGATGGTTATGACTGTCAATGTGACCTCCCATGACGTGGTCAGGCGCGGGGATGAGCCTTCGCATATTCACTACGAACATGTTCGCTTGTGAGGTGAGTATATATTTGTGTGGTGGCGATGCTCGAATGACCGAGTAATTCCTGCACATGTCGAAGACTGGCCCCGCCGTGCAAAAGGTGCGTGGCGAAACTGTGTCGCAGCATGTGTGGAGTGAGCTTAGACGAAATCCCGGACAGTTTGGCGAGTCGGTTCAGCCGCAACCAGAACGCCTGCCGTGAAATTCGACTCCCACGTCGATTCAAAAACAGGGCCTTTTCCGTGCTCTCTTTTGCGTGAGACCGACGGTGTTTGACGACATATTCGGAGACTGACGCGACTGCGGTGTCGTAGATCGGGACGACCCTTTCTTTCGAACCTTTGCCGATCGTCCGGACCGTGCCAGCATCGAGATCAACATCCCGAATGTTCAAACTCACCAACTCAGATACCCGCAGGCCAGCTGCGTACATCAATTCGACCATGGCGTAGTCGCGCGCCTCTTCGGCGTTGTTCGCACTTGCGGCCGTTTCGAGAATAAGGTCGATATCTTCGATTGATAGAGCTTTGGGCAGCGACTGACCAGCACGGGGTTGCCGTAGTTCTGCCACAGGATTGTTCTGGATGATCTGCTCGTCTTTCATAAATTTGAAAAACGACTTTGTAGCAGCGATTTTGCGGGATTTTGTAGATGGCGCGTAGCCCCGTTGGTTCAGATCGTCGAGAAATTCGCGGATATCCTGCTCACAAACATTTTCCCAGTTTGTCGGCGCTGCCGGCAGTTGAGACAGAAATTCCGAAAGCGCTGAAAGGTCGTTCCGATATGCAGACAGCGTGTGATCGGAAAAACCGCGCTCGACTGCGAGGTAATTCGCGAACAGTTCAAGCTCGGCGTGCACCAGTGATCGTGCCTTTCGGATTCTCGGCAATTTAGAGATATCGCTCTAAATGTATTCGAAGTCCCCAGGGCGACGCTTACGGGCCTTTCACTGGAATCGCTGAGTTTTGATCACCGCGGCGTATCGATTCCGGATCCGCTAATCGAAATTGAGTTGGCAAATAATACTGGTGGGATTCGGCCAATCGATTTCAATGAACCCTGGCAGACCGATTGATTCCCAGATCGGAACGGGATCGACGTCGATCATCTCGGCAACGAATGTCGAGATCACCGTGCCGTGAGCGACGACTGCAACGGTCGCTCCGGTGTGTTGTTGCATCAGATCGGCAATGGCGCTGCAAAATCGCTTTCTGGCCACGCTGACCGGCTCAGATCCGTAGATGATACCATCCTGATTTCGGATGCAATCGATTACGAACGCTCTTCGGACGGCCGAACCGACTATTACCGTGTTTTCTCGCTCGTGCTCCCGGAGATCGTGCACGATGACTGGTTTCTTGCCTGAAGCGCCGCCTGCAATTTCAGCCGTCTGGATCGCTTTGATTTCTGTGCTTGCGTAAACCGCCGCGATGTTGCGCTCGGCCAGGTAATCTCCGAGCTCCGCTGCTCGCTGCCGGCCTGCATCGGTGAGCTCCCACTGCGACGGTGTGGCATTCTCATTCCATGCGGGCTCTGCGTGCCTGGTGAGCAGTATCTTGTTCATATCCGAACTTTACATATTTTTATTTGAATAAACGTTTGCTTAGGGTTCTGGCGAAACCTAGAATCCTGAAAGCCCGTAAACTCGTCTGACTCTCCTGTGATGTGTGAATCAAACGGTCAGGACATGCATCTCAGATACCTGGGTGCCGATTAGCGCTAAACAATCACCGTTATTATCCGAAAGTAACAGCTTCAACTAAATGCCAATTGCAGACATAGGAATTCCGTTCAATCCCAACCTGGTCGCCGGCGGAAGTTTTTCGTTGAGCTGGCACGGGTTGCTCAGTTTCGTTGGTGTTGCGGCGGCCATTTGGATGGTCGGCCGAGCTGCTGTGAAAGGCAATCTGGATCAGGACCTGGTCTACAACACTGCGATATTCGGCATTGTTGGAGGGATCATCGGCGCACGATTGGTCCACGTTTTCGACAACTGGGATATCTACGGTGACGATCCCGGACGCATCATCGCCATATGGTCCGGCGGAATCGGTCTGTGGGGGGGGATTCTCGGCGGCTGGCTCGGCGGAGCGGCGTATGCGTGGTTCGCAAAAGCCCCGGTGGGCAAGTTCATGGACATTGCGGCCCCTGCGATGTTCGTGGGGCAATCCGTGGGCCGAATTGGCGACATTATCAACGGCGAACACTGGTCGAGAGCACTCGATGCCGGCTGGGGCTGGTACTTCACGCACCCAAGTAGTCCGGGACGATTCGGTGCAGAGCGTTTTTTCGGCAATCCTGAAAGGGCCGTTCACCCAACAGTCGTGTACGAAATAATCTGGAACATGATCGGTCTCGTCCTGATCACTAAATTGAAGGGCAGGCTTCGGCCCGATGGTGCGATCTGGATGGTCTACCTGACATGGTACTCGGTCGGCCGATTCTCGATTCAGTACCTGAGGCTTGACGATGTCAAGTTCTGGGGACTCCAGGAGGCACACATCATTGCCATCCTGGTTCTTGCGTTTACCGTCCCGTACATGATCATGAAGGTCCGATGGAAAAACGGTGTTATCGGAGCCGACCTGAGTGGTGGTGGCGACAAACGGTCGGCCAACCAACGCAAGCGGGACCGACGACGGGAACAGGCACAGGGTTAGAAATCCGGCCACCGCTCCCTGTTCTGGTTCTGGTCGAGGGGCCGGTAACGGCTGGTGACAGACGGGTCAACTGAGCGACGGTTGGATGTCTCGCAGTCCCAGCTGATGGCGGATTCTGCCCCGCCATATTTCGCTGCGCAGTTGAAACATGATATCGACCGCGCCTGAGCCAAGAGGACGGTCGCCCAGTCCGAATCCGATCGAGTCAAGGCGTTGGCCATTCGAATCGAAGCTGATCTTCAGATGCTTGCCGCCAGCGCCTACGGTGTGGACATCGACCGGCAGGGTGCGACGGGCAACCAGAATTGGTTCGGAGTTGGCTTCTCCAAATGGTTCCATCGACGCCACAAAATTCCATGTCGAAACGGTCAGGTCCTCCAGATCAACCTCTGCGTCGGCCTGGAGCGCAGGGATGGCCGGTCCGCCCAGCGATCCCCAGGCGGCCCTGTGCCTCAAATCTTCAAGTAGACCTGGAAGATCTTCTTCTTTGATTGCAAATCCGGCTGCTCGTGCGTGTCCTCCGAATCGTGAAAATTCGTCCAGATGGGTTGAGAGTGCCGCGTGTAGATCGAGAACTTCATTCGAACGGCACGAGGCGCGTACAACCCCGTCGACTACCTGGTACACCACAGCGGGCTTGCCGGTAACTTCGTTCAACCTTCCAGCAAGTGGGCCCAGCACGCCCAGGGGGTATCCATCACAGTTCACGGCAACAATAGGATCGTCAGACCCGATTTCAAACTGACTGGTGGCTTTCTCCCACGCTTTTTCGCTGAGCAAGCGCCGCTTGTTATTGTCCGAATCAAGACGATTGGCCAGCGCACGCGCTTCGGATTCATCGTCAGTTACCAGTAGCTGTAAACTCGGTTCGGCATCGCCCATCCGGCCGGGCGCATTCAACCTCGGTGCCATGTAGAACGAGATGAGTTCTGCCGTGGGTCTGCCAGAAGCGCCCGGTGCCCTCGAAATATCCAGAAGAGCCCGAACCCCGGGTAGCTCGGTCTGGCCCAGGAGCTTCAGGCCTTCGCGAACCAGTGTGCGGTTCTCGCCGACGAGCGGAACGATATCCGCAATCGTCCCCAGGGCCGCCAGGGGAAGCAACTCGGCCGGGACACCTCGTCCATTTGCCTCGGACAGCGCCTGCGCCAGTTTGAAGGCCACACCGGCACCCGAGTAGTCCGATAGTTCGTTAGAGCCGGTGTGGGGATTGACTATCGCCACTGCGGTGGGACGCTCAGTTTCGATCATGTGATGATCGGTAACGACGACATCGATGCCCAGTTGACTGCTATAGGCGATTTCGTCTACGGCGGTCGAGCCAGTGTCAACGGTGATTACCAGCGATACGCCCGCACTCCGAAACGAGTCCACGGACTGCCGGGACAGTCCATGCCCATCGGTTTCTCGATTAGGAATAAACGGGACAGCTTTTCCACCTAACTTGGCGATAATCCGCAAAATGATTGCCGTGCCGGTCAGGCCGTCGACATCGAAATCGCCGAACACACCGATCAACTCGCCGCCTTTTATCGCGTCAGAGATCCTGTTCACCGCTACAGCCATATCAGGAAGTATCAGCGGATCAAGCAGGTCGTCGAGACCTGACGAAAAGTAGTTGGCGGCGTCTTCATCGGTGCGGACGCCCCTGTTCCACAGCAGTCGGTAGGGCAGGGGACCGCGTACTCCTGAGGCAAGTGAACCTAAGTTCAGGTGAAACCCGGGGGGTGGGGGATCAGCGATCTGCCATTTTCGGCCGTTTGTCATCTTGGGAACTACGACCTGAGAAAGTCCGGGCGTGTGTGCTGGATTCTGACGGTGGGTTTACTGCTGAAAGCTTTTGAAAACGAGGCTGGCGTTGTGCCCACCGAACCCGAATACGTTCGACATTGCAACTCCAATTTCCCGTCGCACTGCAGTATTCGGCGTGTAGTTGAGATCGCAATCCGGATCCGGGTCGTCGAAGTTTATTGTCGGAGGAATTGCACCCTCATTGATAGCCAAAACCGTGAAGGCGGCTTCGATACCACCGGCCGCCCCCAGAAGGTGCCCGGTCATCGATTTGGTCGAGCTGATCGCAAGATCGTAGACGTGTTCACCGAACATCTTCTTCATCGCAATGGTTTCGAATTTGTCGTTCATCGGGGTCGATGTCCCGTGAGCGTTTATGTAGACGACATCTTCAGGAGCCAGCTTTGCATCGCCAAGCGCCCACTTCATCGCTCTCGCTGCGCCTTCGCCTTCAGGGTGAGGCTGAGTGACATGGTGAGAATCGCTCGAAGAGCCGTATCCCGCCAGTTCGGCGAGCACGTTTGCCCCCCGCTTTTCTGCGTGCTCGAGAGACTCGAGAACGAGCACGCCTGCGCCTTCACCGAGAACGAAACCATCCCGACCGGAATCAAACGGTCGTGATGCCTTCTGCGGTTCGTCATTTCGGGTCGACAGTGCCATACAAGAATTAAATCCTGCGACACCAATCTCACAGACCGCGGCCTCGGTACCCCCGGCGATCACCACGTCGGCACGCCCACGACGAATCATCTCCAGGGCCTCACCAATCGAATCGGCCCCTGTTGCGCAGGCCGAAACTGTCGAAAAGTTCGGCCCCTTCGCACCGATCATCATTGACACCTGACCGGAAGCGATATCGCCCAGCATCATCGGGACCAGGAAGGGGCTGACCCGGCCCGGGCCTTTCTCCAGGAGAATTTTGTGTTGTTCGGTGATCGTGATAATCCCACCGATTCCGCTGCCGATCAAAACACCGACGCGATCTGGATCCTCTGCATCCATTTCAATACCCGCGTCCTCAAGCGCCTCAAGGGCTGCGACGCATGCAAACTGAGAGAATCGGTCCAGACGCTTCGACTCCTTGCGACCAAGCAGCGCCGCAGCATCGAAGTCGTCTACTTCAGCGGCAATACGTGTGTCGTACCCCTCGGCGTCAAACAGCGATATATATCCAATGCCGGAACGGCCTTTGAGAAGACTGTCCCAGGTTGTCTGTCGATCCGAGCCGACCGGCGTGACAAGCCCTATTCCGGTGACGACGACGCGTTCTGTCATTAGGCAACCTCAAGGCTCAGGTGGAAATCCTTCAGCATGTGAACTGTCCAATTCTGGCTACACTCGTAGTTGAGTCGCCAGCTTCCGTGATAACGACCGACCGAGTATAACAACGGCCTGTTTGCAAATAATATGCGAATCAATGTGGTGAATATGCCCCCCGGGAAATCCCCAGTTCGATGGCGCCTGAGGTTTTCTGCAGTTGGCACGGCATTATATTTGATTACCGCTCAACTCATGTGGAAAGACCTGAGAACTGTTCGAACATGAAAGTCTTGATCGAAACTCACGGATGCAAGTTAAATTCCGCTGACAGTCAACGCCTTGCGAACGAATTCGTGCGAACAGGCTACGAGCTAGCCGATCCCGGCGATGTACCCGATGTATTTGTTCTGAATTCGTGCACCGTCACGCACGTTGCCGACAGGAAAGCGCGCCAGTCGCTGACCCGAGCTCGCCGAGCATATCCGGGCACAATCGTTGTGGCCGTCGGGTGCTACGCCGAGAGTGGGACGCGTGAACTGGGCGAGATGACTGCTATCGACCTGGTGATTCCAAATACTCGAAAGTCTGAGATCGTCTCGATCGTGAGTTCCAGGACCGGTCTGGAGGCCCCGGCTTCAGGGTCCAACAATTTCGACACGGTCCGCCTGTTGGGGCGCACGCGGGCTGCGGTGAAGATCCAGGAGGGGTGTGACCAGGTTTGTGCCTATTGCATTGTTCCGAAGGTCCGTGGTCGCGAACGCAGCATTCCGAAAATCGAGATCATCGAACAGGTACAGTCGCTTTCGTCAGCGGGTTGCCTGGAGGTAATCCTGACCGGGACACAGCTTGGTTCGTACGGTTTCGATCTTGAACAGACAGGGATCGTCGATCTGATCAGGTCGGTACTGGAAGAAACTGACATTCAACGATTGCGTGTCTCATCGCTCCAGCCAGCCGAGTTTTCAGACAAACTACTGGATTTATGGAACGGGATTGGCAAAAACCGACTGTGCCCACATTTCCATATTCCACTTCAGAGCGGAAGCGATCGAATTCTCGAGCGAATGCGTCGACGATACACCTCACGGGATTATCTGGAGGCAGTGCGCGCGGCCAAGGCGGCAGTGAGCGACTGTTCGGTGACAACCGACGTTATCTCCGGGTTCCCCGGGGAGAGCGAGGACGATCATATTTCGACAATCGATGTGCTGACCCAGGCTGAACTCGCCGACTCGCATGTGTTTCCGTATTCGGTTCGCCCCGGCACGAGCGCCGCACATTTCGGCGATCAGGTCGACGTCGATGTGCGAACACTGCGTGCACAGGAACTGAGGAGTCTTGCCGATGCAATGGCGGTAAAACACCGCCGGTCGTTCGTGGGCTCAGTACGGCCGGTGCTCTGGGAAGGCAAAAGGGGCACGAGCGGACTGAGCGACAACTATTTGCGAGTGCGTCTTGAACCACCGATTAGTGCGAATGCAACGGCCTTCGCAAAAAGAACCGGCACAGGCTTGATCGAGGATGTCAGGATCAAACGACTCGAAGGACTCCAACTGATCGGCGTTCCTGCCGGTCAGCCCAACTGAAACGCCCGGTACTCCGGCTGTAATCAGGGCGCTTAATCAACAAAGGCGTCAGTCGAGCAAAAGAGCCACCCCCGGGCGATGGGGTGGCTCTGTCCAGACATTCGTTGAAACGTGCCAGTTTAGAAGTCGACCGGGCGAAGTTCTATGTTGCCGCGCCGTCGCTGCAGGTAGCCAGCTGACTGGTGGTAGCCGTGGGCAAATACCATCAGCCATCCTTCCTTTTCGCACCGGTTGAGAAGTTCTTTTTTCATAGCGAGCGACTGATCCGGGTATCGGTCGAAAGCCGTTATGTATGGCAGGGGAATGTGATTGGGGGTCGGGATGAGATTCGCCAGGTAGATGATTCGCTCGCTCCCGGTATTAACCAGCACGACCTGATGGCCCGCCGAATATCCATTGGTGACAATTGTGTGGACACCCGGTACGACTTCGGTGTCTCCGTCCAGCAGGACGATCATTCCCTTGTTGTCCAGGACTCGGAGGTGCTCAACGCCTGTTCCATACACCGGGATCGATCGTTCGTTAGGTGCAAACGCCTCTTCCCATGCACTTCGCTGAACCAGGTACTTCGCCTTCGGGAACGTTGGAATGATCGTTCCTTCGCGATCGAGGCGAGTTGCACCGCCGCTGTGCGAGAAGGCCAGGTGGGTGAGGATAACGAAGTCGATCTCACGAGCACTTACACCCTGGTGTCGCAGATTACGAAGCAATTTCGAAGATGAATGACCGTAGATCTCGCGGGTGATCTCTGGCTCCTTGTTGCCAATGCCAGCATCGACGAGGATGTTCGCCTGTGGTGTCTTGATCAAAAGGGAGTTGAGTCCCAATCGGACACGATTCTTACGGTCGGGTTTTGCGTTCTGCTCCCAGAGAATCTTTGGTACAGAACCAAACATCGGCCCGCCATCCAACAGAAACGTACCGTCGCTAACGAGCCTTACGGCCACGCTGTTCGTAGTCATTCTGACGCCTCCAAGGCCATGTCTGGCCTTTTTTCAAATCGATGCACGAGCGGACACTCGGTGCGGTTTGGCGCCGTTGACCCGGTTGCCCGGGCCACGGCTATGTATAGCGGATTTCTGAAATCCCTGCAGCTGCGAGAGCGATGTAAGCCATCCAGCTGTTTTACACACGGAACCGTATGGGTCTTATGGTTGTTCATACAAGGTACGTCCGTACTCACTTATTGCTGTTTACCTAATTATTGTTTCGAACAAGTTCAAAACTATGACCAAAACGCCAGTTCAAATGAGTGTCAGCACTTACGCGGAATTACGCGCGAAACCGAAACACCGCAACCGGGGCGGATGGGCTTCAAATACAATCACCCCGCACGATGATCGCGATAGCACGGGGTTCCGGTCTGTCTATGAAATCTCGACAAATGAACCAACGACCGGAACGGCAACGATTTCAATATCGATCTACTCGATCGCGCTTTCTGACGGGCAAATCAACACGGTAAAAACACAGGAGTGGGTTCTGTTGGAAGTTTCAGTAGTCCAGGGAAATGTCACCGATTTCGAAACCGATGTCCTGGTTGTGAACCTGTTTGAGGGCGCCGAGGAGCCTGTAGGCGCGACAGGTGCTGTTGATTCGGCGATCAACAAGTTGATTTCCGCGCTCATTTCCGAAGGCGAAATAATCGGGGCCGAGAGCGAATGCACGCTAATCCACACGCCAAATACCAACTACCCCGAGTTCAAGCCATCACGAGTGATGGTCGCCGGGCTCGGATCGTCTGAGTCGTTCGATCTGAACACAGTACGTCGGGTTTCTGCCTCGGTCGTTCGAAAACTGCGTTCGTCTGGAGCAAAGCGGGCGGCGACCGTTCTTCATGGCGCCGGGATCGGCGGACTGGATCCGGAAGCCAGTGCCCGGGCCTTAACCGAAGGTTCGCTACTTGGTTCGTACCGGTTCACCAGGTACAAAACAGTTGACACGAAGCAACGTCCGAACATTGAACATTTGACGATAGTCGAATACGATGATTCAAAACTGGGGGCGATTGCGGCAGGGATCAGGACCGGCATAGCTTATTCGCTGGCCGAGTCGCTGGCCCGTGATCTGGTCAACGAGCCGGCCAACAAGCTTTCGCCAGCGGATCTGGCATCGGTCGCCGAGCGGGTGGCTCGCGAAAACGGCATCCGTTGTCAGGTTCTGGAAAAGGCAGACGTAGCCAAACTGGGCATGGGAGCCTACCTCGGTGTGGCACAGGGCGGAGATCGTCCGCTCAAGTTCGTTCATATGAGCTATGAAGGTGATCCCTCGAATGCGGAAAACAACCTGTGGCTGATAGGCAAGGGGATAACGTTCGACAGTGGTGGCATATCGCTGAAGCCCGGTGCCGGGATGGGTAAAATGAAAGGCGATATGGGAGGTGGGGCTGCCGTAATCGGGGCAATGCAGGCGATATCTCAACTCAAACCTCGAATTAACGTGCATGCGGTCTGCGCCGCGACAGACAACATGCCGGGTGGGTCGGCACAAAAGCCGGGTGATGTCGTCACTGCGATGAACGGCAAGACAATCGAGGTTGACAATACCGATGCCGAGGGACGACTTACGCTCGCCGACGCGATCGGCTACGCGCAGTCGAAGGGCTCCACGCGCATCGTCGATGTTGCCACGCTGACCGGCGCAGCCAGAGTTGCCCTTGGCGATGGCGTTAGCGCCATGTTCGGCAATAACGAAGGACTGGTCAACTCCGTACTCCGGGCGAGCGAAACCGTAGGAGAATCGATGTGGCGATTACCGCTCGATCCGGTGACGAAACGCCAGAACTCGTCTCAAATCGCTGATGTTAAAAACACTGGAGGTCCGGGAGGCGGGGCGACTACCGCCGCACATTTCATTTCGGAGTTCGCTGGTGAAACGCCATGGGTCCACATCGACATAGCGGCAACTTCGATGCTCGACACCACAAGGGGTTGGACACCTGCTGGGGCCACAGGCGTACCGACACGGACGTTGATCGAGTTGACGATGGCGTTGGGCAACTGAACAGACATTCTCCATCCGGTTTCCAAGGCGGTTGTCACGCCCTGATCAATTACTCTGTCGTCAGTGTGTGAGGCAAAGCACTGACCTGCAGATTTCCCGCGTTTCCTATGAATAATTCAACCGATTTCAAATTGACCGTGCACTGCGCCAATGCTAGCGTTGGTGGGCTGTGGTGGCCGTAGTGTAGAGGTAAACACGCTAGGTTGTGGCCCTGGAGGCGAGGGTTCAATTCCCTCCGGCCACCCCAAGTTCGAGATAGATTTGCCGGTTTCGAGTACACGCGAAACCGGTTTTTTATTGAGAACTTTTTACTTGATGTGTCGTTGACGATCGTTGGTCCGATCGACCAGCGCAATCAACTGAACGATGGACCAAAAGTGCAGTGTCTCCGCTACACTTGAACTCGTAAAGATCCGGTAAAACGGGTCGTTTTCTTGCGCCCGTAGCTCAGCGGACTAGAGCATCTGGCTTCGAACCAGAGGGTCGGGGGTTCAAGTCCCTCCGGGCGTACCAATCTCAACTTGAACTGATCGGATGGGCACTTCTCAAGGGGTGCCTTTTCGC
>JAQBVG010000069.1 GCA_027623655.1 Chloroflexota bacterium
GATGGCGCGATGGTCTTGTTTCCCGGTCAGTACGGGGACGCTTCGTACACCACGTACGTGGACACTACTCACCATTTTTCTGCCCCGCGGTCTTACACAGCGCCACCACGCACGAACGTTGGGTTTCAGTTCATCGTTCCCATACCTCAACGTCGGGGTGGAAATCGACCTGATGCTCCGGTATTCCGAGTTCTAGCCCGTGGGCTTTCGCTTCATCGTACTGTCCGCCGTTTCTCCGATCCACGTAAAACACGCGGTCGCAAAAAATGATGTAGTGATGCGTTTTGTTATTGAAGTCGGCGTACCAAGACCCTGGCTGAGAGCGGTCAAGGGCGTTTCGCACCTCTTCAGCAATTTCGGCAGCCTCGCTACAAGGAATTTCTACATCATGCAATGTCCACTGAGAAAGCCAGGGAGTTTGATGATTCAACGTGACTTTCTCGGTCCTGGTGGAAAGAATCGTCAACTTCTGGAGGATATCGGTGTTTTCCAGTGATTCCTCGATGACCACTCCGATGAACTTGCTCACACCTATCCCCTGCACATACGGCGTCTACCGACCCTGGAACTGTGGCTTGCGCTTTTCCATGAACGCACGGCGACCTTCTATGAAGTCTTCGCTGTTGAAACATGCTTCCACCATCGCGGCCACACGATCCAGGTCCCGTTCATCTGGATTCTTCGTGCCCTCGTTAATCGCTGCCTTGGCAGCTTTCACCGTCATCGGGGCGTTTTCTGCGATAGTTCGGGCGTAGGCAGTAACCGTCGATTCCAGCTCACCGACCGGCACAACGCGGTTGACCAAACCCATCTTTTCGGCGTCGACCGCGCTAAACCGCTGCCCCGTAAAGAAGATTTCCTTCGCATACGACGGCCCCACCAGGTTCATCAACTCCTTGATCCCGCCGTACCCGTACCCCAGTCCGAGCTTTGCGGCAGGAACACCAAACTGTCCATCATCGGCGGAAATTCTTAGATCGGCTGCCAGCGATATTGCGAGACCGCCACCGATGCAGAATCCCCTGATCATAGCGATCAGTGGCTTCTCGAGTGAGCGCAACGCGGCATTAGAAGCGGAGGTAGCGGCTTCGTAAATTTTGATCTGATCCGGCGTGCTGCGTACTTCCTCGAACTCAGAAATATCGGCGCCCGAAACGAAAGCTCTATCTCCGGCACCCTTCATCACAACAACCCTCACATCGTCGCTCGATGCAAAATCTTTGATGATTTCCGGTACGGCCTGCCACATCGCAAACGACACCGCGTTTCTTTTTTCCGGCTGGTTAAACGTGATCCACCCCACACCGTCCTCGACGTGCGCCAGCATCTTGTCGGTCTGAAGATCAAGTCGCCTCATTAATCAATCTCCTGATGTTCTGTTGCCCCGGTCTCCGGCAGCTCTGCGAGCTAGACCACGCCGCTATCGTGAAAACGACCAATCGTGTCACCGTCGTACCCAAGATCTGTGAGGATCGCATCGGTATGTTCGCCCTGTTCGGGCGTCGCACTCCGGATAGAGGACGGAGTTCGGTTCATCTTTATCGCCTGGTTCACCAAACCGAACTTTCCTAACCGGGGATGGTCGACCGGAATTTCCATATTCAGGTGCTTCACCTGCGGATCGGCAAACACCTGGTCCATTGAATAGATCGGGCCCGATGGACACCCCGCTTCGTTCAGCAACTCGATCCAGTGTGCGCTGGTGTTGGTTGAAGTAATCTTCCCGACTGCGACGTTCATTTCGGCCCTGTTTTTCGATCTTGCAGCCGCAGTCGAAAATCGCTTATCGGTAATGAGATGGGGTGCGTCAATTGCATTGCAAAACCGTTCGTATATGACTTCGCCCGCGGCGGCGATATTGATATGGCCGTCGGACGTTGGGAACACTCCGGTCGGAATGCTCGTTGGGTGGTCATTCCCGGCCGAAACGGGAATTTCGCCGTCCTTCAGGTAACGCGCCGCCTGGAAATCGAGCATTTGTATCTGCGCTTCCAGCAACGAAGTCTGCACCCACTGACCCTTACCGGAAACCTCCCGTTCCAGCAACGCCAGCATCGTCCCCTGCGCCGCAAACATTCCGGCACAGAGATCTGCGACCGGGATGCCAACCCTCATCGGTCCATCCCCCGGAACACCCGTAATTGACATCAGGCCACCCATACCCTGGGCGATCTGGTCGAACCCCGGTCGCCCGGCGTACGGTCCGTCCTGCCCAAAGCCTGAAATGCTCACAAGGATAATCCGTTCGTTTATTCTGGCCAGAGTCTCGTAGTCGGCACCGAGCCGGTCCTTCACATCCGGGCGGTAGTTCTCCACCACTACATCCGACCGCTCAACCAACCTGTAAAAAATCTCTCGACCGTGTTCGGCCTTCAAATTGAGCGTAAGCGAGCGCTTGTTTCGATGCAGGTTCTGAAAATCGAATCCGTCACGTTCGCCGCCAAGCCCCTCTTTACCGTCGGGTGGAGCTTCGATCTTGATCACGTCGGCGCCCCAGTCGGCCAGTTGTCTTACGCATGTCGGCCCTGCCCTTACCCGGGTCAGGTCCAACACTTTGAATCTCGAAAGAGGCATGCCGGGTGGCAACATCTGCAACCTCACTGAACAATGGTGTCATCGTCGATCGCCGCAAACCCTACTACGGTTGCGAGTCCGGCGCATTACGATTGCCGGGTAGGTTGATCGAATGATTCGACCCACAGAGCGATGTCACCTGAAATCCAATCTCGGTTGTCCCTGTCGACAGTCCAACTCTCAACATCGCCACGCGATTTGACTTCATCTGAAAGTTCGCCGGATTTCTGACGAACTATCGCAACCGTGGGCACGTCATGATCGAGGGCTCGGCGGACAAATTTCTCAAATTCTCGCGACCAGCCACCGATAATTCCAATTTCGTCGATAATCACCACGTCAGCACTTGTGATCTTCGCGAACTCAGATGCGATACAACGCTCGAACAGGGCCATGTCAACGCCCAGCAATCCCAATCTGTGCCGCCCCGAGATCGATGCGTGAGCGAGCAGGCCCGACACACCATTGAAGCCCTCTAGTCGCCATCCCTGGTCCGATCGATCATCGACAACTCTTGGACTGAGAAAACCGGCGAACCGACGGCGTCCGAGTTGTTCGACAGCCTGACTAAGCGCCGTTGACTTACCTGTTCCAGATGATCCGGTGATGAGAAGATTTTTCGGCAATTGTTTGTGCCCGATTGAAGTGGTCGCACGCGGTTGCGGCGAGTCAGACTCCAAGAGTAGTATCCCGGCTCAGTTCGTGCGTAGATGTCTCAAGTGAGAATTCTGCCATCTGCGCCATCATTACTTGATTCGTCCAACAAACCATCCTACAAATCGAGATTCCTCCAAGATGCCAGACACCCCGAAATTTGACATGAAACCAGTCCACGTACCTGATGAGGTACTTGAGGGTCTCAAGAAACTCCCTACTGCAACCGTTTACGGTGCTGTGAGATTCTTCGGCTCCACGCTATGCGTGTGCGAGGGTTTGCGGAACTTCACACCGGGCAAGAAAATGGCAGCCCGTGCGAGAACACTACGTTTTCTTCCGAACAGAGACGACCTGAAGGCAGATACGGCTTCCGGCGAAGCGTCGCCCGAGTACGTGGCAATGGGCAAGTGCGGACCGGGTGACGTCCTGGTCACCGACATCCAGGGTGACGTGAAAACTGTGGTCGCCGGCGATGTGAAACTACTCCAGCTTGCGATGAATAACGCTGATGGCGTTGTCGTCGACGGTGCCATTCGAGACCTCGATGTCCTCCGGGACGAAAACTACGATCTCATCGTTTACGCCACGGCGCGCAGCCTGCACGGTGGGCCGACGGCCAGTCCAGCCGAACAGGACGTCCAGATCCAGTGCGGCGGAGCGCTTGTCCGACCCGGTGACGTGATGGTGGGTGATGATGACGGTGTAATAGTCGTCCCGTCCTGGATGGCGAGGCAAGTTCTCGATCACGCAACCGAGCACGAAGAGGTCGAAAACTACATTAAAGAAAAGATCAGGGCGGAAAACGTAGCGCCAGGCAAGTATTACCCGCCCCGACCGGAGTCGTTTGAAGAGTGGCGACGCGTGAAAAAAGAGCGAGGGCTTTAGGCCTGAATGACAACATCACTGACGATCGGGGACTACGAGGTCACCGCCGTTCTCGACAGCCCTGGACCGCCCAGGGATCCATCGACCGTCTTCCCAACTGTGCCCGCGAAAGACTGGGATCCCTACCGGTCGTTCGCCCTGGATTCCGAGGGAATGTGGCTACCTGATTGGTGCAGTCACATTATTCGCGCAGCCAGCGGCGAGGGGCCGGTGATTCTCGTGGACTCCGGCATGGGCGATGTAGTTCACCAGCACACCGGCAAAAAAGGCCAGTTGCTGAACAACCTTGCTGCGCTGGGAATCCAGCCCGAGGATGTGGACATCGTCGTAACTACCCACTGCCACGGCGATCACATCGGATGGAACGTCGCATACGGCGAAGGCAACGGCACTCCAGCTTTGACATTCCCGAGCGCCACGCACTGGATTGCAGCTCGAGATTGGGGCCATTACACCAAGCCGGAAAATTCGAATCCAGCGTTCGATAAATCTGTGAAACCACTGAAGCAGCTTGGAGCGCTGAAGCTGGTAGAAGGCGTCGAACAACTCGCACCGGGAATAACGACGTTGCCAACGAACGGCCATACTCCCGGTCACCAGTGTGTTCTGATCGAATCTGGAGGCGATACCGGGGTACTGACGGGTGACCTGTTCCACAACGTCGTGCAGGTGACTGAACAGACATGGTGTCCTACTTTCGACTGGAACACCGATATGTCAACCGAATCTCGTCAGCGCCTGCTTAACCGGGCAATGAACGAACGCTGGACCGTTTTCACAGGCCATCTACCCACCGGGACGAGCATCGGCAATATCGTCTCTGAGGCCGGAAAAACAGTGTGGAAGGCCCTCTAGCGGAACCTAACGTCGTACATCCAGGATGACGACCGGTCGGTCCTTTTCAGCGCACATGCCCCCACCTGAACGGGCTATCATTTTCGCTCCATGACCACCGCGGCCATAGACCCAATCAAGTTTGAAGTCATACGTAACGCCCTTACACAGGCGGCGGAAGAGATGGCGATCGCCCTTCGACGCTCGGCCTACTCGACCAACGTGAAGACACGGCAGGATTTTTCCTGTGCATTTTTTGACAAGGACCTGCGATCCGTTTCGCAGGCGTTCACGCAACCAGTGCACCTGGGCTCGTTCGTACGGCACGTACCGATTGCTGTGGAAAGGTACGGCCCCGAAAACCTTGACCCGGGTGACATGATCCTGTCTAACGATCCATACGGCGGTGGAGTCCATCTCAACGACATCTCTCTGATAGCACCCGTTCACTGGCAGGGAGAACTGGTCGGTTACACCGCATGCCTCGCTCACCACGTCGATGTGGGAGGTGGAGCCCCTGCATCGGTCGGTGCGTTCAGGGAGGTGTTTCAGGAAGGGATCATCATCCCGCCGATCAAACTGGTCGCCCGGGGCAAAATCGACGATGATCTGTTCCGGCTAGTCCTTGCGCAGATCCGGTCGAAACGCGAAACGACTGGAGATTTTCGGGCCCAGATCGCCTCCAACCGGACCGGCGCACTTCGTATTGTCGAGATCATCGACCGATACGGCATCGACGAGTTCTACCGCTACATCGATCAGATCATCGAATACACCGACCGGCGAACCCGGGCTGAAGTGGCAAAACTACCAAAGGGCGTGTTCGAAGCGAAAGGATTTGTAGATAACGACGGATTCACGGATGGAGTCGTAACTCTTGCCGTCAAGATCACCATCGACGATGACGGGGTTCGGTTCGACACAACCGGTTCCGATCCGCAGCGCCGAGCTCCGGTCAACTCCACGTACGCACAGACTTTCTCCGCATGTGCATACGCGCTTCGAGCCCTGATGGACCGCGACCTTCCGGTTAACGACGGCTTCTACAGATACGTTCACGTGAACGCCCCCGAAGGCACCGTAACCAACTGCGTCCACCCTGCTCCGGTCGTCGGAGGATGGGAGACCCATGTTCGGCTGAACGATCTGATCTTCGAGGCCCTTGCCCCTGCTCTGCCCGACGCGGTTTGCGCCGGAACCAAAGCCATGCAATGCCATGCCGGTTTCGGGGGCGAAAATCCAGAGACCGGCGAGTACTACTGCTTCCTGGAAACGCTCGCCGGTGGTTATGGTGCACGTTCGACCTCCGATGGCCCGGACGCAGTTCAATGCCACGGCCAGAACACCGAAAACGCGCCGGTCGAGGAGACAGAACGCAACTACCCAGTCAGGATCGCACGTTACGAACTGATACCCGATTCAGAAGGACCGGGCGAGTTCCGGGGGGGTCTGGGTCTGCGACGTGATTACATGTTCCCTGAAGAGGCCACGTTCACCGTCCTCGCCGATCGCGATAAGGCAGGCCCACATGGTCTGTTCGGCGGCGAACCGGGTAGCACTTCGGTCTACGCGCTCATCAAGAACCAGGGCGACGGCAAGCACGAAGAGCGACTGTCCTCAAAAACTACGGTGCAGATGCAACCCGGCGACGTGATCAGCTATCGAACGTCTGGTGGCGGTGGTTACGGCAGCGCTTTCGCGAGGGACCCGCAGCACGTCCTGGCCGACGTTCTACAGGGCAAATTGTCGGTCGAGAGGGCGCGATCTCGGTATGGTGTCGAAATAGACATGGCGGCCTATGCGGTCGACCGTTCTGCAACGCTGGAGCTACGCCGTGGCAAGTAGCCTCCAAAGCGGCGAAAGAATAGACCCGATTCAGTTCGAGGTTGTCCGGTCTGCCCTGACCCAGGTCGCCGAAGAAATGGCCGTTGCTCTGCGGCGCTCGGCCTACTCGACGAATGTCAAAACCCGACAGGATTTTTCCTGTGCATTTTTCGATCGGAACTGCAAGCCCATAGCGCAGGCGTTTACACAGCCGGTGCACCTGGGGTCATTCGTCGAGTTGATCCCGACGTCCGTCAAAACCTACGGGGCCGACAATCTAGAACCCGGCGACATGCTGGTCGTGAACGATCCGTTCGGCGGCGGCTCGCACCTCAACGACGTAACGGTATTCGGCCCGGTTCATCACAAAGGTCACCTTGTCGGATACGTCGCTTCTCTCGCCCACCACGTCGATGTTGGTGGAGGTGCCCCGGCATCGATTGGCCCGTTCCAGGAGATATTCCAGGAAGGCGTGATCATCCCGCCTGTAAAGCTTGTTAAGGGCGGCGTCATATCTTACGACATATTCAAGTTGCTGCTTGCGCAGATCAGGTCGAAGCGTGTCACTTCAGGTGACTTTCGGGCACAGGTTGCGGCCAATACCGTTGGTGCCCGCCGACTCGTGGATCTTGTCGATAAGTACGGGCTCGACGACTTTGATCGATACGTCGCTGCCGTGATCGACTACACAGATCGTCGCACTCGAGCAGAAATAGCTGATATTCCAGATGGCGTCTACACCGAGGCGGGATTTCTCGATTTCGACGGTTTTACCGATAAAACCGTCCATCTTGAAACTAAGATTACCATTGACGGCGAAACTGCCTTTTTCGACTTCGATGGCTGCGATCCGCAGCGACGTGCTCCCGTGAATTCAACAAAGGCGATGACGTTCTCCGCCTGCGCGTACGCCCTGCGAGCCCTGATGGCTCCCGATCTTCCAGTCAACGAGGGTTTCTACAGACACGTCCGAATGAACGCCCCCGCGGGGACGGTCGTTCACGCCCTCCACCCTGCGCCCGTTGTGGGCGGATGGGAGACCCAGGTCAGAGTCAACGATCTTCTCTTTCGTGCGCTGGCGCCGGGCATGCCGACAAAGATCGCTGCCGCCACGAAGGCGATGATGGCTCAGGCGGGATTCGGGATCATCGACCGCGACACCGGTGAATACCACTGCAACTACGAGGCGCTGGCGGGTGGATACGGTGCAAGGGCAACCGCCGACGGACCAGACGCAGTCCAGCAGCACGGACAAAACACCGAAAACGCCCCGGTTGAAGAGATCGAATCTCACTTCCCGATGCGGGTCTCGCGTCTGTCGCTCATCGAAAACTCCGAGGGTCCCGGAAAGTTCCGTGGCGGCCTCGGAATGCGTCGTGACTACCACTTCCCACATGACCCCGCGACCTTCACGGTGCTCTCCGATCGCGACATCGCAGGTCCGCAGGGTATTTTTGGTGGAATGGCCGGACGTAAAGCCTTCTACATCTTGAATCCAAACGATTCCGCGGCTGAAACTTCGGAACTCACTTCGAAGTGCGTTGTGGATCTGAAACCCGGTGACACTGTAAGTTTCCAGACTCCGGGCGGGGGTGGGTACGGTCCGCCGGACGAACGTGATCCGCAGGCAGTTCTGCGAGATGTGATCAGTGGGAAGGTCGACCATGAACGCGCCAGGGACTTATACGGGGTGATTATCGATCTGGCGACGAACACGGTCGACGAGGTGGAAACGATTGCGAAAAGAAGCCATTTGAGAAGTTCGAGGAATTCAAGTTGACCATACCCGGCACCGGCCGATACAGGATCGGCGTCGATATCGGTGGGACCTTCACCGACGGAACGCTGGTCGATTCGGCGACGGGCCAGGTGACAACGTCGAAGGTGTTGTCCACACCCGCGGACCCCGCGACTGGATTCATCGCCGCTGTGAAAAAGCTACTGCAGTCCGAAAGCAGCATTGCGCCGGGCGACCTCGAGCACGTAGTTCACGCAACCACTGTCGCTACCAACTCGATTATCGAAGGAAAGCTCGCGAAAACCGCCTTTATCACGACCGAGGGCTTTCGCGACATGCTCGAAATCGCTCGGCAAATCCGACCTTCTCTCTACGATCTCCAGTTCGTGAAACCACCGCCGTTGGTCCCGCGTCAACTCTGTTTTGAGGTTTCGGAAAGACTCGATGCGAAGGGCCAGGTGGTCACGCCCCTTGACGAGCAATCGGTAGCACAGGTCGTCGAACGCATTGCTGAATCGAAGGTTGAAGCAGTCGCGGTGTGTCTACTTCACTCGTACCGGAATCCGGACCACGAGCGACGGGTGGGCGAGGCGCTCAGGGCTCGACTTCCAGGGGTAATCATCTCTTTATCGTCAGACGTCGTCCCGGAGTTTCGAGAATATCTGCGGGCTTCAACCACGGTTATCAACGCCGCGGTATCACCGATCGTCAGCAGATATCTCAAATCGATCAGCGAGAAGCTCGAGGACGCAGGGGTAACCGCCGAACTTCTCGTGATGCAATCGAGTGGGGGCGTCTACCCTGCCGAAGCCGCAGTTCGCTCACCAGTCTTCATGGTCGAATCGGGACCGGCCGCCGGTGCCGTTGCCGCCGCGGCACTTGGGTCATCGCTCGGCTATCCCAACGTCCTCTCTTTCGACATGGGCGGCACCACTGCCAAGGTGAGCCTGATCCGCAACGGACAACCGAACGTCACGAAGGATTACAGCGTCGGGGGCGCAGCCCAGCGAGGAACGGGGGCGTTCGGAGGCGCATCGGGATACCCAATCCGGACCCCGGTCGTCGATCTCGTTGAAATCGGGGCGGGTGGTGGCTCGATAGCCTGGGTCGATTCAGGTGGTGCGCTCCGCGTCGGCCCCCACTCGGCGGGAGCTGATCCGGGTCCTGTTTGCTACGGTCTCGGCGGTACAGAACCGACGATTACCGATGCCAACCTCGTCTTGGGCAGGCTCGATCCCGACTACTTTGCGGGCGGTGAAATGCCACTCGATGTCGAAGCGGCACAAGCCGCAATCAGGGTGCGGTGTGCCGATCCGCTGGGCCTTTCAGTGGAGAAAGCTGCGTACGGTATCGTCGAGATTGCGAACACTGCGATGGTGAACGCCCTCCGGCTTGTTTCGGTACAACGAGGGCACGATCCAAGGGATTTCATGCTTGTCGGTTTCGGCGGTGCAGGGCCCGCGCACGCGGTGCGGCTCGCCGAGCAGGCCGGTATTCCCAGGGTACTTATCCCGGTCGGACCCGGCACGGCGTCAGCACTTGGCCTGCTCGTGACTGATGTGCGGATGGAGGGTTCCGCTACGCTGATCGTCCGGTCAGACGAGGTTGAGCTATCTCGTATTGCGGCAGAATTTAAACGACTTGAAACCGCCGGACGAGAGTCACACAAGATTGCCGCATCGGCGTCCGGCGATCCCGTATTCGAGCGTTCGGTCGAAATGCGGTACTGGGGTCAGAGTTTCGAACTGAGCGTTCCGGCACCAGATCTCCCTGATATCGACGCCAGATGGATGAGCGAACTCGTTGAGGCGTTTAATGACGCTCACGAAACCGCTTACGGTTTTCGTGCAAACGGCGAGCCGGTCGAACTGGTCAATCTGCGCCTGACAACGGTTGGGAAGATCGCCAGACCACAGATGAAAAAACTCGAAACAACCGGGACCGATGCATCGGTTGCTGTAAAGGGCCAACGGGACGTCTACTTTGCTGAAGACGTCGAGAACTCTGGCCACGAAGGTATGGTCCAGACCAGTGTCTATGACCGAGCCAGATTACCTGCAGGCGCCGTTTTTAGAGGTCCGGCAATTATTGAGGAACCCGACAGCACGACGGTAATTCACCCCTCGTGGACGGTTAAGGTCGATGACTACGGCAATCTAGTGTTGCAACGCTAACCCGGTAGCCGTCGGCACCATGTCCGGCACTCAAAACAAGAATTAGGAGGAAACAATGGCAGAAACCAATCGAGCATGGACTATGGCAAGCCGGCCGGTCGGTGAACCTGCACCCAAAAATTTCGCTCTTACTGAGTCGGCAGTCCCCGAGCCACAGCATGGCGACGTTCTTATCAGGACTCTCTTCATGTCGCTCGATCCCTATATGCGCGGCCGAATGCGGTCAGGTCCCTCTTACGCAACACCACTCAAGCCGGGTGACGTGATGACTGGCGAAGTCGTCGCTCGTGTCGAGAAGAGCAAGTCGCAGAAATACGTTGCAGGTGACATCGTCCGGGCGTCGATCGGGTGGCAGGAATGGGCATCCCTCTCGGCCCACGATGTGAAACGTGTCGACCCTTCGCTCGGTCCAGTCTCGACAGCTGTCGGGGTGTTGGGCATGCCCGGCCTCACCGCCTACCACGGTCTGCTCGACATCGGTCAACCAAAAGCCGGTGACACGCTGGTAGTGTCGGCTGCTTCCGGCGCGGTCGGTGCGGTAGTCGGCCAGATCGGCAAAATCAATGGTTGCTTCGTGATTGGTGTCGCCGGCAGTGATGAAAAGTGCGCCTACGTCGTCGACGAGCTTGGTTTCGACGCCGTTATCAACTACAGGACACAGAACGTGTCGAATGAGCTCGGACGTCTCGCTCCCAGCGGGATCGACGTGTACTTCGACAATGTCGGTGGGACGATTCTCGACGCAGTACTCAATAACCTGGCGAACAAAGCCCGCATCGCCATTTGCGGGCAGATTTCTCAGTACAACGCACCCGAGTTGCCAGTGGGTCCTCGCAATTTCCAGGTTCTGCTCCGTACACAGTCGCGGGCAGAAGGCTTCCTCGTCTACCAGTTCGAACGACAGCATGAGGTCGGCCGTGCCAGACTCGCCTCGTGGATCAGAGAGGGACGCCTGAAGTACCGTGAGGACGTAGTCGATGGCTTCGAAAACGCTCCAACTGCATTTATCGGACTTCTCAGGGGCGAGAATTTTGGCAAACTCCTTGTAAAGTTGTCTGATTGAGTGAGTAGTGGCTCAACTTCTCGGATCACGCAAGGTCTGGAGATAGCGGGCGGGATGAACGGTGACTCGCAAGTTGCGCCGGGATACCTGGTAGGCGAAATCCGCCGACCGAAAAACTTCTATTATTGTGAAGAGCCGACTGAACCAATTAGGGTATGTCGAGCGCTATGTCAGATCGACCGAAAGCAACGAATCACGCTCAGCCGAATCGTTGTCACGCCACTCGAACAGACCGACAGTTCCAATTTGTGGCTTGCACCGACCATGAACCCGGCAGTTGGATCAACCAGCTTCGCGACGACGAAAAAGTACCCTCGGCACCTTGACCAAATCGTCGTAAATCCTTACTGTTGAAGGCGCTAGCGGAAGTGGCTCAGTGGTAGAGCATCACCTTGCCAAGGTGAGGGTCGCGAGTTCGAATCTCGTCTTCCGCTCCATATTGCATTCAAACTGAGAACCCCTTGGAGAAATCCCGGGGGGTTTTGGTGTTTGACAGCCACGCTGACAGCCACCGGGCCGGATTGACACCATCTTGACACCCGCGAGCACGATCGATCCACTCGGCTAAACGAAAAATCCACAGACCACCAGTGGTAATCTCAAATCATATCCGCACTGGACGGTTGACGGGATGATTCATGAGGGAGACGTTGGGTTGAAGAATCGGACTCTTCTCGAGAGTATGTCCGGACTATTTCGGGACAAGCCGGAGAATATCGTCGTCGCTGGGCTGACACACATCCTTCGCAATTCACCAGTTGCTCGCGATGTTCTCACTGAGCACGCATTCGCTGGGATCAAAGATTCTCCACAGGTGACTTGGTATAGATCACAGGAATTCGAGGATTCAACTCGTCCGGACATCGCAGGCGTTGATGAGCACGGATCGGAGATAGTCCTGATAGAGGCGAATTTTGGGCAGGACTAACGGAGCAACAGCCTGGCGGTTACCTAGACCGGCTATCGGGTCATAAACGCACATCCTTGTGATTTATAGTCCCGGAATCGCGCCGCCCCTCGCTCTGGCTAGAAGTTTTGGGACGTGCTTCGCACCATGACTCGGCGGTTCAGTATCAGGATTCAGATAGCTTCATAGTTCGGATCGAGGACGAGAGCGTCCTGACAATGATCACTTGGCAGGGTCTACTGCAAGCTATGTCCGAAGCCACGACGGTGGCAGGTTATCTCAGAACCGCACACGACATTGAGCAACTCAGCGGACATTGTGATCGGCTTCAAGATGCCGGCTTCGTTCCTTTCTGATCCGAAGATCTTGGCCCAGCGGTTCCCCGTTTGGTAGGGCAGCTTGTCACAGTCGTCCGCAAAGCGGTGGACATGGGTGTGAAAGAGGATCGATACGACACGTCGGGATTTCGTGCGGCAAACTCATGGGACAGGTATACGAGATATTTCAGAACAAAGGACATTCGATTGGGATTGAGCGTTCATGGTTCTGTCAGGACTCAGTGCTCCAGGCCAAATCTGCCCTGGATTCCACGCATCCGAACGCGGTCTTTGAGTTCAAGCGGTTCGCGTTTCGAGTCGCGTTTTCGCTCAATAAAGGGGTCGTGCGCTGAGTTCTGACAAAGCCCTTGGAAACTACTGGAGAAGACGATTTCGACGGCTTGATGCTTAAAGCCTCGGAACGTGTTCATGACGGACAGACGGTATTCGAACGGCGCAATAACCGGGCGGAACTCTCTGCGATCCGACACATTTTAGTTGACGAATTCCAGGATTTTTCTGAGCCATTTTTTCGGCTTATCAATGCCATCAAAACTCAGAGTCCAGATGCGGCCTTGTTTTTAGTGGGGGACGACTGGCAGGCAATTAACGGATTCGCAGGATCTGAACTGAGATTTTTTGTAAATGTTGACCAGTATTTTGGCCCGACGAGCCGCTTGAATGTTGTTACCAACTATCGTTCCCAAAAAAATATTGTCCGAGCAGCTAATACAATCAGGATCTGTCAGAACTCAGCGCTCTGACGTAAATTGATGCCCGATCAAGTCCGTCTGATGTTCGATTTC
>JAQBVG010000070.1 GCA_027623655.1 Chloroflexota bacterium
CAGGCGCTACATGGGTGCAGAGTCACTGCGACCTACGGCACCGAGCGATGGTGGGTCGGAGGAAGAGAAGAAGCCGATCACCGAGGCCGCATAGGCAATCATGGGAAACAGGATGACGCGAAACGCTTCATACACCACCTTGACGGACGTGACCTTCGACGGAATCCCAGCATCGGGTGAATGCGATGCTTGATTGGCCTATGACTAATCCTGTGGGTCAAAACCGTGCCCTGAACCTTTCACTCCTCCAAATACCGGAACTCAATCAACTCTCCTGGACTGGGAGAGGACCGGGAGGGCAATACCGGATGAGCATGTCAGGAGCCACGCATAACCCCTGCAGGCCCGGAGCAGAACGTCCTCCTACAGACCCAGCGCATCATCCGAGTACACATGGCGGGACAATATCGACGACCCGCCATCGACAGTGAGCACAGTGCCAGTGATCCACTTCGACTCGTCACTCGCCAGAAAAACCGCAGCCCATCCCACGTCCCACGACGTCCCTTCCGTCCCAAGAGCTGTCGTGTTCTTGCGGTAGGCTCGGGCCTCTCCGACAGACGCCACGCAACCATAGGCGTGTAAACCGGTCCTGGTGCAATCGCGTTCACCCGGATGCCGTCTCGCCCATGATCGCCGGCCATCGAAAGAGTCAGGCCGATCACACCGGCCTTCGAAGCCGTATAGACCGCGTCTTTGCCAGAGCGGACTCCCGAGATCGAAGAAATGTTGATGATCGACCCGCCACCCGTTTCGATCATCCGTGGAATCGCATGACGCGATGTCAGCACCATGCTCTTGAGGTTTAAGGCCATATAACTGTCCCACTCGTCCGGCTCGATCTCGGTGACCGTCTTGCGAAAACTGTTCCCGACGTTGTTGTCCAAGATATCCAGACGACCGTACCGCTCGACCGCGAAGTTAACCAGCGCCCGACAATCTTCATCGCGGGTTACGTCGGTCTGAACAGCGCTGGCAATCCCACCCTCGGCCTCGATCTGTGCCAGCGTTTCGTTCGCCCTTGCGATCTCCATATCAGCTAGAACGACGCTCGCGCCCTCGCGGGCAAATAATATCGCTGTCGCCTTGCCGTTCCCGACGCCTTCGCCACGGGACCCGGCTCCTGTCACGATCGCTACCTTGCCGTCGAGCCTCGGTCGTCGCTCAGCCATTTATCCATCTCCAGATTCTCGACATCCGTTCACAGGCGGCTTTATCGACCTACTTACTTGAATCACGCTTCCTGCTGCTGCTCATCCCTCAAGGTTCAGCCAACCCTGATCGTCTGCCGACAACTCCACATCCAGAGCAGCCATCGAGACCTGCAACTCCTCAACCGACAATGGGCCGATTATTGGGAACGTCGGATTTGGTCGATGAAGTAGATATGCGAGTGCGACGGCGATCGTCGATACACCACGTTCGGTTGCTATTCGCCTGGCCCGGGCGAGTCGCTCGAAATTGTCTTCGCTGTACCAGCACCTGACCAGTTCTGGATCCGACAGGTTCGCAGGGTCCGCTCGCCCGTCGGCGAAAAACCCGCGGGCCTGGCTGGACCATGGGAACAGCGGCATGTCTCGCTCGCCGAGCCACTTCCGAGATTCCGCGTCCGACGACGCAATGCATCCGACCCACGGCGGCTCGACCATCCGTGCAAGACTCATATGATTACTCAGAACCGTGAATCCAGTGAGCCCGTTTTCGATTGCATACTCGTTGGCTTCGTCAACTCGCCCAAGACTCCAGTTGGACCCACCAAACGCCCCGATCTGCCCTGTGTTCTTGTGCTCGTTTAGCACGTCGACGAACTCTCCCACCGGCACGTCAGGATTGTCTCGATGGAGGAAATATATTTCGATACGGTCGGTCTGCAGGCGGTCGAGGCTTTCTGCCAGTTCCCTGGTAACCGTCGCGGGATTACAGTTCGGTGTGTGAGCACCTTTCGTGATGACCACGGTTTCATCGCGGATGCCCCTGATCCGCATCCACTCTCCCAGGACCAACTCGGCCACGCCATAATGCCTGGCCGTGTCAAAAGTGTTTCCACCCCTGTCGGTGAAGCTATCGAAGAGAGGAGACGCACCTTCGAGATCGCTTGCTCCAAGGGTTCCCATAACAATCTGAGAAATATTTTTCACATTCCGAACGCTACCGTAGATCATGCGAGTGCCCTGGATTGAGGTGAAAGTAAGGTCGGTCATCATACCGGTTGACGAGCGACTGCAACGAAAGTCGGCGGTTCAGCTCTCGGTAGTGTTTCAACACAACCAGACCTCGAATAGATTTCGCCGTAGAATCCCCGATGTCAGACACACCGCGAAATAAGAACGCCTGGCATCCGGAGTAACTGTGCCAAATTCACCGAAATCAAAAATAGTCGCGAGAATCGACAGCCGTGCCGACGACCTCATCGGCATCTCCAGGGATATCTGGAACCACCCGGAATCTGGCTTTCGCGAAAAACGGACGGCAACCCTCGTTGCTGATTTCATGCGTCAGATCGGACTGGCTCCGCGCGAAAATATCGCGATCACGGGAGTTATCGCGAAAGTCAACACCGGCCGCCCGGGACCTCACATCGCAATCATGGGGGAGCTCGACTCACTGATCGTCCCGGAACACCGTCTCGCCGATCCGGAAACCGGGGCGGCTCACGTCTGCGGCCACAACATCCAGATCGGCAACATGCTCGCCGCGTCCGTCGGACTGTCACAACCTGAGATCCTCGACATGTTGTCGGGCTCAATATCGTTCATGGCGGTGCCCGCCGAGGAATTCATCGAGATAGAATACCGAGAAGCACTGCGCGAATCAGGCAAGATCGAGTTCCTGGCGGGCAAGCAGGAATTCATTCGCCTGGGCGAACTCGACGATGTCGACATTGCAATGCTGACACATGCCGATCCCTCGGAAAGAAAGACACTACGGGCAGGCACGAGCCACAACGGCATGATCGCTAAAAGTGTTCGCTTCATCGGTCGGTCCGCCCACGCCGGTGGAGCTCCTCACCTCGGCATCAACGCACTGAACGCAGCAAATCTCGCGATGCATGCAATTGCTCTCCAACGAGAGACATTCCAGGACGACGACCACGTTCGTATCCATCCGATCATCACCCGTGGGGGAGCGGCAGTATCCTCGGTCCCGGCGAACGTAACTATGGAAATGTTTATACGCGCCGCCTCAGTCGAGGCGATGAAAGATGCGGAAGTGAAAGTCGATCAGGCCTTGCGAGCAGGTGCTATGGCCATCGGAGCGACCGTCGAAATCAGCACATCGCCGGGTTATATGCCTTCAAAGCTGAATCCTGAACTGAACAGTGTCTACGATGAGGCCGTGCGCGACTTGCTGGGCGAATCGGGAGTTGGTCGTATGCCGCACCGCACCTCGTCGACGGACATGGGTGACGTGTCTCTGCTAATACCAACTATGCAGTCATACGCGGGTGGCGCGAGTGGGCGAACCCACAGCAACGAATTCGAGATCACTGACTGGGACCTTGACGTCCTTGAGGCCGGAAAAGCGCTGGCATTAACAGCGTTCGAGTTGCTGACCCAGGATGCACAGCGGTGCCGAAAAATCGTAAACGACTTCAAAGCGCCGTTCACCATCCCCGACTACCTGTCGACCCTCCGCCAGTTCCGCAGGACCGATGTGTTCTCAGGTTAGGTGAAGATTGGCGTTTGTTGCGTGATGTGCAATGCCGGTGGCCAACGGTTCGCGTGGCGCCTGACGGATACTTTTGCGCTACAAAAATCTCACACCGCCTATCTTCGCTTGGAGATAGATTTGACGGCGTGACCGCAACAGTTCGCAGCCATAACCACACGTCGGATTTCGAGCTCGTAAGCCGATTACTCATCGATACTTACCGCGATCCGCCTGTAACCCGGGCTGGCCATGTCAACTGGCTGCAAGCACGCTGGGAGTACATGCATTTCCACCCGCTGGTCTGGAATGTTGTTCTCAGCAGTATCGGTGTCTGGGATGACAGAGACGAAATCGTGGCCGTTGCTCACCCGGAACACCCGGCCAGCAGATACGGCTACGTGGAGCCAGTTGCTACCGACCCCGACTACCGTCTCCGCTGACCTGGGAAAGCTGCGGTGATTGAAGGCATCCGCCGGAGTCGAAATCTTGGTGCCAATAACGTGTACGTAGGTTCCACGCTTCCGATCTACCGGCTTCAGGAAGGTCTACTCGCTTCGAAAATGGGGTAAGGACCGATAGCCAGTATTCCGAGGCAGACTGGCTCAACAGCCACTGGCTGAAGGTCGATTGAATAAAAAAACATATGCTGGCAACGTGTGCAACGGCTAAACTGCCATCCGTCAAGATCGGCCAGCCCAAAATGGCCAACTGGCCTGCCTTACCGCATCACCATTATTCGCCGGAGTCAAAGATCCGATGGATCTCTGGATCCTTGCTGCCCTCGCGAACCCGCTCTTATTCTCGATCGTCACATTGATGGACAAACGGGTACTGTCGGGATACGGCATGCCGCTGCCAAGTTTCAACCTGTTCGTAGGAGGTAGTCAGGGTCTGTTTGGAGCGGTGGTCCTGGTATCCAGCTTCCCAACCGGGGTGGAGTTCGAGGTTATCGTGAGAGCCTGGTCGATCGGAGTGATCCAGGGCTTCTCGTTGATATTCATGTTCTGGATGTTGAAGCGCGAAGACCCTTCCCGGGTGATTCCGGCCATGCAGACCACACCGATCTACGTGGCCCTGTTGGCCTGGATATTTTTCAGCGAATCGCTGACCGCTCTGCAGCTGGTAGCAGTTCTGCTCGCCGTTACCGGGAGCGTGCTCGCGTCGTTGCGGGTCAGATCACTCAGCCCCGATGGTAAGTTCGGAATCCAGCCAGTGTTCCTTTTGCTTGCTGCTGGCGCGGTGCTGATGGCCAGTTCGCAATTGATCACCAAATCAATTGTCGACGACTTGCCGACATTGCAGATCGTGTCACTTCGTGGCACGGGGTTGTTCACGGTAATGTGGGTCGCCTTCGCCCGCCCGCCAGCGTTGAGAGATCTGGGGAGTTTTCTAAAGCAGCCCCGGCAGGCTCCGTGGCTGGTTCTGGCTGAAGGCATCATGCCGTTTAACGGTCATCTGCTGGTCACCTACGCTATTGGCAAAGGACCGGTCGCGCTGGTGTCGGCCCTTGGAGGGGCCCGGCCAATATTTGTATTCAGCCTGACCGCACTGGGTGCCTGGCTTGCACCCAACCTTATCTACGAAAAATTCACTCGCCCCGACATGTTGCTGAAGCTGATATCGGCATCAATGGTGGTGGTCGCCGTGGTGCTGATCTCGACAGTCTAAGGTCGCTGCAAAGTGACGTCCCCCTGCCAGGGCGCGTTTAGATATCAGGATGCGGACGAGCTGGCTTCGTGCTCTCGTCGCGCAAGCTACGCACCTCGGGCAACGACTCGCACCCTGGCTATTTCAGCGTGGGGAAGCTGATATTGGCTAGAGCAACTCGAACTCGAGGCCAAGTTCGGCCTTTATCGACTCGAACCATTCGATGACTTCTCGGTGATATGGAATCCCGTCACGCTGTCTGATTTCAACTTCTTCGGCTTCCGGTAATCCGGCGTACACCACCCGGTCATGTCCCGGTGCCGGTCTGGTGTTTCGCAGTCCGCTCAGGAACCTGTCCATGTCGTCTTTAAACTGCTCTGGATCGGTGAAACCGTCAATCTTTATCGCCTGGACATAGTGCCCCATGATCGTCCGCGGCTTTGTGGGAAGCAGGAACCCCGGGCCCATACCTGACAGAATTGTCGAAAGGATTTCGCACGTGGCGGCGAACCCGTAACCCTTGTGCGAACCCTGTTCACGGGTGCCTCCGAACGGCAGAATCATGTAATCGGCAGGGAGCGGTCCTTCCTCCATGATTGGTGTTCCCTGGGAATCGGCCACCCAGGCCGGATCCATCGGTGCGCCTATCCGTTCGGCGAGTCGCAGCTTGTTGCCGGCGACCTGGGTTGTTGCGATGTCGAACACAAAAGGCGCTTCATTCCGGGCCGGAGCCGCCCACGCCCACGGATTGGTTGCGAACATCTTTTCGCCTGCAAAGGTCGGAGCCATCGACAGCGGATTTCCGGCCGAAGTCGTCAGGCCAATCATGTCGTGTTTGAGTGGCAACATCGAGTGATACGCAAGCATGCCAATGTGCCGGGAGTTGTGAACCGTGACCGCACCCATGCCGTGTTTTTCGGCCTTCTCGATTGCCAACTCCATTGCTTTCGGCAACACGTGAAGACCAAGTCCCTCATCACCGTCGAGGTTGGCCGTTACGTCAGTTTCACGCGTGACGCGAACGTTGGGCGTCGGGTTTATCTCCCGGTCTCCATACATTTGAACGTAGACCCGCAGCTGGTTCGAAACGCCGTGCGATTCGCAACCTCGTAAATCGCTGGTCATCAGCACTTCTGCCGAAAGCGCAGCGTCCGCGGGCGACTGGCCGCACTTCTCGAATATCTCGATGGTCGCGTGTCGCATTTTGTCGACCGTGACGTACACACGGTCTCGTTCAGGAACTAGGAATCGCTCGAGCATCTCTTCACTTTCGTTTCTTGTAAAACATTTGTACAGGTACTATCTGGTCTTGAAGAATGAACCTCGTAAGACCCGCCAGCAAGCCCGGGTTTGCTCCGGACGCGAGAACCGCACCGGCCGTAAGGGGTAGCTCAGTGCGGTTATGATCGGTGCTATTCGTACTTATTTATCTGGCTGTGGAGTCATTCGCAGGTAGGGGCGTACGACTTCGTAACCTTTCGGGAATAGCCTGTCGGCGTCTTCGTTCGACACCGCAGGAAGCACGACAACATCGTCCCCATCGCGCCAGTTGGCCGGGGTTGCCACTTTGAATCCGTCAGTCAGCTGCAGCGAATCAAGCACTCGAAGGATTTCGGCAAAGTTGCGACCGGTTGATGCCGGGTATGTCAGGGTCAACCGAAGCTTCTTCGCGGGGTCGATTATGAAAACCGACCGGACGGTCATCTTGTTGTCGGCCGTCTGGATCATGCTGTAGAGGTTCGCTACCTTCTGATCGGCGTCCGCAAGAATCGGGAAGTTCAACTTGACGTTTTGCGTCTCTTCGATGTCTTTGACCCAGCCGATGTGCGATGAAAGTTCGTCGACACTCAGACCAATCACCTTCGTGTTGCGCTTATCGAATTGGTCCTTCAAAACGGCAACTGCACCAAGTTCGGTTGTGCATACCGGTGTGAAGTCGGCCGGGTGTGAAAACAGGATGCCCCAGCTATTGCCAAGAAAATCATAAAGATCGATGGAGCCGTCGGTCGACTCCTGGGTGAAGTTGGGGACGGTGTCCCCGAGTAGTAGTGCCACAGGTCACTTCCTCAAGTATCAGCCCGGTAAATGCCGCCGTTTTGCACGCAGATCAATTCGATGCTGCCAGATCCGAAAAGATACAACCGGCAGGGGGCATCATTGTGCCACGTATTGTGCCAGGACATCTGGAACGCCAAACACTTCTGGAATTAGGAGCCTAGCGACGCCCTGCCGGACGTCAGCTACGCGCCAACGCCGACGGCGACCTTCTTCGCGCCCTTGGCACGTCCACGCAGTTGTTGGCTGAGAATCGTTTTTCGGATTCGAACGAAATTTGGAGTGACCTCAAGGCATTCGTCATCCATGATGAATTCCAGGGCCTGCTCAAGCGACATCTCTTTGTGAGTGTCCAGATGTTGAGCGTGATCCGCGCCGGCCGAACGCATATTCGTCTGCTTCTTCGGTTTGACGACGTTCATGTCCATGTCCTGCGGACGGGGGTTCTCACCAACGATCATTCCTTCGTACACGTCGGCTCCCACAGGCACGAACAGTTGGCCACGCTCCTGGGCGGCCAGCAACGAATATGTCGTGGTGACGCCGCGGCGGTCGGCGACAAGACTTCCCGTTGGCCGGGATCTCATTTCACCCTGCCAGCGCTCGTAACCTTCAAATACGTGATGAGCAAGACCGGCACCGCGTGTCTCGACGACAAACTCGTTGTGAAAACCGATCAGTCCACGTGCGGGAATCACAAAGTCCATTCGGACTCTTCCCTGGCCATGGTTCACCATGTTCACCATCCTGGCTTTCCGAAGTGCGAGGAGTTGTGTCACGGAGCCGAGGTGATCTTCGCTTATGTCGACTGCCAGTCGTTCCATCGGTTCGTGGAGCTTGCCATCGACCATTTTTGTGACCACTTCTGGCTTGCCAACGGTAAGTTCAAACCCCTCGCGTCGCATCGTTTCGACGAGTACTGCGAGTTGGAGTTCGCCACGTCCCTGGAATATCCATGTATCGGGTCGATCCGAAGGCAAAATGTGGATAGAAACGTTGCCGATCAGTTCGCGTTCGAGTCGGTCCTTGACCATACGGGCGGTCAGCTTCTTGCCGTCTAATCCAGTCAATGGCGACGTATTGATCCCTATCGTAGCAGAGAGACTCGGTTCGTCGATACGAATAAGCGGAAGCGGTCGGGCGTCGAACTCGTCGGACAGCGTTTCGCCAATCGTGATATCTGGCATGCCTGCGACCGCGACGATTTCACCGGGCCCTGCCTCGGTTGCACCGACCCGTTCCAGACCTTCTGTTATATAGAGTTCCGTGATCTTCGCCCGTTCGATTGTTCCATCGACTCGGCAGTGTGAAACGATCTGATCTTTCCGAATGGTGCCCTGGCGCACCCGGCATATCGCCAGCCGACCGACATAAGGCGAGGCGTCAAGATTGGTGACATGAACCTGGAGCGGGTGTTCATCGTCGAACGACGGTGCATCGATTCGATTCAGCAACAGCTCGAATAGCGGCTTGAGATCGGTACCAGGCTGTTTTGGATCGAGAGATGCTGTACCTGCTCTTGCATTGGCGTAGATGATCGGGAAGTCGATCTGTTTCTCGCTCGCGTCGAGGTCGATGAATAGCTCGTAAACCTCGTCGACCACCTGTGATATTCGAGCGTCGGGCCGATCAATCTTGTTGATTACCAGGATCACTGAAAGATTGGCTTCAAGTGCTTTTCGAAGGACGAATCGAGTTTGCGGGAGCGGACCTTCGCTGGCATCGACGAGTAGTAGTACTCCATCGACCATCGCCAGTCCGCGCTCGACCTCTCCCCCAAAGTCGGCGTGACCGGGAGTATCGATAATGTTGATCTTGGTATCGCCCCAACGGACTGCCGTATTTTTAGCGAGGATCGTGATGCCTTTTTCACGCTCAAGATCGGTCGAGTCCATTACACGATCGATCATTTCCTTATAGGTTGCAACTGAACCCGACTGTTTGAGCATGGCGTCGACCAGGGTGGTCTTGCCATGATCGACATGGGCGATGATCGCGACGTTACGTAGGTCGTTCCGGAGGGTCTTTGTCATTGGGGTTTTCAGGCTCGTCGCAGCGTTCACACGTCTACGCGAAACGACCCGCACACGAGTACGGATCGGCTGTCAGTTCGAGGGTGACTCTGCTTCGCAGGTCGAATCGGATAAGTACTTCTAAGTTGAGAATAGCATCTTCAGGGTTAACAGGTGTTAACCGATTGAATCAGGTTTTGCGAGAAATGATGGGTTCGAGTTGACGAAGCCAACAATGCTCAAGGTTTCGCATGCACATGATTCGACAGCATCTCAATATTAGTCTTAATCTACTCTGGCGGGAACTGCCCTGGACGCCTCACATGTGTCCTGGATCTCGTAGGCTGGTTTCTCGAACGGGTGCTTCCTGCCGCCTCCATATTTGATTGAGAGCAACAGGTAGACTACGAGCCACGGGATCACAAGCCACTTGATCTGGTCGATCCAATGTCTCCGCTCGTAGGCCTGTACGCATTCGTCGTCCCAGACCCCGGGTTCGTAAAACACGAAGGGCCAGACCGTCGTCGCGTAAACTCTTGCCGGGAAAGGGGGCGGAATTTTCGGAACTTTTACCTCGATACGACCGCCAGAGATTCTGAACATGGGTCCTACTTTCGCGCTTCCAGATTGCGTGCAGATTAGTTGTCCCCAGAAATTCTCACAACGATAGTCGGGTCAAACGATTCGTATCGGATGTATGATCTGGCGACTTACCTCACCAATTCTCGTACGAAATCGGAGAATTAGATGGCCGACGCAATATTCCTGGGCGGAGACCGATATCACAAAGCCGAAGAGGCGCACGCTGGAATCGGACCGGTCCTGGAACAAGCCGGCCTCGATGTTCATTACACGGATGATTTCGCCTCGATCAACGCTGATCTTCTCGCAGGCGCGAAGTTGCTGGTGTTCCTGAGAGACGGAATGGAGTGGCCAAACGGTCACGACGCGGCGCCCGTACGCTGGATGCAACCCCACCAGGAGGAGGCTATCGAGCAGTTCGTACTAGACGGCGGCTCGTTCCTCGTGATGCACAACTCGGCATGGAACTATCCCTGGGCCGGCGGCTACCGACGGACTGTGGCCGGTTACTTCCAGTTCCACCCGCCATACATGCATTTCGACGTCCACATTACCGACTCGGGTCATCCGATCACACAGGGAGTCGAAGATTACGAGATAGAAGACGAACAACACTTCATCTGGTTCGACAATGACCGGGTCGACCTGTTCGCTGTCAGCCAGGGCAAGGACGGTCGCCAGTCGGCGTCGGGATTCTCGCACGAATATGGCAAGGGTCGAGTTGCCTACCTGGCCAACGGTCACCGGTTGGTCGTTCTTCAGCATCCCTCGGTCCAAAAGCTGCTGGCCAATGCAGTGAACTGGCTACTCAGAAAGTAAAGGCCGCAAGACTCCAGAACGGCGAAACACTGTTGAGGCGATGCTGAATCATGTAGATCGGTGGCGTCACAGGGACATTAGAGCAAATCAAATGAGCGTAGATATCAGAGACGACCGGTTCCGCAGCGTTGTTGGCAGCGAAGGTCAACTTGAGCAGATCGCTACGGGTTTCAGATTTACCGAAGGCGCGATGTGGAACGCGAAAACAGGTGAACTGATTTTCAGTGACATGCCTGGCGACATCGTTCGCAAGTGGTCGGCGGCTGACGGTGTCACAACGTTTCGCCAGCCAAGCGGAAAAGCCAATGGACACTACTTTGATCTGGAAGGTCGCCTGATCTCATGTGAGCACGCCAACAGCCGAGTGATTCGCGAGGAGCACGATGGGGCGATAACCGCCCTGGCGACTCATTACGCTGGCAGAGAGCTAAACAGCCCTAACGACGTAATCGTCAAGTCGGACGGGGCGATCTATTTTTCCGATCCAACTTACGGCCGAATGGACGTGTTCGGTCTACTGCGCGAACAGGACATGGATTACCAGGGCGTGTATCGAATCGACCAGGCGTCCGGAGAAATCAGTCTACTCGCCGACGATTTTGATCAGCCAAATGGCCTGACATTCACTCTCGACGAAAAGCAGCTGTTTATCAACGACACTGACCGCGGTCATATACGTGTGTTCGATGTCTCTGAAAATGGGAGCATCTCGGGTGGTGACGTGTGGGCGGTTCCAGAAGGACCGGGCGACGGTGGTTGCGATGGAATGAAGATCGACGGAGCAGGCAATCTCTACTGCACAGGCCCTGGTGGGATTCACGTATTTGCCCCTGACGCGACGTGTCTCGGCGTGATCCGTGTCCCCGAAGTTGTGGCCAATTTCACGTGGGGCGACACCGACCTGAAATCCCTCTACATTACCGCCTCGACCTCGCTCTACCGCACCCGGGTAATCGTACCCGGCAGAAGTATTTCTTAACCGATCCCACATATCCGAAAGCAAAACAGGAAACTGTCGTCATGATCACTCTTCACGTTTATCTATCCCCTAAATCGGGAAAGTCCGATGCGTTGCGCGCTGCAGTTCAGGATCCATGGATTTCAACAATGTCGGAGCAGCCGGGATTCGTTCAGGCGGCCATGCTGACGCCGTTTGGCGAAAACGCGACTGAATCTGACGACATAGAGGTGGTGTCTTACTGGGAGTCCGAGGAGCTGCGTCTCGAATGGGTCGCCCGCCCTATCCATGACCAGGTTTTTGCATCGATCATGGAGCTGGCTGAAACAATTTCACCGATCGTCAAAACTGTAAGTGCGGACTGGAATGTCTAGAGGGCAACCCTCCCAATCTGAGAACAGTCGATAAAGTGCCAGACGAAAAAGTAATCGTCGTTGGGCTTGGAGCCCACGGAAGCTCGACCGTTTACCACCTGGCCTCACGCGGAATCGATGTGATTGGCCTAGATCGGTATCGGCCCCCTCACTCGATAGGATCCTCGCACGGGCCATCCCGAATATTTCGAGAGGCTTATAAGGAGGGGCCAGACTATGTCCCGTTGTTGCGGCGAGCACGCGAACTCTGGAATCGATTGAACGTCGATTTTGGTACTCCGTCGTTCACAGTCACTGGCGGCCTGTTCATGGGGCAGCCAACTGGTCGAGCGATGACCGGAATGCAGGCGACCAGCAAGGTGCACGACGTCGAAATCGAGATGCTCACGCCTTCGGAAGTGCGAAAAAGATATCCGGCGTTTCACATCCCGGATGGCTGGCAGGCAATATACGAGGTCAACTCAGGCGCCATATTCCCGGAGGTCGCGGTCGAGGCGCAGTTGACACTGGCGGAAAAGGCCGGAGCCGATTTGCACTTCGACGAGCAGGTCGAAGGTTGGACTTCGACTGGTTCGAGTGTGACCGTTGTCACAACTCACGGCGAGTACCAGGCTGACCGTCTCATCCTGACCGCGGGTGTGTGGTTGCCCGGACTACTGGGTGATCTGGAACTGCCGTTTGATATCGAGCGCGTCTCACTCTGGATGGTAAAACCCCGGGCGAACCATGACTTTTTCAGGGCAGGCAACTTCCCGAACGCCTCGTTCGAGTTGGATGAGAGGTACCCGCTGTATATGCAGGCCGATTTCGGCACCGGCGTGAAGTTGGCCCTGGACCATCACGGCACGCCGACAACCGCGGAAACGGTGTCACGAGAAACGACGAGTAACGACTACGACAAGATTTTCAAGGAAATTCGCCGGTTCGTGCCCGATCTGGACGGTGAGGTCCTCGGCAGTGCAGTCTGTATGTACACAAATACGCCCGACTTGAATTTCGTTGTCGATCGTCACCCCGAATATGAAAACGTGATTATCGGGAGCGCATGTTCCGGGCACGGTTTTAAGTTTGCGCCTGTCATGGGCGAAATGCTGTCGGACCTTGCAATTCACGGCTCGTCAAAATTCGATCTCGATATGTTCAGCGCCAGGCGTTTCGTTTAGATCGTGACGAGTTAAGAGAGAACTTTCGTTTTAGACGCCCATGCCTTGCCGTCAGAAGGCTCCGTCGGTTTACATACTTTGCATGCTCTGAATCCTGCGGCCAGTGCATCATCGGTCGACGTGAAATACACTCGATTTTCTGGCTTAGTTCGACGGCCAGGCGGGCAGTTCGGTCGACAGTAGATTTTCGTTGTCGTACAACCGTTGATCGGATGAGCACTTTGCGCCAAAGGCCTTTCGGGAGCTCCGACAATCTGAGAGTTGGCAATCTCGCTATGACGTTCGCTCAAGTCAGATTCCCAGCCGCTCGATCATTCCACGTAAGTAACGTGCCTGCCCTGCGTGTTGCATGTTGTCCTGGATCACACTGACGAGACGGACGCCAGCTTTTACGTGAGGATCGTAGTTCGTGTCGACGATTCGGTCTAACTCTTCGGGGTTCTGTCAGAACTCAGCGCTCAACCTCGTTTTTTGCCATTAAGTCTGCACAAAATGTTGGCCTATT
>JAQBVG010000071.1 GCA_027623655.1 Chloroflexota bacterium
CCGCAAGAAACGTCGACTCCTTGAGTATGAAATCGAACATCAGACGGACTTGATCGGGCATCAATTTACGTCAGAGCGCTGAGTTCTGACAGATCCGGTCGGCGGTACACGCGAAGGTTTGCGTCAGGCGACCGTGCGCACTCATCGGGCTGCACCGGGTGGTGACAGGCTGGTTGCGGACCCTCAGTCAGCCGGGGACAGGCCATGAGCACCGCGACAGATTTTCTGAAAACCGTTCCCGGCCCGTCCGCCCTGCACGATTCCCGGCGTTCGCAGGGCTGGCTCGACAGCATCGGAGATAGTCTGGGGCGATTTGCCCCTATTTACGATTGGGTTAGCCTGCTTGTCCTGACCTGGATGATGGTGAATGTGGGCTGGGCTGTCCAACTTTCCGGCTGGGGCGATTTGCCCTCGATCATTCCGGCTCTGTTACTCGGTACGATAGCCGCTTTCGTTGTGTCGAAGCTGAATTTCCACTGGGTCCTGACGATTGTTTACGCGACTGGACTTGGATTCATCGTTGTGCTCTGGCGGGGTGGAGTGCAGGCGGCCGGGGGTGATCCGGTTACCAGGGCAATCAACTCCGTCGAACGGTTTGTTGACTGGATCAACATAGCTCAGACAGGCGGTATTAGCACCGACACAGTGCCGTTTGCGATCATGTTCATGGCAGCCTCGTGGGTAGTCGGATACGGCGTCACCGCATTAACCTTCCGGTTCCGGTCCCCGTGGTTACCGACCGTCCTGCTCTCACTGGTCATACTCACGAACCTCAGCTACCGACACGGCCAGTTCGAGTACACATTCTTCCTGTTCCTCGTCGGTGGGATCGTCCTTTTTGCCCACCTGACGACGGTCAGACGTATCGAGCGCTGGCGTTCCGAGGGAATCGAGTATTCGAGGTTTCTCAGTTGGGTAACCGTGCAGGACGGCCTGCTGTTTGCATTCCCTATCGTGCTGTTGAGCGCGATGTTGCCGGTCTGGGAGCCTAGGTCTGAAACGATTCACAATACTTGGGATATCTTTCGAGCGCCTTTCCAGGCTTTGCGAGAACCTGCGAATAGACTACTGGCGGGTGTACACGGTCCCGGTGGCGATGAGTTACTGGGTGTGCCGTCGCAGACCATGGCATTCGGGGGCTCTCTCGAATTGACCGAAGAACCCCTGATGTGGGTCAGGTCGAAATATGTCGTGCCATACGCAGGGCGTGTGTACCAGGAGTACACGTCAGAAGGCTGGCTCACGGCATCGAGCAGCAAAGTGAAGGCTGCTCCCCGGACCGCTCTGACACTGGCTCCTACAGAGTTGGAACGCGAGCGCGTCTCGCAGGTCTACGTTCCACTGGTAGCAACCAGGGCCGTACTACCCGCCGGCGGCGTATTTTCCTCCGACCGGGAGACAGAGGTCCAGATTCTCAATCCCGTGCGCTGGCGTGTGCCGCTGACCGGAACAGTAAGACCCCTGAGCGAGATGCCACCGGATTTGCGTGATCTGGCATTCACAGTCAGGTTTGCGATAGGCGATCTTAAGCCCGTTTCACTCACCAATCAGCCGACTCGCCTGAATAACCAGCTTCTGGCCCCGACCGAACTCGTCGAAGAAGTGATACGTAATCTGAGAATCGCGAGCGAAACCGGCGAAGAGCAGGTGGTCAACTTATCGGTTACAGGCAGCGACGGGATTGAAGAGAAGTTTGAGACACGTTTATTTCCGCTACAGACAGGCGACCAGCGTATTGATTGGGACGAACTCGAAATAACCGTCGAAACAGATTCTCGCACCGGGATGGCGACTGCGCTCGAAATCGAACGCGCTGGCCCAATCGAACAGGTTGGAGTCGAACTAGTAAGCAAGATTTCCAGACAGGATACGTTTTCCATACAGTCGTTCGTGTCGCTTGCCACTAACGACCAGCTGAACGCGGCCGGAACGAACTATCCGACGTGGGTAACCGATCGCTACTTGCAACTTCCGGCATCTCTACCCAATCAGGTTAGAGACCTGGCGTCGCAGATTGTTCGCGAAGCCGGGGCGACAACTCCATTTGAAAAGGCGGAAGCGATAAAGAACTTCCTCACGAACCAGGAGTATTCACTTGAGATTTCCGGTCCGGAATTCGGTGTAGATGGCATTTACTACTTCCTGTTCCAGACCCAGTCGGAACCATGCGCAAGTGACGATGAGGACTGCGACCTTTCGAAAATCAAGGGCTACAGCCAGTACTTCGGTTCGTCAGCCGCGGTACTGCTGAGGGCTGTTGGGGTCCCTGCCAGGTTTGTTGCGGGATGGGCACCCGGAGAGTTCGTGCCGGACGCCGGTCTGTTTCTTATCAGAGACAATGACAGACACGGCTGGAGCCAGGTTTATTTTCCAGGGTACGGGTGGATCGAATATGAAGTGACACCGGGTTCAGCCCCGATTGGAAGAGGCTCACTTGCGCCTACCATCGATGGAGGGGATATCCTCGCCATAGGTGCGATCGGTTCAGCTGAGGAAGATCCACTGTTCCTTCAGGACATTGCCAATCTTGAGCGCCTTGCCCGGGAACTGAGACTGGCCAACGCTGAAACAGCGCGTTTGTCGAGCGCCGTCCAGCCTGACCGATTTGAGTTTCCCTGGCGACCGTTTGCCTGGGCAGGGGGCGTGGTGGCTTCGGGATTACTGGTGGCGCTCGCCTGGTGGTTTAGCCTGCGAGGGATGGACCCTCCGACGAAGGCCTACGCCCGGATGAACAGAGTCGCCTGGTTGACAGGAATGAGACGTCAGGCGAACCAGACTGCCATGGAGTTCGCATTGAATCTCGGTATTCGGACGTACGCCGCTCATGAGCATGCTTCTTTTATTGCCATCGAATTTCAGCGCTGTGTGTACGCAAAATCACCCGAATATTCAGAAGAAACTTCGAGGCTGTTGGACAGCGCATGGCGCAAGGTGGCACGTGCGCTGATAGCTCACAGGTTCAGGCAACTGGGACGCCTCGGTCCCGAGTTGGGTGAAGGGCGAGGAACGTAAAATGACAGCTGTGGAACGCACGACCTATGATGTTTTTGAGACCGACCTTGGGTGGGTAGCCGTCGTTGGTAGCGAGCATGGTGTACTGCGCGCCAGTCTTCCAGAGTCTTCACCCGAGGCCGCTCTGGACGCCGTGCAACCCGAGGTCGGGCTGGCAAAGCACGACCCGGAGCGACATGCTGATTCTCGAATGTTGATTACTGCTTACTGCGCGGGCGAACCTGTCAACCTGGGCGACGTACCGATCGATACACGCAGGATATCTCCGTTTTTCAAGAAAGCATGGGAGGCCTGCCGGTCGATCCCGTCGGGTGAAACGCGTAGCTATCGCTGGCTCGCCGAGCAGGCAGGAAACGTACGGGCCACAAGGGGTGCCGGTCAGGCGATGGCACGCAATAAACTTGCGTTACTTGTACCCTGCCACCGAGTGATCGGGTCCAGCGGCGCGCTCCACGGATTCGGTGGTGCCGGGCTACCCCTCAAGTCGCGATTGCTCGCGATGGAATCCAGAAACCAGCACTGATTACGCTGCTACAAGTCGCCAGCATGTTCAGGTTCCGGTGGTAGCTCGTCGTCGCCGATGTAGCTTTCCAGGACGGATTTCGCGATTTCTAAATCTTCAGACTTGGCCATGAGCCGGACGGGAAGAACGGAAACACCGATGAAGCCAATCACGTCACCCGGCTGTAGCTTGCAGTCGATACCGGCAGATCGAACAAGAACGCACCAGGATTCCCCGATCATTTGATCGGGTGCAGTAGCGAAAACTTCCCAACCCATAACAAGTTGTCCTGACAGACATGGACGGTGTCAACGTTCAATCGCGATCGAACGTGGTGGTGCACAGTCTGCGCTTGCGGCACACAGTGCTCCAGCAAAACGGCCCATCCAGTGTTTCACACCGCGGCAGATTGTACGGCGCCGCTGCCAAGCAAATCATTCAACCGGTCTGTGAGCTGGGAGCCCGACTGTACATGGAACGGCATGTCCAATCGCACGAGTTTATTGCCGGTCTCGATTTCGAGCATTGCAGCATCCGATCCCGGAAACTCCATGAATAACTTGAGGATATCTTCCAGGCGGTATCGGTCTGCGGCCCTGTCGCCCGTTTCTTTTACGCGAACGAGAACAGGCCCGATGCTCGCCACGGATTCGTCGGAGTCGGGATTGGTCGGCAGGGTAGGTTCAATAGCCAGCGGAGGTTCCTCGCCCGGTCGAAGACCGGGAGGGTTAGTAGGTTGTTTGATCGACGAGTTAACAGGCCGGGGTGATCCGCCGTTTCGATCCGATTCGGGTCGTTCAGTTCGAACCGGGTCATTTAGCACCGGTCTCGGTTGGCTCGCTTCGTTGAATCCTGCTCGGACCACCGGAGGCGGTCCATTCCTGTCGGATTTTGCACCCGATTCGGCCTTCCCTTCGGCAGGTAGCTGGTACTCATGAGCAGTTTCAACGACCAGTGAGACTCGCCCGAAGCGTTCACGCACTTCGCCGGTGACAGAAACAAAACTGCCACTTTGCCATATGCCGGGGTTCTGCTCGAGAATATCGGGCCAGACGACCATTTCGACGTCGCCATCGAGCAACGTCAGGTTGAGCGACAGGAATTTTTCACCTCGCTTGGTGGTAAGTTCACGAATGTCGCTTACCTGGCCAAGCGCCGCCCGTTTTTGTCCTGAAATTTCTGGAGTAATGTCTGCCGCGAAGACCACGATGTTCTCAGGTTGCCGCCGCATCTCTTTGGTGAACGGACTCTGGGTGAGTTCGACTCCCAGCAAATCTCGTTCCCAGATGACCCGCTCCTGGTCGGTCGTGTCGTCAAGCAGTTCGATTTCGAGTTCCACCATCGGTACTGGCACAGACTCGCCCAGCATGTCGAACATCGAAGTTTGACCGGATTCTCGCAGTTTAGATTGTCTCTGGATGGCCGAGATTATCCGGTCGACCGATTCGAGGAGGTTGCCGCGACCGCCAAAATCGTCGAATGCACCAACTCGGATCAGGCTTTCCAGGGTCCGTCGGTTCAGTGACTTCGAGTCGACTCGACGACAGAGATCTTCGATATCTTTGAATAAACCACCGGCTTCACGGACTTCCACGATTGCATCAATTGCCCCCGCGCCGACATTTTTGACTGCGGCCAATCCGAACCTGATCCCGTCGTGGCCGCCCGAGTCGCGCTCGATCGTGAACCCCGATCGTGAGAAATTGATACTCGGCGGTTTGACCGCGATGTTGAGCCTGGCTGCCTCCCGAATGGCTTCACCGACCTTTTCCGGATTGCCAGATGCCGAGTCGAGGATCGACGCCATATATTCGGTTGAATGATTCGCTTTGAAGTAGGCGGTCCAGTAGGCAATGTATGCGTATGAGACAGCGTGAGCCTTGTTGAAACCGTATCCGGCGAAAGGCACCATCAGCTCGAACACGGTATTGGCCTGTTCTTTGGTATAACCCTTTTTCAGGGCACCCAACGTGAACTTTTCATGCTCAGCGGCCATCACAGCAGGGATCTTCTTGCCCATCGCTTTCCGCAGGATATCGGCTTCGCCCAACGTGTACCCGCCGAAGGCCTGAGCGATCAGCATCACCTGGTCCTGGTAGACGATCACACCGTAAGTCGGCTCCAGGAGTTCCTTGAGGTCATCATGGGGATAGCTAATTTCTGCCCGACCATGCCTGGCAGCGATAAACGTACCGATATGCTCCATCGGTCCCGGCCGGTACAGGGCGATCATAGCGGCCAGGTCATTAATCGTCGTTGGCTTCAGTTCCTTGACGTTACGTCGCATTCCGGTTGATTCCAACTGGAACACGCCGAACGTATCGCCATCGCCGAGTATTTTGAAGGCCTTCTGGTCGTCGATCGGCACATCGTAAACACCCATGTGTTCGCCGGTTGTTTCGGCGATCAACTTTACGCAACGATCCAGGATCGACAGGTTTGCCAGCCCAAGAAAGTCCATCTTGAGCAGTCCAACGTCGGCAACCGGGTTCATCGAGTACTGAGTCGTAGGGCTGGAATCTTCTTTGCCACTCGTCGAGCGCTGCAGCGGGACGTATTCCGTCAGCGGTTTTTCGGATATGACCACTGCGGCCGCGTGAGTGCTTGCATGGCGGACTGATCCTTCGACTCGCTGAGCCATCTCGATCAAACGGCGCGCATCCGGATCACGACGGACTTCTGCCTGTAGATCAGCCGATTCGGCGAGAGCGTCGCTTAACTTGATGTTGAGGGTGTTCGGCACCATGCGCGCCAGCCTGTCGCTCAACTCGAGTGGCAGTGCCAGGGCGCGTGCCGTGTCGCGGATCGCGGCTTTTGCACCAAGTGTTCCGAAGGTGACGATCTGGGCGACGTGATCACGGCCGTAATGATCGATACAGTATTTGATCACCTCTTCCCGGCGGTCGTCGGCGAAGTCCATATCTATGTCGGGCATCTCGCGGCGCTCGACGTTCAGGAAGCGTTCGAAGAACAGGTCGGCCTCGACGGGATCGATGTGAGTTACTTCGAGGCAGTACAACACCAGGCTGGATGCGGCCGAACCACGTACTGCTGAAAGAATTCCACGCTCGTTGACGAAATTGAAAATGTCCCAGCAAACCAGGAAGTAGTCCGGGTAGTTAGTCTCCTCGATAATCCAAAGTTCGTATTCGAGTCGATCCAGAACCTCCTGGCTCGGATTTTCAAAACGCTTCGCAAGACCGGCGTACGAGAGCTCTCGGAGGTACTGCATCGACGGTATGTTCGCCGGAGTCGCGTAGCTCATCACAAGGTTCTTGCCGAACACCAAATCCAAATCGCACGAATCTGCGATTTTCACCGTGTTTGCAAGTGCGTCCGGGAGGTGTGACCAGTCGACGTTCATTTCGTCGGCACTTCTGAGGTAGTAAGAAGTGTCCTCCATGTGAAGCCGCCTGGGATCGTTCACATTCGAGTTTGTCTGAATGCATGTCAGGATGTCCTGTGCTTCCGAGTCCTCGCGGCGAACATAGTGGGAGTCGTTGGTTACCACCATTGGAAGGCCGTACTGTGTACTGAGCTCGATGATTGCCGAGTTCACCTCAGCCTGTCCGGGCACATGCTCGTGCATCATCAGTTCGAGGTAGTAGCGATCCTGAAATACGTTGCCGTACCACTCGAGAGTTTCCCGCACCGAATCGAGGTCGTTCGATTTAATGTACTTCGCCAGTTCTCCCGAGGGACAGCCAGACAGGACGATCAGGCCCTCTGAATATTTCTCAAGCGCCTCTCTATCCATCCTCGGCCGGTAGTAAAACCCTTCAAGGTGCGAAGTTGTCACCAGCTTCATCAGGTTCTGGTAACCGACCCTGTTCTGGGCGAGAACGGTCATGTGGAACGGAAAGCGCTTTGCAGGGTTCCGTTCGGTCCGTGGCCCATCGGCTACATACCCTTCGACGCCGATAATCGGTTTAATCCCGGCTTTTTTCGCCAGTTGATAGAACTCGATCGCCCCGTGCAGGTTGCCATGATCGGTCAGAGCGATTGCCGGCTGCTCCAGCTCTACGACTCTGTTGACCATGTCGTTGAGCCTGCTGAACCCGTCGAGTAACGAATACTCAGAATGATTGTGTAGGTGGACGAACGGGTCGGTCACGGGCAGCTTTTTCGTGAATTCAGGGGGGAAATTTGGGCAATCAACTGAGCATAGCGTTCCCTCAACTGTGAGTCGAGGCTGAATGTGGAATTGCGCCCACAAGATAGACCATTTCGAAACGAATACGTGCGCCAAGTGTCATCGAACGGCTGTCATCGAAATCGTCTGCATGATTGCGCGATATGGAACAGATTATCCATTCCAGACGTTAACCGTTCAAGCGAGTGATGGATTGGGCAGTGGTACAGTCAGATTGCTCGTATTCCACGCGCGCAAAGAAACGAAGCGACGTCAATCTGCGGCAGGCGCTCACAGGGGACAGAATTGAGTTCAAAAAGCATCGGTGGTGGACAGAAAATACTGGTAGTCGACGACGAGCACATGTCTGATCTCATGCGCTCGGTCCTTCGACGTCTTGAGACCGACGGATTCAGGCCGATCGTCATTGCCCCACAGGGCCAGCACGTCAGTGGCGACGACTACGAAACGCAGGCGCTTTTCGCCCTTGAAACCGAACGACCAGCAGCGGTTCTGCTCGATGTTCGATTCGGTGAATACGATACGGACCGTTTCAAGGGGCTATCAATACTTAAAAAAATCGTCGATCGTGACAGCAAAATGCCCGTGCTGATGTTCACCCAGTACGCTCAGGGGCCGTATCGTGACACCGCCGTTAATGCAAGTTTGAATGTGAGTGCATCGGTCGACTTCATCGATAAGCTCGCAAGCCCTGAAGAGGTTGTTTTACGTCTCCGCCGGCTGATCGGCAAGGCGCCCGCAACTATTAAAATTGGCTCACTGTTCGAGCTTGACGCAGAAAACGCTGCCGTCTACGCGATCAACGGCGGACGACGTGATCTCATCCGGGAAATTCAGGGGATGAAACTTGAAATCCTGAGTGAGCTGGCGGCGGCATCCTATCGATCAGAAGGTGAGCTCGTTCCGTTCTCCCGTCTCGAGCGGTTCTCGGAAGGCGAAGATTCTCGTGCATCCCTCAGAGTCAGGATTCGGGAGCTGAAGGTTTCGCTTGGAAGGGCCGTATCGAGGGATTTCGGCGCCACTGAATTGATAATCAATGTAAGAAATCGCGGCTATCGATTGGTACACCCCGACGACTAATGCCGAATCTCGCTGATTTTAGTCCTACAGGGGACCAATCGAGTTGGAAAGGCTATCGGGACAACTGGAACTTACTCGTTGAATGAACGCTGGTTGAAATTGCTGAGGACAGGCGCGTTAGCAGTGGCCGTAATCGGTCTACTGCTCGTTGTGCTTTCACCCGCAATAAGTGAACCGTTGTCTCCGGGCACTCTCTGGTGGATTGAACCAGTAGCGTATGTCGGGGCCGGTATTTTCATGATTGGCGCAATAGTCACCCTGACGGCCATTCGACTTGAATCCCGACGTAAGGCAGCCGATCGGGATACCCGCAGCTGGAGCCAGGTGACGCAGGACTACTTCGACACATTCGCGCACGATATGGGGCGGCCCTTGCGGAGAATTCTCGGAAAACAGCGAGAGGTCAGGGCTCTCCTCAACGAGACCGGCGAACCTACACCTCGAATGGTTGCCGAATTACTCGATGAAATCGAACAGCAAGCTCCGAATTTCAGACTAATGATCGAAAACGTAAGAGTGCTCGTCAACCTCGAAGATCAAAACGCCAAGCCTGCAGTTGAGCCCGTAGACGCCGCGGCGATTATCCGAAATATATCCGATCGCTACCGGCCGATAGCCCGTGACCGCGGCCTGGACCTTATCTGGTGGAGCGAGCCGGGTGAGTTTGGACTCGTGTACGGAGACGCTTCAGCACTCGATCATGTGGTCACGAACCTAGTCGACAATGCGACCAAGTTCGCGAACGAGCATATCGAGGTTCGGCTCACTCGAAACGATGCCCACTTCCTGGTGCGCGTTTGGGATGATGGAAACGGAATCGCCGAATCTCATCTCGCACATATTTTCGACCGTGGATGGACACCGGAACTCTCTGCGAGGAGCGAAAAGCAGAGTTCGGGACTAGGTCTCTATATCGCCAGTTCGCTGTCACTTCGTTGTGGTGGGCAACTCGTGGTCGAATCGCAACACAGAAACGGCGGCGATTCGAAAGATCATCACACGATGTTTACGCTGTCGCTCCCCCTCGACAATCGGCCGGTAGCTGCTCAGTAATGACGACACTGAGGCGATTCGACGCGGGCGACTCCAGATCTCGAACAAGCTATATATTGCTCGTCTTTTGCCTTGTCTTATCGCTTGGCGCAATCTTCGGCTGTGCTGAAAGTCGACCACGCCAGACGCCCGTGCCACCGACTCCGACCCTGACGCCGGAGCCATCGCCAACAGCCTCCCCGCTACCGGCTACACCAACACCGACACCGCCACCGACTCCAACAGCAACACCGGTGCCACCCACGCCATCACCAACGCCGACTGCTACTCCAGAGGCAACCGCGGCACCGACGACGACGTTCGAAACATTCAACCTTGCGCTGCAGTTCGAAGGCCTGGGCGCGGAGAACATCGTCCGGAGCGATACGGTGCTGCTGAGAGGCCTAACCTCCCCCGATGCGATCGTCAGCGTCAACGGGGTGATAGTGGCAGTTCAACCGGACGGCAGCTTCGAGTTGACGTTAGTCCTTGATCTCGGGCCTAACCTGGTCGATATCGTCGCAAGCGATCTCGATGGCAACTCTGTTAATTCGTCCCTTGCGATCATCTCGATTCCTGAGGTGGCCCTGTGATATCTCAGCCGCCACGCAACGGGAATTCCGGACCAGAACGCTGTAACACAGACGTAACGGCGAAATCGCAACTATTTAACAGATGGGACCGCGCTGAACTGACTCGATCACGCCAGACAATGTTTACCAGTATTCGCATAAGAACAATTAGAGCGCTACGTCTGCAGTTGGCAGGCTTGGTCGCGCTTAGCTTTGTTCTTGCAACTCTCAGCGGTTCGTCAGCAAGTGCGAACAGTACTACGGGCAAGATCGAGGCGGTATTTGGTACCGCCGTCGAAATAAGATTGCCAGACGCCATCGTCGTTGCCACAAGCGCGGGTCTTGTAACCCTGCGTTTCAATGATGAATCGGAGTTGAAGATCGTTTCAGCTGAAGCGTCGCTATCCGATGTGGCTGAAGGCGACCGTGTAATCTCAACTGCGTCACGCAACACGGACGGCGAACTGGTCGCGCTAAAGACGGTCATCCAGATCGCGAATTCTCAGCCGGTCACGAAGCACGTGGTTGGAGTCGTCACCAGGGCTACCGCCGAGTCATTGTCGATACAGACCCGAAACGGTGATGTCGTCGAAGTGATTATCGGAGCCGGTTTCGACGTTCCACAAGTTGGCGAGGGGATCACGCTGGTAGCGCAGCTCAACAGATCGAGCGGTGTGCTCACAGCCGGCGGATTCGAATTGACGAGCAGGACAGTTGAACGACTGGAGTATGCCCGCGATCGCGCGGCAGACCAGGCCGAGAAAGAGCGCCTGGCGCAAATTGCGATCGACGCACGCAGCAAACATCTCAGCGCCCTCGACAACGCTGCCAGGGCACTTCAGCGTGTCACCGGAGCCAGCACGGTTGACAGGGAAAAACTGGACCAGGCTACGGTGCAGTTAATCGAAATTCAGCGCAAGTTCCGTGAACTTCAGATCATCTACGAAGATGCAGCGCGCGATCGCAACGAAGAAATACCGTTGCTCTCGATCTCTGGCGCACTTGTACAGGATATCGGCAAGAATTCGTTCACGATCGTGCCCCGGGGGGAGCAGGACGTTGATCCGTTCTCGGTCGTATTTTCATTCGATTCTGCCAGGGCCATGGTGAATCTTCCATCTGATCTGCTTGAGCTGGTTGCACCTGGTGCGAAAAACCCGCAGTTGTTGTCGGATGTGCAACATCTGATTGATCCCGCCAGTGAACTCGATGTGAAATACACCGTTGCGCCGACTGACCCGAACTCGAGGTCGGCTGTTTCGATCCGAGTCAACCTTCCCAGGCTTGTCGCAGAACTTGAGGCCGTACTATCACATGAAGCCCACCGGGCGTTCCACGGCGTAATTACGTTTGTCGAAATTGACGGTTCGCTTGAAGCCGCCCTGGGGATCGTGGTCGCCGCGAATGACCAGCAGGGGATCAAGGTCGCTGCGAAAGTGACATCCGAGACGGAAATCACCCTCGACGGTCAACCTGCGGAGATCGGGGCGCTCGCCGCAGGCCAGCCGGTGGACATACAGTTCGAGACGGCCGACGTAGGGTCGCTTTCTGAGATTACGGGTGCTGGAACCACCCTGCGTGCGATCGCAATTCGAGCACGCTCTTCGGCTCCGACCGACGAACAACATATATCTGGAATCGTGAAATCGGTAAATGCCGAAAATTCGACGATAGAAATCAGACCTACAGACGGTTCAATCATTCGACTGTCAGTCAGCGACAAAGTAACGATCTTCCGAAATGGTCGATTGGCACATCTTGCAGACGTTGAAGATGGCGATCTCGTCGTCGATGCCACCCGGACAGATCCCAGTTCCGAATCGTTGACGAAGTTGATTGTTGTGGCGCGAACGAACGTGACGTTTACGGGCACGATCACGGGGGTCGGATTAGAACCTGCCCGATTGCTCGTCACAGGGGAGAACGGACGCTCGGTCAACGTCCTGGTCACCAACGATACGTGGATCGTTCTCGACGGACGTCGGGTGAAGTTTGAGGAAGTACGTACCGGTCTCCGGATCATAAACGGGGTGTATGCGGTTGCGGGGCGCGCCGGCGTGTTCTACAACATAGCTACCATCGTTTCGGTCGAATCGCCGAAGATTGCCCGTTCGACTGGAACAATTTCTGCCGTCAACGCGGCGCTGGGGACGCTGACGATACTGTCAGGCACATCCAGCAACACGAAAGAACTCGAACTACATCTTCCCGAACGCCCTCTTGGCGAAAACCTCCTGAAAGATGGTCAGCCGGTTCGCTCGTTGCTCAGTATCGGGCGAGCTGACCACGTCGATATCGTTCTCTATGAAGTCGAATCCGGAAAGATCGAAAAGCTGTCGGTTGTTTCTGACAACTTCATGCGCTCACGTGGGACGCTGATCGATATTTCTCCCGGTCTACGATTTGCGACAGTGGAACTGGTGAATGGTCGGAAATTCGAGCTGTGGGTCGGCGCACAGTCTGTCGTGAGGTTAAACGGCCGGTTGATTGAATCGCTTTCACCTGTTGCTGATCTACTCGCCCGTACCCGGACTGAACTCTTCGAACCGACCGCCCTGGTCCCAGAAGTTCTGTTCTTTAGAGATTCGCCCAGCTCCAGCCGGGGTGTCATTATCACCATTGCGATCCAGATAAAAACCGAATCCGATCTCCAGCAACAGAATAACGAACGTGGAAATACATTTGTTGAAGTTACGGTATCGGGCGTAATCGAGGCCATTAGCGGCCGGACGTGGGCTATCGACGGTCGCGTTTTCATCGTGAACGACAAAACAGAATTCTTCGGTGAGAAACCCGAAGTTGGCCTCGTGGCCAAAGCTGCTCTGGTCACAAACTTCACCGGAACCTTTGTCGCCCAGGCAATTAGCGTGGCAGGTCGACCCGATGTGTCGCCGACGCAACGGCTGATTGATATTCGTCCGGACAGCTCAATCCAATCCGGCACCACGGGCCAATCAGATGGACAGTCGCACACCTTTGAACTCAGGGGAGAAATCAAACAGATATCTCAGCGCGGCATCGTCATCGAAACAATACTGGTCGCTGTGAGCGACGACGTGATTGCTGAAGGTGGTGATTTGGCCGTCGGCGCAGTTGTCCGGGCAAAAGTGAATAGAACGGCCGAAGGGACCGTACGGGCTGTCTCGATCGAAGTATTGCGCCCGGCCGGCCGTCTGGAAGTCCCTGCATCTGGCACTGGCTCGGGCACTGGCATAAAGCCTCAACTAGGTGTAGTTCCCACGTAGGTTGTTGACATGTAAGAGGTCTCCGTTATTGCTGTGTGGAAAAGATT
>JAQBVG010000072.1 GCA_027623655.1 Chloroflexota bacterium
GTTGCTTTTCCTGCTGGGTTACGATTCAGCCGACGTGGGAGGGCGACCCATGGACGTCGCGGTTGGCATTACGCTCATCGCGGCGGCAATCGGGATTGTGACTGGTTTTTGGTGGATGCGGCGGACCAAGTCTCGAGGTGGTGCACTTCTGGCGGTAGCCGCCGTCCCGGTCGGCATCTGTTTCTGGTGGACAGGGGTCGCTCCTTTAGTCGCCGGATCGGTCGCAGTTGCCGGTGTAGTTCGGAGCCGTCGCGCTGCGAGAGCGACGCACCGAACCTCGTGAACTATCCGAGCGCAACTTTGGCGTCGGCCAGGCAGGTCAGAGTGCCGCGATTTGTTCAGCGGTTGCATATCATATTCTTCGCCTTTTTTGTTTCGGCGATCGGAACTTCGTGCTTCTGGATTGGAGAACACCCTCGCCTCGCTATGGACACATTCAATGACTATTACCAGACGGAGGGTAGTCGGTTGGATGATTGTGCGGTGTGCCACACTACGGGGCGTTCGCTAAACGAATACGGCAAGGCGGTGCGTACCGCCATTCCCGATGGCGATCCGACGAGCGACGATCAGCGAATCCGGCTTTTTATTGATGCACTTGTAATCGCGGACGGCTTTGACTCAGATGGGGACGGGTTCTCTAACGGAGTTGAAATAGATTTCGGCAGCTTCCCGGGGGACAGCGAGGACGCTCCGCTACCACGATGAGACGGCCCGAAAGGTGCTGTCAGGACTCCGCACACGGGCAGAACAGCGTCCTCTGAAACGGGTAGAGGAGCTTGCTGATGCCATGCCCACTTGTGGTTCTGTCAGAACTCAGTGTCGGGGCAGAATAGCATCATTCCTCATTTGCTGAGGAGATCTGTTCTGTCAGAACTCAGCGCTCACCATGAAACCCGGTCGACCTAAATACATGATTGTCCCCTCTATTTAAGCCGACAACTCGGTCATTAGAGTCGACCACTTGTCGGTGAATATCTTCCGTCGAACGTCTGCTGGAACATGCTCAGTACCCGCGGACTGGACTCTCAGATAGTTTCGCAGCTCGTCGAAAGCCGTGCAAAACCGACTCGCTGACTCGAACTTGGCGAACCCGAGCATTGGGTAATAACGCTGCTTGATTCCTCGATGATTCTGTTCGATTCGGTTGTTCAGATACTGATTGCGTCGATGTAAGACCTTACGACCGACGATCCACCGAATTGCCTTTGTGTAGGCCGGATGCTTATCAGTTGTCATGCGCAGCGGCTTCTGCTCTGCACTATCGATCAGACGGCGCAAGAAACGTCGGGCTGCGTGCTTGTCTCGGTACTCACTCAGCATCGAATCGAGCAGATTTCCTTCTCGATCTATCGCTCGATAGAGATATCGCCAGCGGCCACTGACCTTGATGTATGTCTCGTCCATATACCAGGAATGACCAGCTGTACCTCGACGTTTAGCACGAAGATTCTCGCTGACCAGCGGTGCAAATTGAAACTCCCATATCCGTATCGTTTCGTAGCTGACTTGGAATCCCCGTTGCAAAAGAAGCTCTGCAACGTCACGGAATCCTAGTTTGTATCTCAGACGCCAGAGAACAGCGAGCAAGACGATGTCGGTCGGAAACTGTAGATCATTGAAAGGTGTACCTGAACGTTCATTGAAACGCCGATCGCAATCTCGGCAATTGAAAGTTCGATAGCCAAGTGAGGTTCGAAATTTCCTCTTGGATACGGACGTGGAAAGGCAGTGTGGGCAGGACATGAACAGATCTCCTCAGCAAATGAGGAACGATGCTATTCTGCCCCGACACTGAGTTCTGACAGAACCCGGGTAGGGGGTTTGATCGTGGGTCTTCAATACATGTCCGTGACCCGTCGCGGTGATCAGCGGGGGCCCGGGGTTGGAAATCAACAGGCGCTCAGAAATCTCAGAGAGGCCAGAGAACTCCGTCGAATGTCCGTGGAGCGGGACCCGGCTGGCATGAATTTCAAGCGTGGCGAACGCTCCTGGCACAACGTGGACATCATGAACAAGATGGCGACGCTCGAACCCTAAAGTCTGTCGGCGATCCCGAGCTTCCGGTGGGAATCGATCGCCCGTTCCTGTTGCGCCGATTTCGCGTACCTGCGGACCATGGCGGCCGACTCCCACCCGGCAAGCGCCATCAGGTCGGATTCCTGCCCGCCTGCTGAAAGAAATGCGTGGGCGAAGTAGTTGCGGAAGAGGTGCGGCCTGAGCCCTTCGATCCCAACCGCTCTCCCGCGGTTTTTGACGATCTGGTAGAGCGTATTCGGCAGCAGGGGGCCCTTGACCGTCAGCCAGAACTCCGGACGGTACGACTGTATGATCTTCGCCCTTGCACGCCGATACCTTGCGATCGCGTCTGCTGTCCTGGCCCCGATGTGGACGATCCGCTGTTTCCTCCCCTTACCGAAGACACGGACGAGTCCCTGGCGGAGGTCGATGATGTCGTTGGTCTCGGCGTCCTTCGGGGTGAAGCGTATGCTGCAGACCTCACTGCGTCGGACACCGGTGTCGATCATGAACAGGACAAGTGCCTGGTCCCTGATCCCCTGGAAAGACGTATCTTTGCTAAGTGAGTCGATGAGCCGGTTTAGCTGTTCTTTCAGGAGGATCGGCATCGGGGTCTCGACCAGCACGGGCGGGTCGATATCGTCCATCGGGCTCCGCTCGATCGCGTGCGCCCTGTCGACGAGCCAGGTGAAAAACGTCACCAGGCTCCGGTACCGGGTGTGCACCGTCCCCGGCTTTAGCCCCCTCGCGGCGAGGCTCGCGAGGTACCCTTCGACGTGTCCACGACCGATCCGGGCGATGTCGTCGGGCAGGTGGCGCCTGTCGAGGTAGGCCTTGAGTTGGAGGACTGCGGGGATGTAAGCTTCGAGCGTCTTCGGGCTCACCGCCCTTGCGCGGAGCGATATCTCCCAGTCCTCGAGGGCCTCTGAGAGGGGTCCGGCGGGGCCGGGATCCGGCGTTTGGCTGGTTGGGGAAATGTTGGGTTCCAGTTATGGTGTGAGGGCCAAAAAAAGCGCACTTATGGTGTATCGAAGCGCGGTGCGTATTTTAGCAGACGCGCAAGACCGGCGTCGAAACGCCGGTCTTGAACTGGGATATGTGGACTTGGTGGAGCCTGCGGGACTCGAACCCGCTACCTCCTACTTGCAAAGCAGGCGCTCTCCCAGATGAGCTAAGGCCCCCAACCAGCCGTTTATTGTATGGCCTATCTCCGGAAAAATCGCGGCACACACCTGCACAATTTGAAAACTTAGCGATCAACCGAGCGAAATCGCACTCCACCGCCAAGAGTTCCACCTGACGCCCGCAGTCTCAGCCAGACTCCATCTCCACACTTTCGAGCTTGCTCGTGCCGGCGAGCGATTCGGCAAGCTCGTCCTCCGGATTGAACAGAGCACACGTGTCGAGCGAGAGACACCCGCACCCGATACAGTTGGTCAGATGGTCTCGAATCTTCACAAGTCGAGCGATGCGCGCTTCAAGGTCTCGCTCCCACGATCGTGACAACCGCTCCCAATCGCCCCTGGACGGCGCTCGACCAACCGGCAACTCACTCAACGCCCGTCCGATCACTTCAAGCGAAACACCGGCCCGCTGGGCGGCCTTGATAACTGCCACGCGCCGAATCACGGAGCGCTGAAATCGGCGCTGGTTGCCTTCAGAGCGCTCTGACTCGATCAGGCCGACACTCTCGTAAAACCTGATCGCAGACGTGGCGACTCCCGAACGAGATGCCACCTCGCCGATAGTCAACTGGCTTGGTGAGTTTATGGGTCGGGATTTCGGAGGCATGACCTCAAGTTTACTTGAAGTCACACTATGCCCATGTCCGAGTGGAAACGCTCTGGCAATTGACTCCATTGTCAAAGAGCCAGGAACGACCTCAGGTCAACAGCACCTTCATCCCCCCCACAGATACTCACCAAACCCCTCACAAAAGTCGTAAAGTGTGCCCGCCTGAACACTTCGAGCGCGACCGCTCGGGCATCTACACCACTCGGATTTCGAATCCGACTTCGAGGACCTCATGAAGATCACCAATATCACCACCACCCCGCTTTCTACCGGAAAATCGCTGGTGAGAGTCCAGACCGACGCCGGTGTCGAAGGTTGGGCCGAAGGACCGGGAATCAACAGGGTCGTGCCCGGGCGCAACGGCTCGGTATTCAACGCCTACCTCGAATCCATCATTAAGCCAGCGCTGATCGGCGAAGATCCCCTGCAGATCGACCGCATCTGGGAGACCCTCGCACTTGGCAAAGAAGACCGTCTCTACAAACTCCCGGCAAACACAGTGGGCATCATCGACGTCGCACTGTGGGACCTGCTCGGCAAAGAGACCGGACTACCCGTCTACACACTTATGGGTGGCGCAGCTCGAACTACCATTCCGCTCTACTGGAGCGTCGGTTCGGGTTGGCGCATGCAGCCACAAGAGATGCTCAACATCGTGAAATCCGGGTGGGACATGGGCTTCCGTGCGTTCAAGATTCGCATGGACTGGAAAGCCTGGAGGCAGGACGCCAACCCCACCAAGGACTACGCAATGTTCAAGCTCGTACGCGAATTTCTTTCAGGTGGACACTACCTTGGGTTCGACGCCAACAATGGCTACTCGGTGAGCACAGCGATCCAGCAGGGACGCAAATTCGAAGCCCTCGGAATAGACCATTTCGAAGAGCCTATCCCAAATTACGACCTTCCCGGATTGAAGCAGGTCGCCGACGCACTCGACGTGGCTGTTTCCGCCGGTGAGCAGGACGCCTTTCGATGGTGGTTCCAGCACCTCGTTCTCCTGGGCAATCCCGACATTCTCCAGCCCGACATCCTGAGCGCTGGCGGTCCTTCAGAAGTAAAACGAATCTACGAGATGGCCACGACACTGAACAAACCAGTCATGCCTCACAGCCCCCAGGCCGGGATCAACTCGATGGCGTCGTTGCACGCTTATGCCACGGTTCAGAACGGGACGCGCCCGCATGAGTTCTCGACGGAATTTTCTGGACCGCTCGACGAAGTAGCCGAACTCTACGGCGACGACGTGCTGCCTAAAAACGGCGACATGGTCCTGTCCGACCGACCGGGACTTGGCATCGAGCTAAACGAATCGGCCGTAGCAAAGATGACAGTCAGTTAGAGCTCGGCCGGTCCCGTCTCACGGGCGGGGCGCATGTTGTGAGTGGTGCCCTCCGCCGCAGGTGTCCCTAAATCGCAGATTCAGCGTATCCGGGTGCCAGGAGACACGCCGCCCGCTGGTCTGGCGCGAGAGACCTCAACTCGGGAACGGTCATCGAACACACGTCGGTCGCGATCGGACAGCGTGTGTGGAAACGACACCCCGAAGGCGGTGCCAGCGGACTTGGCAGGTCGCCTTTCAAAATAATCCGTTCTCGCGATCGCTCATGGATCGGGTTGGGTGTTGGTATCGCTGACAACAGGGCCTGTGTATACGGGTGCAGCGGCCGGGTGTACAGATCTGCGCTGTTGGCCGTTTCGACTATCCTGCCCATATACATAACGGCGACCCTGTCGGCGATGTGCCTCACAACGGACAGATCGTGGGCGATGAAGAGGTAGGCAAGGTCGTACTGTTCTTGCAGATCCTGCAGCAGGTTCAGGATCTGGGCCTGGATCGAAACGTCCAGCGCCGAAACGGCCTCGTCCAAAATCAGTAGACTCGGCTTCGCCGCGATAGCTCGCGCCACTCCGAGTCTCTGGCGCTGTCCGCCGCTAAACTCGTTCGGGTAACGCTCGGCCATCGCGGGGGCCAATCCAACGATCGAAAGAAGTGATGCGATCTGGGAGCGGTAGTCATCGCGCGAGGTCGCCAGACCATGAACTTTGAGCGGCTCTCCGACGATATCGCCCGCCCTCATTCGTGGGTTGAGCGATCCATACGGGTCCTGAAACACCATGCCCATTTTTCGCCGGACCGACCGCATCGCCGAGGTCGACAAGCCCACCAGCTCCTGTCCTTCGAATTTGATACTGCCACTCCTCGGCTTGCTGAGCTGTATTACCGCCTTTGCAGCGGTCGTTTTACCAGAACCACTCTCACCGACGAGCCCCAGGGTTTCGCCAGGACGGATGTCGAAAGAAATGCCGTCGACCGCCCTGACCCTGGCTACCTCACGCTGGATAACAAATCCACGTCTTATCGGGAAATGTACGTTTAGATCCCGTACGCTCAGCAGTGGTTCTGGGAGGGTCGGGGCAAATTTGCCCAACTTACTCCACGACTCTTGCAACGCGGTGCTGGCAGTCATGTCCAGGCAACCTGGCTCGAACGTGCTACCGCCCCGGACTCGAAACACGCCACTTTCTGTCGATCTCCAAATGGCTCCAGTACGGGCTCAGTGCCCTCGCACCGGCCTGTGGCCCATCGACAACGCGGGCGGAACGCACAACCCGAAGGCAAATTGCCAGGGTCGGGAATCTCACCCGGAATAGGATCGAAGCGGTCCGAAGCCGGTCGATCCAATCTCGGGACCGAATTCAACAACCCTATCGTGTACGGGTGAGCCGGCGTCATATAAACCTGCTCGGCAGTCCCCGACTCACGGATCATACCTGCGTACATCACGTTCAACCTGTCGGCATAGCGCGCAATGATCCCCAGGTTGTGGGTGATGATCACGAGCGCCGTTCCAAGTTGTGAAGTCAGGTTTTTCATCAGTTCCAGAATTTGCGCCTGGATCGTGACGTCCAGTGCCGTCGTCGCCTCATCGGCGATCAACAATTTTGGCTCGCAGCTCAGTGCGATCGCGATCATCACCCTCTGTCGCTGTCCACCGCTCAACATGTGCGGGTAATCGTCGAGCCGTCGTCTCGAGTCGGCTATCCCGACCATGTCTAGCAGTTCCGCCGCCCTTGAGCGCGCACGGTTCCCCTTCAATCCAAGGTGGACCTCGAGGGGTTCAGTAATTTGACGCCCGATCGACAACACCGGATTTAGCGACGACATCGGCTCCTGAAAGATCATCCCGATTCCGTCGCCGCGAACGGCCTCCATCTCCTTGTCGGAGAATTTCAGTAAATCGGCACCTTCGAATAGCACCTCTCCGCTCTCGATCACACCCGGCGGATTTGGGACCAGCCGCATGATAGACAGGGCGGTGACGCTCTTACCGCAGCCGCTTTCGCCAACGATTCCCAGCGTTTCGCCATAGGCGACGTCAAAAGACACTCCGGCTACCGCAGTGATATCACCGTGTGGCGTGTGGAACGAAGTGCGAAGATCGCGCACCTGTAGTAACGGTGGCGAGGACGTTGGCGGGTCTTCGGTCATTAAGGCGTCTGCATTTTTTGTCCGGGCAGCGCCCGGCTCATTCGGGGGGAGAGGCAGGCGGTTCATCGTACATCGTCCCCACAGGCATGCGACAACATACGTGAGAGAAGTTCTGTTGGACTCGTCACACGGTCGACGACCAGCTGCCAATCATTTCAGGGTGCGATCCCTGCCTTGATCGAATTATCGAATGCACCGGAGTGCGCCTGCGAATCAGTCGGTGTCGTATCTCGTGCGAGTAAACGAAGACCTAGCGGCGACGGCGAACAACACGTCTCCGGCGAACTATTTTCTTACGTTTTAGCGCTGCTCCATCACCCGAGCCTTCGTCCGACGATAGATCGGCTGGCGATGAACTCGAGTAAGTGTCGAGTATTTGCTGAACGGCATTGATTCGAGCTGAAATGAGCTGCTGAGTGTTCTTCACCATCGACTGACGCGCTTTGAGGTTCGATGAAACGGTTTCGAGTCGCTCTCTCTGGTACTCAAAATCGTGTTCCATCTCGTCAAAGCGGGGCGCAAGTGCGTTCGCACCCGACGTGGCAGAAATCGATGTACTCGACTGCCGCATGGCCCGCTCGCGACCGGCCAGATAGACAACCTGACGAGTTGCAATCTCAACTTCCGAACGGAGTTTTTCAATCTCAACCAGGTAATCGTTTACCCGGCGCGCCAGATTTGCGCCTCTGGTCGGCTTGCCTGCTGAATCGACTTCACCGATCAGCCCAAGTAACTCATCGATTCTTGGATCACGCATGCTTGTCGGTTTCCAACTACCAGGACTCATTGTTAGTAGGCCCGCGAAGATTGCGAACCATCGCCACAATTTGACAATGTCATGGTTCGGGTATCCCCGGCTACGAGAAAAACCCCAATTCGATTGTTAGTGTGCACAGTCACTTTCCCGCCATTACATGGACAACATGGAGGTTAGCGGAAGATTGCCGCACAACTAAGCGTTGAAACGCCCTGAATCGTAGGACCATCGGACTACCCGGCTCGCCACCGTTTATCGGCGTGTCGGGCCATCTTTGATTGAATGGTTAATTCCAGCAAAAATGGATCGCGCAACAAATGGGCGTGGATCGAAGTGCTCCCCGCGCCCGCGCTCATAATCTCTGCAAAGCGGATCGTGCTGGCGATCAATTCGGCCTGTGTGGACGAATTCGGATTTACGCGTGATCAACTTGTCGGCAAATCCGCCGACTTCCTCGTACCCGCGTACGTTTGGCCCCCGGCCGCAGGCGGGATTTCACTGAACCTCGCTGCAGAAACCGCTTCGGGTGCGATAAACCCGGTCGATGTCTACCTTGGGTCGGCCGTTTACGATGACAGTGGCGACGATGCCAGCGATGACGAGGGCGAGGGCACCGACCCCGGCGAGTCCGGTGCATTCCTCGCAATGATCGAGTCGGCGGAATACGAATCGGTGGATGCGGCCGAAGACAACGAATCGACAGTACGTGAACTGCTCTCCGATATTGGGCGGATCGTCAGCTCCTCGCTGGACATAGAGTCGGTTTGTGAACAGTTCTCGATGGCCGTCATGAGATCGGTTCCAACCGAACGGGTGGCTATTTGCGCTACACATCGAGGCTCCGACCAGTACCACATTATCCACGCGACACCTGAACTGTCCGGATCGTCTCAAAAAGTCATTGAATTTACTGCAGACGCGCTTGTCGATGCGTTTGAAACCCAGGCCCCGGTACTGGTGACTGAGGAAGAACTGGTAGACGTCGTGTCCGGCGATCTTGCGCCACTCGATTGGCCTACCGCCAGCACCGATGCAGTAGTAATCGTTCCCCTCATCGCGGGGTCAACTCGGATCGGTGCACTCCTTCTCGCCAGTTCACGGGCGGATGCGTTCACGTTTGACGACATAGATCTGCTCGGGCAGGTCTCCGGTCAGGTCGCCGGAACGATTTCTAACCTCCAACTCCACGCAGATCTGCAGCGAGAATCTACTGAACGACAGCTGCTCGCCAACGTCGCTCGTGAAGCCAGTTCGGTTGTCGAATTCTCTGCAGCAATCGGACCGATCGCCGCAGAGTTATCCCAGCGAATGGACGTTTCACGCCTGGAGATCGCATCAATCGACCGTTCTGTGACCGGAGGGGCTCTAAGGCTCTCCTGGTCCAGGGACGATGAAGAACATCCGATAACCGAGAGGTTTAAATACACCGGCTCGATTGAGGAGAGCGTAGCTCTAGAAATGCTCCCGCTCTTCGCAGCCGGAAATGAACTCGACGCTCTCCGTGACCACTATCCCTCCGATCAGCTCGATTCGAAAAAATGGGGCGCCTTCATCTCCGTTCCTATGACAATGCTCAGAGAGGTGGTCGGCATCCTCACGGTGCGCTCGGAATCAACGGACGCCTACGTGCTTGAGAACGTGGCACTGCTCACACGTGTCGCAGACCAGCTGGCGGGAGCGCTCCAATCGGCCCGGATGTACGGACGGCAACAGAAAGAAGCCGAAATCAAACGATCATTGGCCGCTATTTCGGTCGCAGTCAGCGAGGACCTCGAACTCCGCAGGGTTTTCCAGCGCGTCTCGGACGAGCTCGCCGTACTGGTCAGGTACGACCATCTGACACTGTCAAGCGTCCATCGAGATGGCGATCGCCAGTGGCAGGCATTTTCTATCGGCGTCGAGATCAAATCACCAGAACGAGACATCAAAGATGATGAACGTGTAGATATCTGGTCGGGTCGCTCACTCGGAAGTCGGCCAACCGGCGCGCTCGGCAAGGCGATGAAAAAGGCCGGGTTGAATTCGCTGATCGAGGTCCCTCTCGGTACGCAGGCCTCAGGTCACATCGGATTTCTCACGATAATGAACCGTGAAATCAAAGCGTATACCGATAACGACCTCAGCCTCGTAGCCCAAGTCGCTGCCCAGGTGACACCGGTAATTCAGAACGCAATGTCGCACGAACAGGCACTGGAACTGGCCGAGTCCCGCAAAAAACAGTCTCTGCTTGAAGCAAAGAGCGCCGAGCTGGAGCGAGTTAACGAAGCGAAGAGCCAGTTCCTCGCTATGGTCTCCCATGAACTGCGCACGCCGCTAACTTCCATTGCCGCTTACACCGATCTTCTCGAGCGCAATCGTGGCGGGAATCTGAACGAAAAACAGGTTACTCAGCTCGGTGTGGTTCGGCGTAACGCAACACACCTCAGCAAACTCATCACCGATCTCCTCGATATCTCGAAAATCGAGAGCTCTGCCCTATCGCTCACGAAAGTGAACTTCGATCTGAACCGCATGATCGAAGAACTTGTCGAAAGCCTCGGACCTCTGGTCGCCGGTAAACAGCAGAACATCGTTGTCGAGGTCGCCGAGAACATCGAACTGGTAGCGGACAAGGAAAAGATCACACAGGTGGTCTCAAACCTGATCGAAAACTCGGTCAAGTATTCGCCGGTCGGCGCCGAATTCAAAGTCAAGACCAGTCTCGAAAATGGTGATGCCAGGATCGAGATCAGCGACAACGGTTACGGAATCTCTCCCGAAGACCAGGAGCGGATTTTTGAAGCCTTTTTCCGATCACGCACAGAGCAAAACTGGGAGATCCCCGGGACCGGACTCGGATTGGCCCTCGTAAAGCGCATAATTTCGATGCACGGCGGCACGGTCACTCTGGAGAGCGAGCAGGGTGTCGGCTCGACATTCACAATCCTTTTGCCCGTATTGAACGTTGAGGCTGCCGACGACGCCGAGTCTTCAGAACCTGAACCGGTAGACGAAAGTCCCGAGGCCCGGGCCGCAGCTCTTTTCGCTGAACGCAGAGCAGCAATGGCTCTCGAGGTTGAAGCTGCCGCAACTGGATCAACTTCGCCTGACGGAACCGATTCCGACGCCGCCGCCTGAACAGCCATGGCCGAGATCTGTCAGTTCACGCGCGCTCCAGGCACTCGCGACTAACAGAAATTCACCAGTAACACTGCCTAACGCCTCTACAATCGCTTATCCTAGAACACCGCGTTCCCGGGTCGTTCAATGGTAGGACCGGGGCCTTTGAAGCCTCTAATCCTGGTTCGAATCCAGGCCCGGGAGCCAGACATTTCTCCCTCGTTCATCCTTTGGGCATCTAAAAGTCGACTTTTAGGATTGCGGACTCCGATCGACAGTTCCTCGATCGCTGGTCCTCGCAACTGACAGCCAGCACTGTGAGACACCCAAACAAAAGGCCGGTGGCTAGTCGCCCGCCGGCCTTCGTTTTTTCTATTGAGAACAGATCGGGAAGGGAGACTGAGCTAGACGCCCTTGTGACCCGTTAATTGCACCTTTAGGCCTGCGTCCGACGCCATCGACCACGGTGTCTCAACCACCCAGTGACCGGGCTCTTTTTCGACCAGCGGTGGCCGTTCGTTGGCCCACCTGTGGTTCGGGTCAACCTCAAGCGGTGTACGGCTCATGAACACATCGCCCGGAGGTGGGTCGATTGGAGAAACAACCTCACCCGGAAGCAGGAACTCTTCACGCTGAATGTCCGGGTGCGACGGCAGGGCCGCAGACACAAGGGCATTTGTGTAGATGTGCATAGGGTTGTTGAAAATTGCCTCGGTTACTCCGGATTCCTGCACAACGCCGAGGTACATGACAGCCATGTTGTGGCACATGTATCGGACAGTTGCAAGGTTGTGAGCAACCAGCAGGTAGGCCAGCCCGTGCTCATCCTGCAGGTCGACCAGCAGGTTCATGATCTGGGCCCGAATTGATACGTCAAGAGCTGAAACTGGCTCGTCCAGCGCAATCACTTTCGGGTTCAGGGCCAGCGCGCGGGCAATTCCGATACGCTGTCGCTGTCCACCCGAGAACTCGTGCGGATACAGGTTTGCCTGGTACGGGTTCAAACCGACTTCGTTCAGTAGATCGGAAACACGATCGGTAATCTGTCCCCTGGTCATCGTCGTCGCAATTTCAAGGGGTTCGCCAACGATCGCCTTGACGCGCATACGAGGGTTCAACGAAGACCAAGGATCCTGGAATACGGCCTGAACCGAACGTCGAAACTCGGTTTTTCCGGCTTTCGACATCGTTGCGACATCTTCACCTTCGAAGAAAATCTGACCACCATTTGGTTTCTCAAGGCCAAGCAGGACCTTGAGCGTGGTGGTCTTACCACAACCCGACTCCCCGACAAGCCCGAACGTCTTGCGCCGCTCAATGTCGAAGCTAACGTCGTCGACAGCTTTCAGGTAGATCTTTTTCCCGAATCCGAGGAATCCGCCACCGACCTGGTACCACTTCTTCAGGTTGCGGATGGCAATAATCGCATCTGCGCCCGGGTTAATGCCTGGAGCCGACGGGACGATGCTCGATCGCTTGTTTTTTTCAACAGTTGTTGTCATATGGGGTTACCGATTCCAGTTAATCGTGTAGTAGTTTCCGGGTTCGCCAGCTATTCGGCAGGCATCAAATGGGCGTACTTGTCGTAGTCAGCAACCGAACTCCTCGAAAGCTGAACCCAGTGATTCGGCTTTACTTCAACAAGCGGAGGGCGCCGAAGCGCGTCCTCGGGAGTGAATTCCAGAGTCGAACGCGGGGCGAACGCATCACCAGGAGGTAGATTGTAGAGGAGCGGTGGTTGCCCCTCGATCTGGTGCAATCGACCCGTCTTTTCTTCCAACTTCGGCACAGAACCGATGAGAGCCTTGGTGTACTCGTGCATTGGCTCGTTGAAGATCGTTCGTACGTCGGCAAGTTCAACGATACGCCCTGCGTACATCACAGCGACACGGTCGCACATCTTTGCCACGATTCCGAAGTCGTGGGTAATGAAAATAATCCCGACGCCCTCTTCTTGCTGAATCTGTCGCAGGAGTCTCAGGTAGGCCGCCTGAATGGTTACGTCGAGCGATGTGGTCGGCTCGTCAGCAATAATTACATCCGGTGAGGACGAAATCCCGATGGCTCCGACAACACGCTGACGCATCCCTCCTGAAAGCTGGTGAGGATAGTCCTTTGCACGCTGCGCGGGTGCCGGAATACGTACCTTGCGAAGCGAGTCGACAATCTTGTCCCAGAGAGCCTGACCCTTCAACTTCTGGTGAATTTTGATCGCTTCTCCGACCTGGTTCTGGATGTTGAACACCGGGTTCAACGCCTGCATGGGGTCCTGCAGGATTATCGAGATTTCGCCGCCGCGTACCTCGGTCATTTCCTTTTCACTCAATTCGAGAAGGTTACGACCGCCAAGAATCACTTCC
>JAQBVG010000073.1 GCA_027623655.1 Chloroflexota bacterium
TCAGGGAACAGCTCAAGCCAACCTGATCTCTTTGTTACCGAAACGGTCCCACTTTGCTGAAGTCCAACAGGCTAATTTCTCGAAATGCGATGTCGTATCCACAGCTAAATTGGCGCGGGTGAAAATCGAGTCCGCCGTGAGAAAGAAATCCTCACGCTCATGGCGCCCAGTTGGAATGGAATGAAGGACGGGCCGATTCAGGTACGAAGCATCGAGGTGCACAGATAAGATGAAACTGATCACGGTAGAGTGGTTGGTCCCGGATTATCGCTGACTGTTAATTTCTCGGCGTTCGTCAGAAAGCGCTACCTGCGCTAAACAGTCGGAAATTGCGCCTTTTCCGACAGCCGCGTTCAGCTTTTTCCAGCCAACTGCGCCGCGGCGTTTTCTCCGAATTTACGGCGCTGAGGGGGTGCGGAAGCCCTACATAGCTGACCGATGAGTAGTCAGTCACCATGTAGCAGTCGAGCCCGGTCCAGATTCACCTGCTACCCGATTCGCACCCGTTCACTGGTAAACCTGATCGGGTCCTGACGCTCTCGACCCGTCATGAACAGAGCGATCGTCAACGGCCCAAATCTACCCGTGAACATTGCAATCGCGACTACGACCTGCGCGGGTTCATTGAGACTTGACGTAACTCCGGCCGACCATCCAACGTTTCCGAAAGCCGAGATGACTTCGAATACACCAGCTCTGAAATCCAGACCGGGTTGAACAATAAAAAGAGCTATGACCAGGGCGAACAATGCGGCCGACGCGGCGGCACCAACGGTCATTGCACGCAACACGTTGACACTCGGGATCTCTCGTCCGAACACAGTCGTGCGTTCCCGACCACTGAAAATGGCGAACGAAGCGATGATGATCACCATCAACGTGTTGACCTTGATTCCCGCTGTCGTCGAAGCCGATGCTCCGCCAATGAACATCAATCCTTCGGACACGCTGAGATTGGCGGAATGAAGTTGGTTGTAATTGATCGTTGAGAATCCGGCGGTCCGATTCACAGTGTGGAATGCGCTTTGGACCACTTTGCTACTGATCGAGTGGTCTCCAATCGTCGCTGAGTTCGACCATTCAAGGGCGATGAACGCAACAAAGCCAATCGTAAGCACCACGGCTGTACCGACAAGCACAAGCTTGGTATCGAGTGTCAACCGGCGCCAGCCCCTGACGCTGACCACGTTAGCCAGGGTGGCGTAGCTCATAGCGCCAGCCAAAATCATCAGTCCAATTACTAAAAGTGCCGGAACGTCGTGGCTGAGACCGGACAGGCTTCCACCGCCCAGAATTTCGTCTGGAAGAATGTCGAACCCGGCGCCATTAAAGGCAGATATAGACGTGAATATGCTCTGCCAGATGCCCTCTCCCAGCGACATTCCAGGCCATAGCGGCCCTGCGACATACCAGTGGAAGAAGAAGAAAATTGCACCGATAACTTGAACTGCGATCGCCATTAAAATGATGTTGCGAGCCAGGGAGGCGATCATTCCAAGACGGTTGTCACCCAGTCCCGCACCAACCACCAGTCGACTCTGCAAGCTCGAACGCCGGCCAGTGATCAGCAACAGAAATGCCGCGCCTGTCATGAATCCGAGGCCGCCAATGAAAATCAATGCGGCTATTACAACTTCGCCGAACGCCGTCCAACCGCCCCGGGTGTCGACAAGTACGATTCCTGTGCCGGTCATCGCCGATACCGATGTAAAGAACGTGCCGATTATCGACGTGAAATGGGAATCGGTGCTGGATACCGGCAGTGACAGCAGAATTGCTCCGACGACGGCGACGGCGAAGAAGCTGTAGATCAGCATCATCGGCGACGTTGTGCCGCGAACCGATACCTTACGGCGCTCGACGTGCGCATGAACGGGCGACATTTCCGACTGACGCGGTCGACGGACGACTTTGTCACCCCGCCCTGGTGAGAAAGGATTCTGCAATTTGCTGGTTTAGGAGTTGCCCGAGTTGATTTTACTGCGACGCAATGCCGCGAGACATCCATTACAGGCTTTCCCGAAGCATCCGTCGTCGAAGATACCACTTGTAATGCCACGATTCACGGTTGCCTGCTTGAGACCGGGGATGATGCGAGTGAATCACATCGACGGCGGGGACGGAGAAAACTGGCGCTGCGGTGGGACTACCGTATTGATACGATCCAAAAATGCTCCGAAAAGTTCCAGTAATTCCCGCGATGTTGCTGATCGCCGCTATTGCGGTGATCGCGTACGGAATACTCTCACGTGTTGATGGCCCCGTTACAGTCCGTGGTCAGGTCGTGAGTGTGGAGCGGGCGTCAGTTACCACAATCTCGAGCCTGACGATCGAGGACAGGGCAGGGAAGCGCTGGACGTTTCAGGGTGGTGGAACGTTCGCCGGATTCACTCCCTCTCACCTTGAAGAACACAGGGCGCTGCGCGAGCAGGTAACAGTCGAGTACGAGGACTCCGGTTCGGGTTTCCTGAAAATTCTCGGGATTACGGACTAGCTCCGTTCGAGAATGGGGATGAGGTACTCCTCGATCTCGTCGAGGGTCGCAAATGACTCAAACCTGCCGGCTACAATCCCTGAACTATCGACTACAAACGTCCATGGTTCAGTATGAAATCCCCATGTCTGGATCACGGGTGCCTCTATCCCGAGTGAAGGATCACCGCTCGCCAGCATCTCTGCCGGGTTGTCAAAAATTTCCACGTGAATAAAACTCGCCCGGCCTTTGTACCGCTCGGCCAGTTTCGACAGCACATCGGTTTGCGGACCACATGTTCCTGACTGGCAGTACGCGGGGGTCGAGAACGAGATCACTACAGGTTTTCCAGCTGCCACGGCATCGTCGAAACTGATTGCGTAGAGATCGGGGTCGGGTTCGGGTGCGCTTGTGATTGCGCGAAGATCGCCATCAACTGGAATGGTTTTGGTGGGGGTCAACGGCGCATCGTCTCCGATGTCAGGAGCTTCGGTCGCCGATTTCACCAATACTCCGCTTGCCGCGGGCAAAATGCTATCGTCGTCCGGCATTCGTACCTTGATACTCCACAGGCCGACCCGGTCGAACGTCATCGTTGCAGTGTAAATACCGCCGCGGATCGGCCATGCGCGCCACTTGAGATCAGAAACAACCCGGGTCTCATCTGAACCGGGCAAAGAGTAGGTGACTTGAAGACGATCGGCAGCATCGTCAATCCGGGTCCCGTCGATCATCTGGATATTCAGTGGAATACGGGCACTGCCTAAACCTACATCAGAGGTCGCAGCGAAGACCACCAGTGCATCCGGTTCTCTGGTGGATGTAGCTTCCCCCGTACAGCCGACCACGAACAAAGACAGCAGGAGAAGGCTCATAAGGGCAAACAGGGAGATTTTATTGATCAACGTTTTCCGGCCTGGGGTTGTCGAGGGGATTACGTGGCGCTAATAAGAATTGACACTAACGATAAACGCGACGAGTCGGTAAATGGTCCACTCATTGCTGGCAAACGAGTGATGTTCTCCTGAACTATTGAGGTTTCGTTAGCATCGTTGCGGGACTATCCTCGTCAAACTCTGAATCTGCAACCACGTGTTTACCGACACTTATCAGGAATCTATATGGCTGTCCCAACAACCGACCCGATCATAGTTGCTCCAACTAACATGCCGTTTCGCGAGGACGAGTCTCTCGATCTCGATGCGCTTGCACGCAATGTCGACAAATTCTGTGGAACAGCACTCTCGGGATTTGTTGTGGGGAGCTACGGCGGTGAAGAGTTTCACATGGGCGAACCTGAAAAAATCGCCGCAATCGAGACGGTAGCAAGCGCCCATTCCGGTCGTCGATTCGTGATTGCCGGAATCGACGCACTGTCGCCAACCGAAGCGGTGCGCCTGGCGAACATGTACGCTGAAGCCGGCGCAGACATGGTCCGAGTACGTATTCCTCCTGCGGGCGGAAAAAGAAGTACGGCACCGATCCAGGACTATTTCGAGCAGGTAACTTCGGAAAGTCCTGTCCCTGTAGTCGTCATTCACCAGCCGAAGACCGCCATGGGCGTCGACATTACTCCCGACGAATTGAACGACATCACATCGTTCAACAACGTTTTCGCCTACATCATGTCGCTCAATTTTCGGTATGAGTGCCGGGCCGCACAGTTTGTTGCAGACGGCGTGAAACTATGGACCTGCAACGGGACTTTGCTTATGCCGGGTGGCATGATCGGAGCTGTTGGTGGCTGCATGTTGTTCGCAAACTGGGGACCGCACCTCGCCCGTGACGTGATACAGGCATGCATGGACGGTCGCTACGGTGAGGCCCGTGCGATCCAGGAACGGATCAATCACATGGATTTCCTCGGCATGTCGTGGGGAGTGGCAGTACAGAAGGCGGGACTCAACCTCCTTGGATATGAAGGGACGGTGCCGAGAAAACCGAATTTACCGCTTTCAGACACGCAGATTGCGGAGGTCAGAGAGGCCCTGTTCGAAGCGGGCATACTGAACTCCGACGGGACGCCTGCTCCACAAATCTAGAGGTAGAATTTCGTGTCGTAAATTTCCGCCCGAGAACTAGGAATTATTTAAGGAAACCATGCGAGTAACGAATCCGGAAATGATCCGCGCTGTGACCCGGGAGTGGAAGGGTGATCGTGACGCAAACGGCCGCCCGCTCGTCCCCGACGACATCCTGAAGCGGATGAAACTTGTCACGTCGGAAGAAGCATGGGGCACCTGTAAACGTAACGGGTACCACTTTCAGTTTGCCGGCGATTGGATGAACCTCCACCCCGACAGGGTGATAGTCGGGCGGGCGGTGACGTGCCGTTGGGTCCCGCGCAGACCCGATGTACATGACTCGATCGATAAACAGGGCGAAAAAGACGGCAGAGTTGGATTCCAGAACTCATGGGTAATCGACGAACTGGAACAGAACGACTTGATCGTCGTCGATCTCTTTGGCAAGGTGTATAACGGCACTTTCGCTGGCGACAACCTCGCCACCGCGATCAAGTCACGCTCGGGCACCGGCATGGTGATCGACGGCGGAATCCGTGACACTCAGCGTATTTTGAAAATGGACGACTTCAACGCTTTCGTCAGGGGAGTCGACCCAAGCGCAATCCTCGATGTCAGCATGCCGGAAATCAACGGCATTACACGGATAGGTGAAGCAACATGCGTGCCGGGTGATGTCGTGCTGGGTACGAGCACCGGTGTGATTTTCATTCCGCCGCATCTTGCCGAAACCGTAGTCGAGCGCTCAGAGGCGATCCGCCTGAAGGACGAGTTTGGTCAACAACGTATTCGCGAGGGTGTCTACACCCCGGGTGAAGTCGACCGCGAGTTCTCGGAAGAAATGAATAAAGATTTTGAACGATGGAAGACCAACCGGCTGAACCAGGCCTGAAACTGGTCGACGAACAAATAGACAACAGGGGATCCAGAGAAAATTGGCAGAAAACACAGCGAGCGCGCTTGATCAGGTAAATACCTCTTCTAATCCATCCGACCTTCGAATTACCGACATGCGTATCGCCGTTGTAGGGGGCGGTGGCTGGCGCTGGCCCATCATCAAGCTCGAGACGAACCAGGGACTTGTCGGCATCGGCGAGGTGCGAGATGGTGCCTCAGCCCGATATGCCCTCATGCTAAAAAGCCGTCTTCTTGGTGAGAACCCATGCGACATCGACAAGCTCTTTCAGAAAATCAAACCATTTGGCGGTCACGGCCGACTGGGAGGTGGAGTCTGCGGTGTGGAAATGGCTCTGTGTGACGTCGCCGGCAAGGCGTACGGCGTTCCCGCCTTCATGTTCGCCGGTGGGAAGCAACGTAATAACAAAATCAAGGTTTACGCCGATACTCCATCGAAAAAAGATCCAGAAGAAATGGGCAAATTGCTCAAAGGAAGAATGGATCGAGGATTCGAATTCCTGAAGATGGATATCGGTGTTTGGATTGCATCGGAGTTCGAAGGTGGCGTGATTAACAAGAAGGTCACCCGAGAATCCGCCACCTTGATGCATCCGTTTACAGGCATCCAGGTGACCGATTACGGAATCTCCAAGATGCAGGAATATGTCGGGGCCGTTCGGGATATTATCGGGTATGAGATCCCGCTGGCATCCGACCACTTCGGGCACATGGGGGTCGAGAACGCCATACGGATTGGGAAGGCGCTCGACCAGTTCACACTTGCCTGGTACGAGGACATGATCCCGTGGCAATTCGTCGACCAATGGCAGGCGCTAAAGGCGGGCGTCGACACCCCAGTTTGCACAGGTGAAGACATTTATTGCCTTGACGGGTTCAAACCCCTGGTAGATGGACGTGCGATTTCGGTCGCGCACCCCGATCTCGCCACATCTGGCGGAATTCTCGAGACGAAGCGCATCGCCGACTACTGCAGGGACGCAGGAATCGGAGTGGCGCTTCACCAGGCCGGCTCACCGGTGGTCGCGATGGCGAACGCACACGCTGCGATGGCTATGGAAAACTTTATCGCCCTCGAAATGCACTCGGTCGATAATCCGTGGTGGAACGACCTGGTGACCCTTGTGGGACAGGACGGGCCGTTGATCAAGAATGGATTTGTTACGGTCACAGATGCACCGGGACTTGGACTCGAGCTGAACGAGGATGCGATCGCCGAACACCTCGCCCAGCCGAGCGATTCACGCAACGGCATCTACCCGACGGGGGCCTTTGAGGACACATCCGAGTGGGACGAACTTGATGCTCATGATCGGGTTTGGAGTTAGTACGAGAACTATTTAGTAAGTTCGGAAAAGCCGACGGTCTTACTGGCCGTCGGCTTTTTGTTTTCCAGAAAATCCCCTTTTTAGGTTCATCAAACGAACCTGAAATACTCAAATTCCGCTAGAACGAAGCTAGGTGCGGAAAGCCTCGGATCGTGAAACTTGTGCCACAGAGGTATTTCATGATCCGACAATTCCAATTTTCAATCCCAAAAACACTTACCGTTTACTCGCTCCGACTGCTCACGTTGTCGGCATTGATTGCCATCGGCGTCGCGGTTGTTTCGTGTGCAGGCGACACCGGTGCTACCGGGCTGGAAGGTGCGACAGGACCCCACGGAATACCGGGTGAAACCGGTCCCGAGGGTGATAAAGGTGACAAAGGCGATACAGGTGGTCGAGGTCCCGCGGGGCCGCAGGGAGAAGCGGGTCCGAAGGGAGACACGGGACCGGCCGGCAGTTCCCTCGATATTGAGGCGGGCGATGGCATAAGCCTTGTAGCTGGTTCCCTGGCTGCTACGTTCGCAGGTACCGGCGCTGCTACCACTGTCTCTCGGTCCGACCACAACCACGATGAAAATTACTACGCTCGATCGGCGATCGACGCAGCAATCGCTTCGGCGAGTGCCTGGTCGTCGCTCAGTGGCATACCAGCCGGTTTCGCCGACAGCAATGATGCAGACACGTTGGCCGCCCTGTCGTGCGCGGACGCACAAACGCCGATTTTCTCGGGTGGAGTTTGGTCATGTGGCGCCACGGGCTCTGCCGGTAACGCCGTAACGAATGTATCGACGGCGATTGCCTCAACCGTTGCCAACGGCCAACGGATGGCGATAGTAATCGGTACTGATGGGTTGCTGTTGCTTGCTTACTACGATCGAAACTCGCGTCGTGTTAATACTGTCCACTGCACGAAAACCGATTGCTCGGCCTCGGTCATAACCACACAGTCGTCGGCGGGTAACGCCGGTGAGTATCTTGACATGGCTATCGGCCTGGACGGACGGGCAGTCATCAGTCTGTATGACAACACATCTACAGAGCTGAGTCTGAAGCTGATGCGGTGCGCCAACATAGCGTGCACTTCCAGTTCCACGGTGGTTGTCGACAAGACAGCCAACGTGGGACAGTACAACTCTGTCGCGATTCGACCAAATGGTATGCCTGTAATCGCGTACCGTGACACGACGTCTGGCGATCTCAAGTTCGCGTTCTGCAAAGACGTCGCCTGTGCAACATCCGAGACGATTGCCGTGGACACAACTGACGCAGGAACGCACACCGACGTAGTCATGGCCTTCGATGGACTACCACTGATTGCCTACAGGGACGAAGGCACTAAATCGCTACATTTGGCCCGTTGTACCGATGAAAAGTGCACGGCAAAGACGCTGATCACCGTAGATTCGGCAGCAAACACAGGTCAATACACGTCTCTAACCGTCGGCTCCGATGGACTCGCTGTGATGGCGTACCACGATGTCACAACCGATTCGCTAAAGGTCGCTCACTGCACAACCGTAAATTGCTCAGCGTCTACAGTCACTGTCGTCGACAATCCAGGTTCGGCAGGGCAATGGCCTGCGCTCGTCGTTGGTTCAGATGGCCTGCCTGTGATCTTCTACGAAGACAAATTTCAGACTGCGCTGAAGATGGCAAAATGCCAGGACGTGGCGTGCACAACTGCCATCACCAAGTTGCTTGTGAAAGACGATGTTGTGGGCAGAAAGAACGTCGCTGTTATTCGTCCAGATGGCACTCCACTGGTGATCTACGAGAACCTTGACGGTGAACATGTCATGGCATTGAGCTGTGCGAACGCCCTCTGCCTGCCGTACGGGGGTTGAACCTACCGAGCTAAGATCACCCGATCACCCATCGGTGACGCAGCTGTTCTTAGAGCCCTGGTCGTTATTCGGCCAGGGCTTTTAGTACACCGACCGCGGCACCCATGGAAGCAGGCGACATCAGGTAAAGACCTGACCAGCCCTCCGACTTGTAAGATCGGGCCTGGGCTACCGCAAGATCGAGTCCGACCTTTGCCTGGTCTTCGGACCTCTCGAAGCGAGCTATGTCGTTGAGGATCGTTCGTGGAACATTGACTCCGGGGATCTGAGCGATGCGTGCAGCGTGTTCGGACGATCGAAGGACCATCACCCCCGGTATGACAGGGATGGCCTCTCGGTACGGTTCAATAGCGGACAGCGAAGTCGTATTGAAGACGGGTTGGGTCATGACGTAATCGGCACCAGCGTCGATCTTCGTCTGGAGACGACCCAACTCGCGTGGCAGATTCAGTGATTCCGGCTCGAAACCGGTACCGATCGTGAAATCCGGGCCATCAGCTATCTCGGTGCCGAGCGGATTGCCTCCGAAATCCCGACCCTGGTTCAACTGACCTGCCGTGGCCCTGATCATCTGTACCGAATCCATGTCGAATACCGCGCTCGATCGTGGATACGTCGGCGACATCTTTGGAGGGTCCCCGGTTATGAACAATACGTTCCTGAGACCGCGCAGGTGATAACCCATCAACCGCGATTGCACGGCCAGTGTGCTCAGGTCTCGACCGGTGAAGTGGGGGATGAATTCGACCCTGTCCCGGTCCTTCCAGTTGAGTTTTTGCCTGATCAGCTCAACGAGAACGCCCGGGGGCACCAGTGGCAACCCGCGCGAGCCATCGGTGATGTCGACCGCGTCGGCCAGACGCTCGTCTGCTATTTGCCCAACAGTATTCGCCCGCAAGTCGAGCGCCTTCATATCCGCCCCGGTGGGTGCGACGATCTCGACGCTCACGACAAATTCCCCGTCCAGAAGTTTTCGAGAGAAACTCCCGTTGGACCGCCGCCGATCTTTTTTTGATGGATCAATTTTTGCGGAACCGAGATTGACTCCCGAGGTGGCGATTTTGTTTGTGGCGAACGATGAATTGCGAGATTTGAGATACGCCGACATTTCTCTTAAATGCTCGGGGTGCACCTCACAACATCCCCCCACGAGCGACGCTCCAGCGTCGCCAAGTTGTCGAGCGAGGTTGCCCATGTATTCTGGATTTGCCCGGGCCAGAAAACGGTGTCCGATCCGTTCAAATCCACCGGCGTTCGGCATGGCCGAGAGCAAAACGTCACCAGATTTAACCCTCGACGAAGTTTTGGCTTCTTCGATAAATGCTGCCGCTACCCAGGGAGCGACACAGTTGATCCCCACCACGGACGCACCGGCCCCCGCTGCGCGATCAACGAACTCCGCAGGAGCAGTTGGCCACTTACGTGTTTCCCCGAGACCCGGGTCCAGAGCGCCATGGACGATTACCGGTGGGGCGTCTGGGCGGCCTGAAGCGTATTCCACAAGTTGCAGTGCTAACTCGATATCGGTGAACGTTTCAAGGAGTATTCCATCAATGCCCGATTCAATCAGCGACTCAATCTGCTGGTCGTAGGCATCGCGCATACGTCCGCCCGGACCGATCGAACCGATCACGTACATTTCGGAACCAGGTATGGAGTATTCGAGCGCATACTCAGCGATCGCTTCGCGTGCAATTGCGACAGCCGCGCGGTTGATTGCGTCGACCTGATCGCCGACACCTGCATTTATCAGTTCCGCTGTGTTGGCAGCGAACGTATTGGTCGTGATCACCCTGGCACCGGCGGCCAGGCTCGAGTAGTGGATGCCTTTCACCAACTCGCGATTGCTCAGGTTCAGAGTTTCGTAAGCATATTCGGGAGTAGCAAGCCGACCGGTCAATTGAAATATCAGCGAACCGATCCCACCATCGGCCAGCAGGGTTCCGGCACTGCGTGATCGCAAAGTTTCGATGAGCGTTGTGCGAGTATCAGTCATGAACGTCCAAGTATGGTTGGTTGCCGGGCGTGTTACTTCGAGACTATCCGCTGCATCGTCCGTTCGGAAGGGGCTTACAACTGAAAATCGAGCAGGCCCTTCATCACTTCGACGGTGTGGCCGGCTATTTTCACTCGATCGCCATCGAGTTCACAGTAAAAGGTCCCGCCGCGTCGTGAAATTTGCCTGCCGATCAATTTGTTCTTATCCAATCGATCGGCCCACAGGGGCGTTAGTATGAAGTGTGTCGACCCGGTGGCCGGATCTTCGTCTATACCTGCTGTAGGGACGAAAATCGACTCACAAAGTCGTGCTCGTCACTGTCGGCTTCCGCGGTCACGGCAAGCCATGCTTCGAGCGGACAGACTGCGGCAGGGTTGCCTGAAAACGGCTTGTCAGTAAAAGCATCGACCTGGTAAACCGGGATTTTCATGTTCTCGAGTGCTCAGACGGGACCGGGGGGTCCCGTTACCAGTTGTTCCCGCCGTTCCAAGGATGCTTTTCCAGTTCAGACTCGATCAAGTCCGAACCCAGTCCAGGTCTGTCATGTACCTGAAGCGCCCCATTTTTGACCTCAAACGGATGCGTCATGATGTCGTCCCGCCATGGAGCGTCGTCGTTAATGAACTCGAGGATCATGAAGTTAGGTACGACCGCGCATATGTTTGCTGAAACGAGTGTATTCATGGGTGAATGACAGTTGTGGGGTGAAATAGCGGTATCGTACAGGTGTGCCAGATCACAGATCTTTTTGCCCATGGTGATCCCGTTCCAGGCAAAATCCGGCATCACGATATCCTGGGCGTGTGTCTCCAGGAACGGACGATACTCCTCCGGGCCCATCAGGCTCTCACCGTGACAGATCGTCGTGGTTGTGGATTCTCGAACCGTTCGCAGCGATTCCGGATCCCACGTTTCGGTTTCGAGCCACATCATGTTGAACGGCTCGAGCGCCCGGGCCAACTTGATGGCCCCGCCCAATCGGAAACTGAGCGCTGTATCGATAGCGATCCCGATGTCGGGACCAAGCGATTCTCTGAACGTGCCAATCACTTTCACGGCATTATTTATCTGCCCGGCTGTTATCTGCCCGCTGTTACCCACGCCATTCTTTTTAGTGGGCAGCACCGGGAGGTCGTCGAGCCTCAGAATATTCGTCTTGATTCCGGTGAACCCCTGTTCAAGGACTTCGCTGCTCAACTCTCTGATGCCGTCGAGACTGGAGAGTTTCTTGACTCCAAGTTGCTCGGAGTAGCGGTAACAGTCCGATCCGCAATGTGACCAGTACAACTGCAGTTCGTCACGCATTTTCCCGCCAAGCAGCTGCCAGACGGGCGCGCCCAGCGCTTTGCCCCGGATGTCCCAAAGTGCGGAATCGATACCGGACATTGCCTTATATGCGATTCCACCACGTTGACGGCCCATGAACGAAGCCATCTCCCACCACGCCGCTTCCGAGGCCATAGGGTCCCTGCCAATCATGATCTCGCCGAGCTGGTTCACAGTTCCGGCGACGGAGTATGCCGCCTGCCACTCTGTGCAATCGCCCCAACCCACGATGCCAGCGTCCGTGTCGACCTTCACAAACGTCCGCGGCCTAAACACACCGTCCACGATGAAGGTTTTGACATTCGTGATTTTCATTCGGTGGCCTTCCTCAATGGGACCGCCTCAGATCGACATCACCATTTGCTCGTTCCTGCTGGCGATCGGATTCGTCATCATCGTCGATCGCGGCTCCCGAAGGAACTTCGGTGTATTCGTAGCGTCTCACACCCGGGACCGCCACCCAAATTATTGCGACTACCGCTATGGCTACGAATCCACCGATTACCATGGTGGCGCCGGCACCAATGGCGGCGGACAGGAACGCAACCTCCATTTGACCGACGTTGTTAGCCCCCATTGCTGCAAATGAATGGGCGCTGGAGGCACGCCCTATCAAACGGTCGGGAGTCGTGAGTTGCACGATTGCCTGGCGCATAGTCATTCCTATCGAGTCCGTTGCGCCCAGAATTGCGACGATAACGAGCCCAACCCAAAAAATGGGCGTGAGGCCGAACGCAATAAGCCCGACAGCGTAAACGAGGGTTGCGGCGAGGACGATTCGTCCCTTGTGGCGTATTTTCTCGGTGAAGAACACCAGCATCGATCCGCCAACTCCGCCAAACGCATTTGCGAAGCCCAACAGGGCGGTCCCCTCTGCGCCCATGCCGTATAGACCTGCAGAGAACAGCGGGAAAAGCATCCGATAGAAGCTGACAACCGTGACGCCGACGTCGAGTAGGTAGAGCCCGGGCAGTATCGGATGTTTGAATACGAACTTGCCTCCCTCACGAATGGCCTCGACCTTGCTCTGCGCAACAGTGTCGGGGTCGGGCGCACCGCTGGCCCTGATAAGTCCGGGCGCGATCATGCTGACACCGGCGAATATCGTCGCAACGAGAA
>JAQBVG010000074.1 GCA_027623655.1 Chloroflexota bacterium
ATCACGGCAATCTGCGCCGATTCCGCAAACGCTACAAGCTCTGCTTCCGCGTTCGAGCGCGCTACCCCACCACCCGCGTATATGACCGGTTTTCGCGCACCCGCAAGTTCTTTCGCAGCCTGTTCGATAAGTGAGCTGTCCGGGACCCTCCGGACTATTTGCGCCGGTTCGAGCAGGGTCACCTCTTCGCGCTCGACCATGGTTTCAGGCGGCAGTTCGAAGTGAACGGGTGAAGGACGGTCGGACCTGGCCTGCCGGAACGCCTCATGAATACTCTCAGGTATTTCACTGGGCCGAAGGACCTGTTTTTGCCATTTGGTGATCGGACGGGTGATCTCTTTCTGGTCGTTCACCTCGTGGAGGCCACCGAAATTCTTGCCAATTGTCGCTCGAGGGATTTGGCCAGCGATCAATACCACCGGAGACGAGCGGGAGAAAGCGGTTGCCAGGCCAGCTCCAGCGTTGTAGATGCCGGGCCCGGGAACGACAAGTGCAACTCCGGGTTTGCCAGTGGTTCTTGCGTAGCCGTCGGCCATGTATGTCGTAGCCTGCTCGTGACGTGTGACGATGAACCTGATGCTCGGTTCATCGCGTAACGCGGCGACGATTCCGTACATCTGCACCCCCGGAAGCCCGAACACCACTTCGACGCCTTCCCGTACAAGAGATTTGACGAGCGCTTCACCACCCGAGAGTTTGGCCATAAATTACCTCTGCGGCACCAAAGTGCGATTCTGATCCGTGACCGGATTGCCCCTGCTGAGCCAACGCAGACTACCGGTGTATTCGGTGTCGCGCCAGCGTTTTGACGGGGATCGTCGGCCACAAGCACCGGCGACTCTATGGACATTTCTTCAGGATGTCGGGTGCTTTCTCAGGTCCGGAGCTCGTTTGAGTTACTGGCATTTGAGAACTGGCCGCCACCGTGCCGACAAACTAACCAAAACTGTCGATATTTCCGTAACCGAGCCGTGCCCGGTCGAGGTCTGTTTCGGTGGAGGCCGGTCAGACCAGACGCCGATTTGTCCGGCATGCTTTCGGGGTCGAATTCCACACCCTGAGCAGCATTGCAGGGCGACCGCGTCGGGCACAAGTGTTTGGACGAGAATTACCTCTATATAGGTATATATATGGAGTTATATCCGAGCCACCATATACGTAGCTCAGCGAATATCATGATCTCGATAGTTACTCCTATATCGGTAGATGATTGGCTAACTTCTTTCGATGAATGTCTTAGTCATACACCGAAGCCCTGTGGTAGCTCAAGGACTCTGCCTGGTGCTGAGAACCGCTGCGATTGATTCGTACTACAGCAAGTGGGCAGGGTATCAAGATCTCACCGCCGTTCTGGAGTCTCGCAGACCGGATGTTGTGCTCGCCGATCCCCAGATCATTGGTCTGGATATGGGCCGAACAATAGCAACCGTTTCCGGTTGGAATAGAGAAACCCCCGTGGCAATCATTTCGATTGACCAGACGCCTGCACTGATGGAAACCGCTATCACTGCCGGCGCCAGCGGTTACATATCTCTGAGCGTAAGCGACGAGGAGTTTATTGCTTCGTTGCATTTACTCGCGGCGGGACAGGTTGTTGCAACCGGTCCCGCTGTAACGACGTTGGCTGATGTGGCAAAGGTCAGGATGTCGGCGGCCAATGAACAGCCGGTCCTCACAGGGCGAGAAACACAGATTGCTGAGTTGATTGCAAGTGGCCTGACCAATCACGATGTCGCTAATCAACTGGAATTAAGCGAGGGCACGGTAAAAGTTCACATTCGGAATATCTTCCGAAAACTCGGAATGTCTAATCGTGCGGAGTTGACGGGATTTGCGCTCCGGTCTGGATTGATCACTTGAGTGCAATCAAATTGACACGGTGAAGCGCCTAGTCAGATCAAGGTTTTGCGGTCGATAGGCTGCGAACATCGATTACATGTATTGACAGAAGGAAATTGAACGAATGGCACTAAAACTGAAACCTCTCGGTGATCGAGTGGTCATCGAACCGTCCGACTCGGAAGCCTCGACTTCACCTGGCGGAATCATCATTCCCGACACAGCGAAAGAAAAGCCTCAAAAGGGTGCAGTAATCGCTGCAGGACCGGGCCGAACCACAGATGAAGGCAAACTCATCAACATTGCGGTCAAAGTTGGGCAGCAAGTCGTCTACTCAAAGTATGCGGGCACTGAGTACGCCGAAGATGGGACCGATTATCTGATAGTTAGAGAAAGCGACATCCTCGCGATTGTTGGCTAGTTCGTCCGGGGATTACTCACTCGACACTGGCCGTCTAAATCTGGAGAAACACTAATCATGGCACATAAATTACTAAAGTTCGGTGACGATGCGAGATCGAACCTCAAGGAAGGTATCGATATCCTGGCGAATACGTTGAAGGTGACACTCGGCCCGCGTGGTCGAAACGTAATCGTCGACAAGAAATTCGGCCCGCCGCAGGTCAACTCTGACGGCGTAACAATCGCAAAGGAAATCGACCTCGAAAACCCCTTCGCAAACATGGGGGCCCAGCTGCTCAAAGAGGTCTCAAAGAAGACAAATGACGACGCTGGCGATGGCACCACTACGTCAACCGTACTCGCCCAGGCAATCATTGCCGAGGGCTTCAAGAACGTTGCCGCCGGTGCCGACCCAATGGCGCTGAAGCGGGGTCTGGAAAAGGGCATGGTGTCGGTTCGTGAGTCGATTGCAAAGCAGTCGACGCCCGTTAATTCCAAGGCCCAGATCCAGGCCGTCGCAGTCCTGTCATCCCACGACGTGGAAATGGGTAGTCTCATTGCCACAGTCATGGACAAGGTCGGCAAGGACGGCGTGATTACAGTCGATGAATCCAAGACTCTTTCATACGAGACAGAGTTCGTGGAAGGTATGCAGATCGACCGTGGTTTTCTGTCGCCTTACTTCGTGACCAGCGCGGAGCGTCAAGAAATCAACCTGAGCGATCCGTACGTTCTGATCACGAGTCAAAAAATATCGGCGATTTCCGACCTGCTCCCGGTGCTGGAAAAGGTTCTGCAAACCAAGAGAAGTATTCTCGTAATCGCCGAAGATGTCACGGGCGAAGCCCTTGCAACACTCGTAGTGAACAAACTCCGAGGCACGCTAAGTGCTGCTGCCGTAAAAGCGCCAGGGTTTGGCGACCGACGCAAGGCGATGTTGCAGGACATTGCGATTGTCACCGGCGGGACCGTCATCTCTGAGGAGATCGGCCGGAAACTAGACTCGATTACTCTCGACGACCTTGGCACGTGCAAGCAGGTGCTTGTCAACAAAGACGACACCACGTTTATCGATGGTGCAGGATCTGCCGACGCGATTGCCGGGCGAAAAGCTGAGATCGAAGCCCAGATCGCCGATACGACATCCGACTACGACCGTGAGAAGCTTCAGGAACGGCTCGCCAAACTATCCGGTGGAGTCGCGATCCTCCGAGTTGGCGCGGCCAGCGAGGTCGAAATGAAAGAGAAGAAGCAACGCATGGAAGACGCTCTTTCGGCGACCCGCGCGGCCGTTGAAGAAGGAATCGTTCCCGGAGGTGGGATAGTCCTGATACGTGCCTCTGAGAATCTCGCGTCAGTAACATCGGACAACGCTGACGAACAGACAGGAATCAACGTTCTTCGGCACGCACTGCTCGCTCCAATCCGAATCATCGCCGCTAACTCCGGTTACGAAGGCGCTGTAATCCTCGGCAAAGTTGCGGACAGCAAAGTCAAGAACTACGGTTTCGACGCTGAAAAGGGTATTTATGGTGACATGGTCAAGATGGGCATTGTCGATCCGGCCAAGGTAGCTCGTGCTGCCGTCGAAAATGCTGTTTCGGTCGCAGGAGTGATCCTCACGACCGAGACTCTCATCAGTGAGAAAGAGGAGCCAGCACCATCAATGCCAATGGGCGGTGGCGGTATGGACTACTAGATTCTCGGTCCTGGATACCCCGTTCTGGAGTTATTCCGGGGTTCACCTGTAAGTTCTGGAACTGCCCTGAAAACTCGAATTCAGAAGAGGGGTGTGCAACTTGCACACCCCTCTTCCGTAGGTTGGGCTGCTGGACGCCTGCCCTCTTCTCGATCTCCTAGAAGGGCTTCAGTTTCAGGACTGCGGAACATGAAACCTCCGAGGTCCACACAGAACCTCTAGGCAGGTTGATTCGAAACCACATTGGCGCAAACGTGATGAACAGCAGGCTTCGCCAGGAAGAGTTTCGCCTGGAGGCCGATTCTGCACCCTGTTCGAGTGCTCAACCATCGGGCGAGTTAGTTTTCAACAGTCATTCGTCCACGCCGGAAATCGACTGGTTTTTTTGGTCTTCAGACCGATGAAGCTTTCGTAGTATTGATACGAGTTAACTTGAGAAGCCGTAACCACTCGGGATCCATCGCCCAAATCCGCACGCCACAATCCAAAGAACGTTGTTGCGCCGCCATTGACATGGAAACGAAGTGTGCAGCCGTTGACGTGCAACCGAAGCGTGCACGCCCGTCTACCTAGTCGTTCGGTGCGATCATGTACTTCACACCCTGACCGCCGGCCGAGGCTGCGAAGGCTTGTTCCACCGCTTCGAGTGGATACCGCCCGCTGACCACTCCAGTGAGGTTCAGTTCTGGCAGGGTGGCGAGTGCTTCCCCGAACGCATCACCGGCTCCGAAAGCTCCGCTGACAGTAATTTCTTTGTAGTGGAGATCGTAAAGATCGACAGGAAGCGCAGAGCCCTGAGGACTCACACCGACAAGCACCAGATTGCCACGTGGTCGGATCATCTTCGACACGCTTGCGACGAGCTTTGGAACACCATCCGCTTCCGCCCCGATCTTTACACCGTCCCCACCGGTCAGGTCGTTCACCAACTCGCCCAGATCGTCCTTCGTCGGGTCGTTGAGAACGCTCGCTCCGAACTGAGTTCCCATTGCCAGCCGTTTTGGATTTGGCTCGGACAGGATGATCCTTCCGGCGCCACGGAGTTTGAGCATCCCGACGGTAAAGAGCCCCAGGAGTCCTCCACCGACGACAAGGGCATCGCAACCCTCTTCAATTTCACTGAGCATATTCAGACACGAGACTACGCATGCAGCAGGCTCGGTCATGGCTGCTTTTTCGGGATCGAGTCCGTCTGGAACGATATGCGCCTGCCGTTGATCGACGAGGACGTACTCGGCGAATCCGCCCGCCATTCGTGGTTCACGTTCACAGTGCATTGCCGACCACGTCTTATAGCCCTGGCATTCGCCGCACGCGGCGTTTAGCGTGCAACCGACGATCTTACCCAGCATCGACGATTCGACACCTTTGCCAGTTTCGACGATCGGCCCTACGAACTCGTGCCCGAGCACTTCGGGTGGCGTCCCCGGAAACAGGCCCTGCGTCTTGTGGATATCGGTGCCACAAATGCCCGACGAATGAACTTTGATCACGATCTGACCGGGACCGGGCGTGGGATCCGGGACCACATCGATCGTCATGTCACTTCCACCACGCCAGGTTGCTACACGCATGTTTTCTCCACCGGAACAGGCCAATCAACTAATCCGCTGTTGTAGAACAGAATCTTAGTCTTGAACTTCCACCCATCGAAACCCAAACAAGGGCCTTAAACAAAAACTCCCGGGCGTTCGGAGTGTTCGCCCGGGAGTTCTGGCATCGCCAGCGGAATTGCCACCAGGATTGCCAGCGGAATTGCCAGTGGGGTGAAAGTCGTCTGTTTACCTGTCTATTTCTTGCACATTTCTTCGATTGCCGGGTCACGAGCGAAAATTCCCACAATTATCACGCCAACATCAGCAGTGATCACCCTCTCCACTGCGGAGAATTTGGCATCGAGCCTTTTGGGATCAGGCCCGTCGTGAGTTATTGCTGAATCAGGTTCTGCGATCGAAACAAAGTGGAAGTCACCCGATGGATCTGCCTCGCTAACGTAGACGTCCCAGGCGAAGGTTTCGCCTATTTCTACAGGCTTTGTCGAGTGCTGCAAGTAAACGCCTCGTCCGTCGCCACAAGTAGCGACCTCTTCGATAGCCACGATCCGCTCGTCTTCGGTAGTAAGAGACGAGGTCGCCTGTGTCGGCTCGAATGACTGATTTATCTGTTGAGTGAGATTCAGCACATCTCCATCAGCGAACAGGTCGACTCCAGGTGCAAAGACCAGGAGCAATACACGATTGTCCTGGAACATCGTCCTCAACTGCAATTCTCGATTGAGATTTTCCACCTCAATTGATGTTCCGAAGCTCAAAAATCCAGGTGATTGGCCTACACCTAAAGGCAAGACCATCGCATTGGCATGCAATGTGTCCCGGACCGGCATAACGTTCAGATCAACAAACGGCACGAGATTTTGCGGGACGGAAAGTTTCGCAATGGGAGTCGCTTCCGGCGTGATAACCGGCTCGACCGCAACGTCTGACTCTGTTACGTCTTCTGATCCGGCGAACGCTATGTAAGTTCCAACTACTACTACTATCAGAACCAGAGCAAGAGCTTGTGCCATTCTCAGTTTAGACACGGGTATGATCTTCCAAATCGCCTCGGAGAGGTTTTCGAAGGCGTCCGAGATTTGCTGTCGCAAACCCCGCCCACTCTGCTCTCCAAGCCGATCCTGAATGGCGAAGAACGTCCCGCTCCTGGCTGAAACCTGTGCTGCGTCGTCGAAAAGCGATCTCTGGACCAAGTGCTCCATCTGTTGATCGGTCAAACGTGATTTATCCATCAGTTGACCTCCTTCTCGACATTGAAAACAGTCATCGAATAGCCAAGTCGTTCCAACTGAGTTCGTGCTGTGCACAGAGCCCGGTGAATACGTGACTTGACTGTTCCCAATCGCCAACCGGTCACTTCGACGATTTCATCGAGTGAAAGTTCTTCGAAGTACCGGAGCACAAGTGCCGTCCTCTGGTCTTACGGTAAACCGGCAATAACCAGGGACATTTCAGTCGCGGTTTCGGCAGCCAGCGTCGGTTGGTCGGCCCGTGCGGGGTCTGCAACGTTCACAGCTGCCTCGATCTTCGCCTGTGGCACCGATTTTCGGCGCCGTTGATTCTTCAGGTAGTTAATGAGGATCCTCGTGAGCCAAGCGGTCAGTTTCGAGGGGTCACTGAGCGACTGGAGTTGCCCCCAGGCCCGAACGAAGGTTTCCTGGATGGCGTCTTCAGCAAGTCCGTGATCGCGTGTGATCAACCACGCAATTCGATACAGACGCTGATTGAAGGTGTCGACGATGGCATTGAATTCATCGCGATTACCTTCCTTACAAAGCCTTACGGCTCTGCTCAACACCAGATTTTCCAGCCCACCGTTCAGGTCGTTCGCCTTTTGAACCCTGACTGCTGTCCGTTTTGGCTATAAGGGCTGTTACCTGATTGCAGCCCTCACAAGTTCAAGACACATGATTTGTGAAAAGGTTCCCGCCAGTAGCGGTAAAAAATACACGATTTCGCCGGTAAATCCTTCTGCTCATCTTGAGGATGAATCTGGTTGACACAGAGCTAACGTTCGACTGGACAACTTTTGCCCGGTGATTGGACTCACATAGGTGCTCGGCGATTGCGGTGTAAGTTGACACACTTTTGACACGGATTAGGACTTGAACCAGGTATCAACCGGAGGCGTAGAATCTCGCCGTCTAGCAATCGCAATCATCCTGGTCTGCCGCGTCAATTAATGCGGGGGATCCAGCAGGAGTTGAAATGAAAATAACTGACGTCAGATGTGCAATTATTGGGGATCACCCGGTCGTACGAATAACGACTGACGAAGGCATCGACGGCATCGGCGGCACTGAATCGCCGCGAAACACCCCGTTCATCAAGCCGCAAATCGAGTATTACAAGCAGATGATTCTTGGTCTCGACCCGACGGATGTCGAACGAGTAATGTTGAGGATCAGGCGGTTCGGATCGTTCAAACCCTGGGGTTCGGGAGTCAGCGCCATCGAAGTCGCGTTGTGGGACATCGCCGGCAAATCAGCAGGCGTTCCGATATACAAACTCCTGGGAGGGAAAATCCGCGACAAGGTCCGAGTGTACAACGGGAACATCCGTTTTCCGTTCGAAGGCTACCAGCCGGAAGATTTCGCCAAGAACATGCAGAAGATGAAAGATCTTCCGCAAAATTTCTCGATCATCAAACAGGGAATAGCGTTCCACGGGTCGCCGATGGTCAAGGACATGCCCGACTTCTATTACGGGGACTACGTCCACAACAGCCGGTACCCGAACCGGGGCGTACTGACGGAAAAGGGATTCAACATCACCGTCGATGCAGTTATCGCGATGAAGGAAGTCCTTGGCGACGAAGTAGGTTTAGCACTCGATTGCGGGCCCGGAATGGCTATATCCGACACCCTGAAACTCGCGCAGGCACTGGAACCCTACAACCTGATGTGGATGGAAGACACGATCACGGGTGACTACACGCCCTACGTCCACCCGGACTACTTCCTCCAGGTGACGCCATACACTTCGACTCCGATACATACCGGCGAGCAGATCTATCTACGGCATAATTTCAAGGACCTGATCGAGCGGAACGCTGTGAATGTCGTGGGACCAGACCCGTTGGACGTTGGTGGAATCGCCGAGCTCAAGTGGATTGCCGAACTCGCCGACCTGCACGGGATCCAGATGGCGCCGCATGGCACGGTAGATGGTCTGATCGGACTCGCGGCGCTGGTACAGGTTGGGGCAGCACTGCCAGACAACTTCATCGCGTTTGAGCTGCCGTCTGGTAAACCCGAGTGGTGGTACGACATCCTTGAAGGCATGGACAAATTGGTTGTGAAGGACAGCCATATCGCAGTGAACGACACTCCGGGGCTGGGCATCAGTTTCCGAGTCGATGAGACACGCCAGTATCTGCGAGAAGAGGACGCTGGATTCTTCGACGACTAGGGTCGGGTCTTTCAACTCCCTCTCCCGACTCGGGAGGGAGTTGAGCCGCGTGAAGGGAGTTCCAATAGTGCTCCAGATCGCGTTGTGACTCGATGGGTATCAGATCACGCTGGGTATCGCCATCCGCATAGGTAAGCCCGTCGGTTCGATCTCCGGTGGCTCGGGCACATCGATAAGCTGACCGGTTCCAACTACACCGGCGACCGCGGCCACCATGGCATCGATAATGTCGTCTTGCGCAACATGTTTCCGCATATGTATGCCCACAGCGTTGGTATACAGCGCGTCGGCCGCGGAAAACCAACGCTGGAGCACGGTGACCCGTTCTGCACGGCCCTTCCCATGTCGTTTGGGGTGCTCCATGGAGTGTTGGCTATTCAACACCCAGAAAAGTAGTTCCGGGTGTACTTCGATAAACACGTCCCTCGCTCGCTGGTTTCGCTGCATCAACTCGTCGACTTCACGAATCTTCGGAAGGATTCCCCATGCTTGTAGTGAAAGCCCGCGCTCGGTTTCTCTTCGGTTCACTCGGACCGCTCCGTCGGAGGTAGGAGCCGAGAGGGCTGCTCGACTGGGCACCGGGAAGACAGACGCACTGCGCGGCTTGCCGAGAAGCCATCTTGCTTCAAGATCGCACTTCCGCTCTTCAGGTCGCCTATCGACGAGCCCAATCGGGATATCGATGAGAATCCGGTCAGCGTCAGCATAGCGATCAAGAAGAGCCTCGGCGGACTCATACAGGCCATGGCTCCACTCACCATCGTCTGTGACCATCACAGCGAACCAGCCAGCCTTACACCCGTCCACACCCACGGAGGTATTCATGATTCGGGCTCCTTGAAATTGCGACCCCTGTCAGCTCGACGATCACCACGGCCTACGTGGTTGTAATCCCCGTGGCCAAGGCGATTGCCTCATCGATAGGGGAATCGTAATCAGATGAACCGGTCTTGAGCATCTCCAGTCTTTCAACAAGGGCTTCTGGATGACCGAGAAGCGCGCTGAAAACGAGTTCATCGGTTTCGCTCATCGATTCCAATCTCAATCCCTTTGCTAAAGCAACGGATACAGGCAAATGCCCCTTGTTTGGGTCCGACTTAATCGCTCTCACCATTCGCCGACGCGATCCCCACGTTTCCTGAACGCTTGAAGAACCAGAGTTCAACATCCCTTGGATAACCAACGTGACATCGCGGACCGATTCATTGGATATGGGTTTAGGCGACATCGCCATCACCACGGAAATATCGCCGGACGGTTTCTACGTCCTGTGGAGCGCATGCGGTCAAGATCTTTTTCGGGTGGGGATCGGCACCCGGCCCACCGAGAAACACAATGCTCCTCGTTGTATTCCCAAGGCTCGCCGTATGTATGCCACCAACTCGGCGTTCAACTTCGAGTAAATCGGCGAACACAGAACCGGCCTTCGCTCCCATTACGCCGATAATCCTCGCAGGTGATATCCCAAGGACGCGATCAAGATATCTGTTCGCGCAGTGATCGACCGCGCTGGCGGCGACATCATCTGTTTTTGATTTACAGTGGACGACTTCCGTCAGGGCATAATCTTCGCCGGGGACCGCCGGACGCTCAATGAATTCTGTTGTTCCATTGCGGACCGTGCTCCAGAATTTCACTGGTTTGGAATATGTCCCGTCTTTCTCAAGGCTTCGAGAGCCGTCGATGACCCACCGTGTGTTGAACCTTTTCGAGAAGTACTCAGCCATCGATATATCGTCCCAATGACCCGTGGGGTAGACCTCGTCCTCGGAGATTGATGGATTTGAACTGACATAAAGGATGGGTGCAGTTTCGATATTCCCGTTCCATGGTTCTGGGACTTGCCTTGACATCAATCCGGATTCCGTTTGCGAACTGACTACTCTCTGGCATGGATGCCCAACAGCACCTCCGTTCAAACACAGTTCTACAATCGGGCAGTTCGCAATTTCGGTCACTAGCGCACGCGCAGCCCCCGTCGGCAATTTCTGCTCGCTTGCTCGGAGTTCCGTGAGGATTGCGTTCACGAGTTTTGTGTCTGGGTCAGTCGATGTCATGTGGGCTCGGCGATATTCATAGAACAGCGCGCATCTCAAGACAAAAACCTGTCGAGGTATTCCCGATCCTGAATTCAGTGCAGCGAGCGTTACGGCGTGATGCACCGATAATTCGTCGATGGTTGCCACTGAATAGCCGTCTAGTTCTTGCGCGTAGGCTCTGATCTGATCTGCGTTTGTGTGACTATCAGGTACGCGAGAGTTCATTCTGGTATCCAATTTCTGGACGGTATTTCGTCATCACTGATTGGTTGTTCCCATCGACCGCTCTGTAGATTACCGCATCAGACTTGAGGACCTTGGGCGACGAGCGTGAGTGTGATACTTGCTACAGGCTTCCAGTGAGGTAGGCATCCCCGTGGCACCTGACCTTGGTGGCGCAACCGACAACATGTAAGCTCACACCATGGATCATCGCACGTTGGCTTGGTTCGAGCCGGACCATAAGGACACGGTGCGCCTCGTCGCTGACCATGGAGGTTCACCCCGACCGTTCTTCTGGTTCAACGTCGGCGAGGATCAGAGTGTCTATTTAGGATCACGAATTTCTGGCATCAAGACGATGAAGTCAGGCCAGTCAGGACGGCGTCCCAGTCGGGGAGGGAAGAGGCGTGGGATCGAACTGGGTGAATGATCCTGAAATGAGTTCGGGATGACTGGACGGCTTTAGCCGTTGCCGACGAGGATGCGGTAGACGTCTTTTTCGGGTTTTAGCATTCTCTGGAATCCGTCGGGGATTCCCCGATCTAACGGGACGAGGGCGGAGATGAGGGGTTTCACGTTTACTTTTCCGCTGGCGATGAGGGCGACGGCTTTGTGGTATTCGCCGGTGCCGGTGGCTGATGAGCCCATTACGGTTTTTTCGCCCATGTGGGCGCGGCCGAAGTTGTTTTCCTGCGACTGGTGACTGAAGCCGACGATTACGGCTTTGCCTCCGCGGCGGGTCCACTGTGCGGCGTTGAGGGCAGTACCGGGCGCTCCTGCTGTCTCGATAATGACGTCGGGGCCGTTTGGCGTTCTAGTCGCGCTCGTGACAGAGTCACTCGGCTCAGAATCTCCCCCGTTTTTGACCGGGCGGGCAATCGCCCCTGGGTCTCTTATTTCTGCGTTAGTCGCGTTCGTGGGATGCTCACTCGGCTGCGATCTGCGACGCTGGCTCTCAGTCTCCCCCAGCCCGGGGGAGAGAGCCCGGGACAGGTCGAGGCCGTTGCGCAGACCTTCGGTGATTTGGGGTAGGAGTTCCGCGACGTCGACTTTGTTTGGGTTCAGTACTGCGCTTGCGCCGAGGTCCTTTGCAATTTTTAGGGATTGTTCGCGGGGGTCGATGGCGATGACTCTCGCGCCGGCGGCCTGGAGGACCTGGAGGGTGATGAGTCCGACGACTCCGCATCCGATGACGGCGGCGATGTCGCCGATGTGGACGTTGGAGTTCATGACGGCGTGGACGGCGACGCTGGTGGGCTCGGCGAGGGGGGCTTCTTCGTTGGTGACGTTGCTGGGGAGCTTGATGCAGAGGGCGGCTGGCCAGACGCCGTATTCGGCGAGTCCGCCGTTGTCGCTGAAGCCGAAGTTGCGTCCGTTTTCGCAGAGCTGCGATGTGCCTTTGCGGCAGAAGAAGCAGGTGCCGCAGGTGCGGACGTTTTCGACGGCAACGCGGTCGCCGACTCTGAGCGATGTGACTCCTTCGCCGAGTTCAGCGACGATTCCGGCGGCTTCGTGTCCTAGGATGCGTGGTGTGCCACCGGCGGAGAACATGCCGTGCTGCCACATTTCAATGTCGGTCTGGCAGATGCTGGAGTAGGTGAGTTTAAGGAGTACTTCGCCGGGTGCGGGTGTGGGATCGGGGTATTCGGGGTCGAATCGGAGGTCGTTGGGGCCGTGGAGGACGATTGCTTGCATGTTGTTCTCGTTTTAGGGGCGGGCGGACATTCGTCCCTGGCCCCTATCTACCCTCCCTCTAACTCCCTGCTGTGATAGTTATTAC